>CAZAGD010000045.1:0-9280 GCA_964484485.1 uncultured Syntrophaceae bacterium
CATATCTTTTGCTCCCCGCTCCAAGGCCGAGACAATTTTTCGGGGCGTCATCCAAGTTTTGCGTTTTAAAAAACTGATGGCTACGGAAATTAGTATAGCTACAAAAGCGGCCCGAAAAGGGGAATATCCTTTAATCATTAAGACGAGAAGACCGGCCACGGGAAGAACTAAATGGGAATCCTTGAGCAAAGTGGAAAGGGAGGGAGCATCTATTTCCTTCAGCCCTCTGAGATTATGTTTTAAAGCTTCCAAATGAACCATCATGCCTACCGAAAAAAAATACAGGACCGCAGGAAGAGCGGCTGCGATACAAATGGAAAGATAAGGGATGTGCGTAATCTCGGCCATAAGAAAAGCTCCTGCGCCCATGATTGGCGGCATGAGTTGGCCGCCGGTCGATGCTGCTGCCTCAACAGAGCCAGCGAATTGGGGGCGATAACCAATTCGTTTCATCATTGGGATGGTAAAAGTGCCGGTGGCAAAGACATTAGCGGCGGCTGATCCGCTTAAGGTTCCGAAACAGGCACTGGAGATGACGGCGATTTTAGCTGGCCCTCCTGTACTTTTACCTGCTACGCGCACGGCGAGATCAATAAAATATTGCCCCAAGCCCATTTCATAAATAAAGGCCCCAAAGATAACAAAAAGAGCGACAAACACAGCCGATATGCCAGTGAAGCTACCATAAATACCATCATCCACTACCAGGTAGCATATTTCTATGGCCTCCCGCAAGCTGTAGGGGCGGTGATAAAGGATTCCGGGCAGGAGGTGCCCGAATAAAAGATAGAGAACTGCGGCTAAAGCCAGCCCAGCCATGGCTGGAGCGACGGCACGGCGGACAGCCTCTAAAAGCACAATGACCAGCAAAATTCCGATAGCTAATTCAGAATCGAGGACGGGGGTGACGAATTCCCAACGCCCTTCCAGTCGAGGCGCTTCGATGATTACAAATAGGGAAGGAACGGCCGAAAGAATGGCTAAGAGCCAATCCTGAAGAGGAATCCTATCCTGGGGAGATTTCTTTGTCGCCGGAAAAAGAAGAAAAGCTAAAGGGATGAGAAAAAATAGATGAAATCCCCGTTGATAACGAGAGGCCAAAACTCCTGTGGCCGCTGTATAAAGGTGGAAGATAGCGGCTGAGACGGCAAATATAGTGATTAAATACTGTTCCCACCCCTTTAGCTGGCGCAATCCTTTCCTCCTTGAGTTTTAAACATCTTCAATAATTTTTAAGGACCCAGAAATAAAATTTTTTTCCGCCCAGCACGAATTTTTAGATAAGAAGGAAAAGATTGCTATTTTAAATGGCCTTTTTCCTTGTAAAAGCGCACCGCGCCAGGATGAAGTTCGGCGGGCATATCCTTCCAAGCGATCTCTGGTTTGAAGTCAGCCATACACTTGGCAATCTTGGGAAGGCGGGATGCATTTTCAGAAAGGATTTTCGTAATTGTGTAAGCAACATCGGCATCAACTTTTTTATGCACCATGAAAACTGTTCCCATGAAAGCAGTAGGAATATCTTCTTTGAGCACGCCGGGATAAAATTCCTTTTTAATGACTCCGATATTAAAGCCCATTTCTTTTTTCATAAACTCCAATTGCTTTGATGTAAAGGGCAGCAGGGTTAGTTTTCGTCCTAAGGCCGCCTCTTGGATTACCGCCGCAGGGGGAGAGATATTGATAAAACCAAAGTCGAGGTGTCGATCCTTTAAATTAGTGGCTATTTCCGGATAGCCAGTGAGGCTCACAGTTCCACCCCAGGCCTTTATATCAGCATAAGTAACTTTATAATATTTTTCCATGAATTTTCTAAAGGCCCACTCTCCGGAGACTCCTGCCCGGCCGACTCCTATTTTTATAGGGTATTTCTTCTCGACTATTTTATCAATACTGGTAATTCCCGTATCTTCTGCCGCCATGAAATGTAAATATGTATCGCCGAAGCTTCCTCCAAGAACGCGGATGTCGGGATACGCCTCTTTGTATGGATCCTCCCCCTTGATAGAAGCCACTACAAACGGATTCAATCCCCACCCGCATTCAACCTCACCTTTTCCGACGCGGACATTGTTAAGGGTTCCCCCGCCAGGAAGGACGGTGATCTCGATCCAGGGAGCCTTTTCTTTGATCAAATCAGCAATGCCTGCAGACATTACATACCATTCACCGCCCACCCCTCCGGAAGTGAAACTCAGTTTTACTTTTTTCTGGGCAATCGCCTCATTATAGGAGAAAAAAGGAAATAAGCAAATAATAAAAACCAAAATGATTAATCTTTTCATTTCATTCCTCCCTTTAAGATTTAATTTTTGAAATTATATATCGAGCAGATAAATTGATGTCAAGTCATTTATTGACTGACCGTCGATCAGTTTTAATATTTATCGCCAGCAAAAGACAGGCGGGGAGGGGAAATGTCTCTCTCCCCGCCCGTATCTATGAAATAATAAGTGCCTCATTTTAATGAGCCTCTCTCCCTCCCGCCTGAATTAAGCTGGAATTTAAAAACTGATCGACGGTCAGATTTATTGGTTCGACTTCTATAGGCCTCTTGGTGAATCTACATAATTAAAGGGTCATCAAATTGCTATACATTTTATTTAAATAGGCGATCAGATTTTCTATTAAATGATTAATTGTATTTTCGACAAAATTGTCGGCCTCCATAATTTATGTCGAATTAGACATTATTTCCTAAAAGTCTTAAATCATTCAATTTTTAAAAATAAAGTCTTCCTATCTCGACAATTTTGCCGATTTTAATTGGCACTATAAAATTTATTTTTTCACCCATTATTTTTAAATAACCAATTATTTTAATCAGTTAGAAAAATAAAGAACCTTTTCTTTTTTCGGCACGTGGGTTGCTGATTAAATAGTTAGTGGCGCTAAGCCAATAAAGAAAAAAAGAAAAGGAGATTGAAATGAAAAAAATAATATTAACCATTTTGGCTATAACAATTTTGACCATGAGCGGTTTAGCTTTTGCCCAAGGATGGGGGAGAGGAGCAGGTGTAGGAATGGGCCAAGGGCCTTTCGTTTTCGGAAATTATCCAGGAGCGACAATAGCTGGTCTTAATTTGACCCCAGAACAGACCCAAAAATTGCAAGCTTTGCGTGAGGCTCATTGGAAAGAGGTAGCTCCTTTACAGAATGAGCTTATGAACAAGCGTTTAGAATTACGCTCTCTCTGGTTGCAGCCCAACCCAGATCAAGAGAGAATTTTGGCCAAGCAAAAGGAGATTAATGCTTTAACAGAAAAGATTCAAGAGAAAGCTACCAAACATCGTTTGGATATGCGCCAGATATTAACTCCTGATCAGCAAGCTAAATTAGGCGGAGCTTTTGGCGGGTTTGGTACTGGCCCGGGATTTGGTAGAAAAGGTGGATTTGGCCCTGGCCGTGGAATGGGTTATGGCCCTTGTTATTGGTAAAAAAGTAAGGGAGGGAAACCTCCCTTACTGCCTTAAAAATCGAAAATATTTTAAGTGATTTTAAAATTTAATTGCCAATAATTTGCCCAATGATTGAAAAAAATTTAAAAAGGGGGTGGATGAAATGAAAAAAACTATTTTATCAATCTTCCTATTAAGCCTTTTGTCGATTGCCTTCATTGCTGTCCCTTGGCCAAGTTATGCTGGAGGAGCACAGGTTTCTATCGGTTTTAATGTCAGAGTGGGGACTCCGCATGTTTGGGTTCGGCAACCGGTATGGATTGGGCCAAGAGTGCATTATTGGCGAGCACCTGTTGTTCCCTTAGCTATTGTTCCTTATTATTACCGTATTCCCTCGGTGGTTATCGTTGAAAAGACACCACCTTGTGTTCCACCAGATCAGACTCAAGAAAGCTACTGGTATTATTGCCCGGAGTCCCGGGCTTATTATCCCTACGTAAAAAGTTGTCCAGGGGGATGGTTAAAAGTTGTACCGCCAACAAGTCCTCCTGACGCTGATCCCAGACCATGAAAGAAAGCTAAAGAACCTGCTCGGAGCAGGTTCTTTTTGTTTCCCTTACCTTATAATACCATCCTTACAATTAGTCATTTAATAATTTCCATTTTCACATTGCCAAATTTGGATTAATATGAATATATATTTAGCGCCTGGAGGAAGAATTATGCAAAAGAAAATGATGCTTTTGGCGGCTGGGGTGTCATTTATTTTAATTATGCAGGGAGTAGCCTTGGCTAATAAATCCTCGGTAGCTATCGAAGCGCCCAGGGTGGCGCAGAAAGGGTCGGAAATAGTTGTTAGAATTACTGTGACTCATAAAGGGAATAGTGCTTTACATTATACTAACTGGCTCAGAGTGGTGATAAATAAGAAAGAGGTTGCTCGCTGGGATTTTGATTCAACCCAAAGACCTGAAAGTGAGATATTTACAAGAGAGTTAAAGGTAAAGGTAATGGAAGATTTAGAAATTACCGCAGAAGCGAACTGCATTCTTCATGGGAGTGCCGGTCCAACTACCATTAAAATATTAATTAATAATTAAAAGGAGAGTAAAAATGACCGTGGGTGGATTGTCTATTATTCTCTTGCTGGGTATGCTCAATTTCATGCTCATCTTATTTCAATTGAGCACAGGGTTCCGCTGGCTTAAAGTACGCTTTGGAATTCATCGCCAAACAGGAATAATTCTTTTAATAAGTGCTTCCCTCCATGCCTTCTTAGCTTACCTTGCCAAATAAAATTTGTAGTCTATAGTTTCGTAAGGGGGACAAGTTTTTGAGAACCTATAGGCTTGTCTTTTTTGATTTGTGAATTAAGGTAAAAGCCAAAATCACCTGGCAGTTTAAAGGCTTCGTAACCAACTGAAAATAGCTTCCCGGCAATATAATGGTCGGCCTCAAAATCTTTATATAAACTTTGAAAAAATTCCATCATATAAGGGAAAACTCCCAGTTTAATTCCTTTTGAGCATTCTTTAATAAGTCTAAATTTTCTTAGCTTATTTATTATTCGGAAAAAAACTTATGGTTCTTTATGATGCAATGAGGCAAAATGGATGGCCGAAAAGAGTCGAAACAATTGTCGTGTGTCGTGCCAACACCAGACCACTTGTGCAGAAGAGAATGGCAAAAATTTCAGGCTTGATATTGTTTGTTTTTTCTTATATTATTTTTATAAATCCTGGGCGAGAGTGGCGGAACTGGCAGACGCGCTGGACTTAGGATCCAGTGGGGCAACCCGTAGGGGTTCAAATCCCCTCTCTCGCACCACCACTGATTTCAATAACTTACGAATTATTTCATTATTCCATTCTTCCATTCTTTCATTATTCCACCATTCCATCATTCCATTCTTCCATTTCCTATCCCAGAAATCTTTGAAAGGGTACTAGGAATATCCGTTCTCTTAATTTTAAAATCTCCTTTTCCCTATATAAAACAATGCCAAAGGGAACTTGATTTGAGAAATCTTTTAAAAAGATCTCCATGCTTACTATGTCCCGAGGCCCAATCTTCTCCGTTCATTTTACTTCTAAGGGGATAAGATTGCCGTTGGTTTCAATGACCATATCAATTTCGCCACCGCCGCTGGTCCGCCAATAGTATATTTTTGCCAAAGGCATGTAGGCAGACAAAAGTGTCTTGACCTCAAGCACAATTTTGTTTTCTATAAGAAAGGCGCTCCGTCCGAGTCGTTCGGCATCAGCCCAATGGTTTATTCCTTGCAAATGTAGAGCCAACCCTGTGTCATTCCATAACAACTTAGGAGACTTTATCAATCGCTTTCCTATATTCCTAAAATAGGGTTGCAATAAAAATACCTGGTAAGTAGCAAGTAATAAGTCAAAAAAATGATTTGTTGTGGTATAAGGAATACCAGAATCTCTTGCCAAATCAGATCTGCTCAGTATCTGAGAAAAGTGGAAGGTTGTCAGAGATAGGAACCTCTAATAGTCATATAATTTCTGAATTCTGGAGAGGTCCCTTACATCCCGTTCAAGATAAGTTCGTACATATCCTTTAAACCACTCTTGCCTGGCCACATCATTATCTTCTAACCAGGCCACAGGGAACCCGCCCCGGAAAGTTATCTTCCTTAAGTCAGTTCGTTTAGATTCAATTCTATTCAATAGCTTCCAAACATCTCTCCGCAGTAGCGCAAGAAAAAATTTTAATGGCCTTTGGTTCGTCTTTCAGGTGGGAACTTATTTCGTAAATGGTAAGGGGAAATAAATCAATAAAAATAATTCTGCCAGCCAAGGTTTCGGAAATCTTTGGCAGAAAAGTTGTATTGGCCGAAGCAGTAATGATGAACTGTCCGGGTTTCCTCTTTTCATCTACAATTCTTTTTATTGCCGTAAGGATACTTGGAACCTTCTGAACCTCGTCGATGGCGATTTTTTCTGCTTGCGTTAAAAAGAAAGCCCCAAGAACATACTTTACTGCCCCACTTTATTTCCACCTACGAAGTGGAACGGAATAAATTTGATTGATAAAAATAAGTCCACCAACTTTTTTCCACTTCGTAGGTGGAAAATGGATGGGCGATCTCTTGTTCCACCTACGAGGTGGAAAAATTTGGGTCTAGTATATCGAAGAAGCTAAGAAATTTAAAGGAATATGAATAAGAGGGAGAACCTGATCGAGAGATTTAAGATTTTTAAAGAAATAAATTTCAACTTTTAGGAAATAAAATTCCTCTTTTAATTAATTTGATGCTCATGAATTTAATTAATAAAACAAATAATTCCAATAAGTTACGATATTAATAAGGATAAAGGCATTAAAATTGCTTAATAAAAATATTAAAATTTACGGATTTAAAATTAAAAAGCTAACAAAATTTCCTTAAAAATAAAAAAAGAATTTTTTATAATATGGAGGAAATTAGATTTGAAAGAGGATTAAGTGGTTTTTAATAATTTGAAAGTAATCCCTCACTGAAGCGGGGTTAACACTTTGGGTAGGGGCACGAGGACATACCAGTATTATCTTTCATTTCATTGTCGAGGAAATTTTCTTCATCGGTTTGGTTTTCTCAAGAGGTGTCGTTGGGAAAGAGCAGACTGTAAGGGTCTAGGTTGGGGTCTTTTGCAAGTTGATCAAGGACTATTTTGAATGCGGAAGTGACATTGATCTTAGTTTGCTTTTTTAGGGTATGGAGGGTAGTCATCAAAACGCCTCGGGTCTGGGCTCCTGTATCGGATTGAGAACCGAAGCTGACTTTACGCGCAATGACAGTGGGGCGAAGGTCTCTTTCTGCCAGATTGTTATCCGCAGGAACCCTTCGATCTTTGGCCCAGTGGTACATGCGATCTTCCTTCTCATGAAAGATCTCTTGCATCCGGCGGATGGCCAGGTGCTGAGCCGGAGCATGAACGATCTCCATGATTTGGTTTTTGACCTTTTCAGCTTGTTCATAGAATTGGGCATCTGTTATGGGTAGGCAACGGAGATGCATGGCTGTGGCCAGAAGAGGAGCCAGGGCGCCGACGAAGGTTTTGACCTCATCGACTTCTGAGAATTCTTTCCCCATCTCCTCCACTTCCCGAAGCAAATGAGCATAGCAATACTGAATCTGACAGGGGGCCTTGTTGTAGGCATTGTAACGGTCCACAACCAGGGTGCCTGGCAGGGGCTTGTCCCCAAAGACCTCACGAGGAACACTGGAAGACCGAGTCTTACGGAACAGAAACAGACTGACCTTATCGGTGGCGAAGAGCCAGACATAGCCGCTTTGACCATCGTTACGCCAACCCGTTTCGTCAGCGTGTTTGACCGGAGAGTGGCGATAGTGTTCGATCAAACGATTCGGAATGGGACTAAAGAGCTTCGCCAGACGATGAAAGATTTTGACCAGGGGGCCCAGCCTAATGTCGATCTGCTCCATGATTCGCCCCATGGGAATACCGTGAAGATAGTGCATGGTCGTAACGGTGGCCAACAGTTGGTTTCCATAAAGGCTTCTAGGTAAAACCCCGGGCGTAGGAGGCTGATAACTCTTCTGACAACGAGGACAGTATCGCTTTGGAAGCTGATAAAGAATCCGCTCTGTCTTCAAAGGAGGGATGTCGATCACACAATGGCTTTCAATCCCTTTATCTTCTAAAGGGCCTCCACATCGAGGACATCGATTCCCAACTTCTGACTCTACCCGAATGATCCGATCCGCACCGGATTCATCAAACCTCTGACGACCGTGCCCACGGTGGCCAGGCTTGGCTCCACCCCGCTTGCCTTGATTCTCCCTCGGCGCATTCCTCTTTATCGGAACTTGAGATGAAGGCGTCGATGAACCAAAATAACCCTCTTTCTGCTTCCGCTTAAGATAATTTAACCTCGCTTTGAGACGCTTGACCTCCTCGGTCAATTCATCAATCTGGCGCTGCTTCTCAAAACAACCCGGACAAAAATTAAGC
This sequence comes from uncultured Syntrophaceae bacterium, assembly GCA_964484485.1. GTDB lineage: Bacteria > Desulfobacterota > SM23-61 > SM23-61 > SM23-61 > CAZAGD01. The sequence goes on from CAZAGD010000045.1 coordinate 8,375, forward strand.
ACAGAGCACCTGACGAAAGTCTTTCCTCAAAGGATATCCAAAGACTAATTTCAAACTCCGATTCACCTTTTGGGTATGATCATCCTTCCCACGCCCCGTGGTCTTACCCAAATAGAGCCAATTGGCCGCCTTATAACAAGTCCCCAAGAATCCCCGTTCAGGGTCTACAAACGTCTCCAACCAAACCACCTCATGACCGTAGACCTTCTGCCAATCCTGCGAGATCCTTCTGGCATTGAGCCCTAACAAGTGGGAAGCCAAATGAGCCACCTTGACCCAGGGCAATATGAGAAAACGCGTATTCACCAAAATCAGAGAAAGATTCCTCTGCCTCTGCTCCTTATTCCAACCGATATACCGATCCCGACACCCGATATGGCGCGGAGCAGAACACCACCCCAGAGAGGCCACCACACGCCCCTGTGCCAGGGCAAGATACTCCAAATGCTCTCCTACGGGTCGTCTATACCCTAAATAGTGATACTGATCGATGAGACTCCGGTAGAGCTTCTGGAAAGCCGTTCCTCTGACTTGAAGCAGCTCAATCGGCCTCAGATCCGATAACTCACACTCCATGGGCGTCTGATCAAGCTCTACGGGCTCAGGCCTGGGATCTCTCAGAAGAGGATTGGGAGGATGCTGCTTACGAGGAGGAAGCTTGATGAACCCCCGCGCCTCCAACTGCAACAAGAGACCTCGACAGATCATGTCTTTGAGAACGCCGTTGGGCTGCCTCCATCCCCACCGACGACAGATCTCCTGAGAAATGAACCTGCGGCTTCGGTCTCGATAGGCTATAAGAATTTCTCTAATTTCATCGATCTCTCGGAGGGTATAATTCTTGCCCCGGTATCGAATCCCTTGTTCCATGGCTTCTTTTTAACATAAAAAAGGCCGGAACGCAAG
>CAZAGD010000046.1:0-8393 GCA_964484485.1 uncultured Syntrophaceae bacterium
AGACGTAACTGTTTGAGCAAAACATTAAGCTCAGGCAAGGGATTCATGAGAACCCCTCTTCCTCATTGGGAGAACTCGCTTCCGCGTGGAACTCCACAGCTGGCCTGAGAAAACGAGCCTGCTCCGTGTAAATGGCAGAAAGAGGAAAAAGAGGATGGGGAGTAGGTAAGGACATCTGATCCAAGCCTTGTTTTAAAATGCTCTTGACCGTACGGTAGCGGGGGTTATCAAAGAACAAAGCCCTTTGACAAGCACTCTCCAAACGCAAAGCTCCATACCTTTTAGCAAGACCAATGATCCCTTGGGCCGCCCGCAAATTATCCAAAACCTGATCAGCAAAAAGGTGGTGAATGAGGCGATGACAGTTATGACCAATAGCTTCCGCTTGCCGAAGACACCACTGAGGATCCTGCATCTTGTAAGCAATGACCTCCGGAGGTAAATGCTCATCCACTGTAGAACGAGCACCCGGTTTACGCACCCGCGGATGAACAGCTACCAAATCCAGATTATGAAAGAGTTTAACAGTTGTATCTGTAGCCTTGAGCCAGAGCTGCTGATGCACTAAACGAAAAGGTGCCGAATAATAAGCCTGCTCAAAACGTACATGGCAGTCCCCATGAAGCTTAACCTGACTCCAAGTGGCTAATTCCACTCGGAATCGAGTCGTTCCGACAGGCACCGCAGGTAAAGGACGCAAAAGATGCTTCTCACTTTCGGTAAACACAGTCAAAGGCCTCTGCTTAGTCGTCCCATGGAGCCGATTACCCGCCACCTCTAAAAGCCACTGCCGCAGTTGATTATTAGCATCAACCAAAGAGCGAAATTGACGTAAAGGCAAAAAGTGATTCTTAATATACTTAACTGCCGCTTCCACCCGCCCCTTCTTCCCTGGCTCTGCTGAGGCTCACCCGGCGGACAAGTCGATACGACTCGATTCCGAGGAGAAATCAAAAATCCATAACCCTCAGCCAACTCCCCATAAGCCCGCTGCACCTCCGGATCCCGCAAACAAGCCTTAGTAATGGCACACTTGGCATGGTCAATAATCACCTTGGCCGGCACCCCACCAAAATACTCAAAAGCCCGCCGATGAGCAGAAAGCCAAGTCTCCACCTTCTGATTAAGAACTATCTCCGCATACATATGCCGACTAAAACAAAGAGTCATCACAAAAATCCAGGTGGAGATAACCTCCCCAGTAAAAACATCGGTAATCGTCGGCCCCTTGCCAAAATCAACCTGCCTGGCTCTGCCACCGCTTCCCCAGGAACAAAATCCAAAATACAAGTAACCTGTATATCCCGCTTCTTCAACTTCTGCGCCAACCGCCGAACCGAAGAATAACTACCAGGAAAATTAAACTGATTTACTAAAGCCTCATGAATAGTACCCCAACAAACACCATCATCTATCCACTTCTGAATCTGCTCCATATAAGGAACACACAAAGATTGCCTCGTAGAATTCAGCACACGACCATTCTCAAAGACCGCCACCAACTCCACATCACCAGGTCGGCACGACTCGATTCCGAGAAGAGGCCCAGAACCCAACCACCCCCTCTCCCGAGCTATAGCCCTAACTTGCCCACACTTAGTCCGCCCAATAAGCTTCGTCTCGGCGATCGCCCGATCACTCTCCCCCATGCGCATCCGATGAATAATCTGCCGATAATGATACATCTCGAACCTCCTACCTGGCTCTGCTTAGCCATGGTAGCTCCTCCCAGATTCTTTTTAATCTGCGAGTCTACCCAATTTTTTCCAGAAGTCCAAGATGTTTTCAGGCCCTCTAACCAAATAAGCAAATGGCCCCAATTCGGCGATCAGCAACTGGCCCAATTTCGGCGATCACAAAATGGCTCCATTTCGACGATCAAAAAATGGCCTCATTTCGGCGATCACATACTGGCACTATATCCCCGATCAATAACACAAGGGAATGAATAGGTAGTCCATAATAGAAAAAAAACAAAGATTTAAAAAGAAAAGAAAAATTTATTGAAAAAGCTTTTTGCCAGGACCGCTAAATTAAAAAGTAGGGGTTAGACTATTAGCCAATTTACGCCGCTTTTAATTATTTTGTATGGAATTCTTTGTTCAAACGCCATAACTATAGGAATTTATTAAGATTATCGGATTGGTTAGTAACGAAACTCCGATATTTTTTAATTAAAAAATAATTTTATCTTCAAAAAATTAAATAATTTTAAATAAAAAACTTGACAAGATATATCATATATAATATATTTTTCGAAATTTGAGGGTTAAAGTTAGCGGAAACAGCAATGGCTATTAATTTTAAGACAAAAAATGAAGCTGTTTATGAGCTATTGAAGCAAGAAATTCTGAAGGGAGAAATTAAACCTGGTGAAAAAATAGTTATATCTGATCTTTCAAAGCGATTCGGTTTTAGCGAGATTCCGATAAGGGAGGCTATAAGAAGACTGGAAAGTGAAGGGTTTTTAATAGTAAAACCCCATGTGGGGATAGAAGTTAGTAAAATTAATCCAGATGAAATAATAGAATTATATTTAATTCGAACTGAGTTGGAGTGCCTTGCAGCCAATTTAGCCACTCCAAATATTGTTCAGGAAGATTTGAATTGTCTTATACAAATAAACAGAGAAATGGAATTAGCCTTCCAAAAAGGTGATTGTGAAGCTTTAACTTCTTTGAATAAAGATTTTCATTTACGAATTTATCAAACCGCCCGCCGCAAACATTTATACAAATTAATAGCGGAATTATGGGAAAAAATTAATTGGATTAGGAGCGTTTTTTCGCTCACTCCACAAATAGCTCTTGATTCCTTGAAAGAGCACAATCAAATAATAGAGGCTTTGAAAAGGGGGGATGCTGAGTTGGTTGTTAAATTAACAAGACAACAAAAACAAAATTCGCTTAAAGTTATTTCTGAGCACCTTTTTAAATCTTAATAAAATAAAAAGGAGGAGTTGAAAATGAGAATATTTTTAAAAAAACAATTTAAAAAAACAATTTTGCTTAGCTTTGGGATTTTTCTTTTAATTTCAGGCATTGGCAACCGCATTGGGGCACAAGAATTGGCTAAAGAGCAGGTTTTAGTTATAGGATTGACTACTGGCGATATAGGAACCATAGATCCTCACGGAGGACTCACCGTTCAAGATAGATTTATAGCTCCGCATTTATTCGGCTCTTTAGTGCGCCATCCAATTGGTGAAAGTAACTCTTTGGATTTCCAGCCAGATCTTGCTACCAGATGGGAAATTTCAAAAGATAAATTAACTTGGACTTTCTATTTGCGGAAAGGGGTTAAATGGCATGGGGGATACGGCGAGTTTACTGCCGAGGATGTAATTTATTCGTTAAACCGAGTCAAGAACGGGAAGACCTCTGCTTTTCGGGGGCAATATGAAAATTTTAAGGAATTTAAAGCAATTGACAAATATACAGTTCAAATTACTACAGCAAAACCAGAACCTTTTCTTTTGACAAAGGTTGCGAATTATTATGGTGGCTTTATTGTTTGTAAGAAAGCCCTAGAAAAAGCTGGGGCGTTTGATCGCGGTATGTCACCTGTCAAAGAAGAAGCTGTCGGAACAGGTCCTTTTCAACTTTTGGAATACAAACCAAAAGATAGGATTATATTTGTAAGAAATGAAGAGTATTGGGGGGAAAAACCAATTATAGAAAAATTTGTGGGCAGATATATTGCCAGTGATGGAGCCCGAGAATTAGCTCTTTTAAAAGGTGAAATTGCGGCCACGATTGGGCAACATGACTATAAATGGCTAAAACATGTAATGAGCAAAGGGATTATTTTAGAGAAAGTAGGGCCAATAGATTTGAAAGCCCTCTACTTTAATTTAAAGATGAAACCTTTCGACGATAAAAGAGTAAGAGAGGCTTTTGCTTATGCAATCGGTCAGGATGCTATTTTGGAAATGCAAGGGAAAGAAATATCGGGCTATTGCCTTTCGCCTATTCCGACCGACTGTTATGGGCATTTTCCTACTGACTGGGCCAAATATAAAGCAAGTGATTTTGAAAAGGCTAAGAAGTTATTAGCTGAGGCTGGTTATCCTAATGGGTTTACAGTAAAAATGTTTATGTCTTCGGGATGGTGGTATTTAGATAAAATGGTGGTTTATCAAAATTTGCTTAAAAAAGTCGGCGTGAATTTGGATATGACAGTAATCGATCACAGTGCCTACAAATCAAAAATTGTAGAAGGACTAAACCCTATTGTAATTTGGGGAAACAGAATGCCTTTAGCCACCACTTGGCTTAGAGACATGTATCATTCTGCATCAAGCTTGGGGGCTCCCAAAGCTGCCAATAATTACATGTACTATGCCAATCCAGAGGTAGATCGATTGATTGAATTTGCTGAGACTTCTTTTGATGAGAAAGCTCGACTGGAAGCATTGGCCAAAGCTCAAAAGAAAATAGTGGAAGACCTTCCTTCTATTCCGAGTATAGAAACATATACCCCATATGTTCGAAATCCATGGCTTGATTTGGGATATAAAGTAAAAAATAATTTCCTCTGGAGTTATGAAGTTGGGCCAAGAACAAGAATCTTAAAACATTAAGATTAAAAAATATATAACAGAATATAGGCTGCATATAGGCTGCTATTTAAATAATAAAAATAGCAGCCTTCTTTTCTTTGTTTTTTAAGGAGGTCTCAAAAATAATCCTGCTTTAATAATTTATCAGGTCGAAAAGTCCTTTTAATTATCAGAAATGAAGAATTATATACTCAGATCAATTATTAGAGCCATCGTCACTATGTTTATGGTGATGACTATTGTTTTTGTTCTTTTAAGATCAGGGCCAATTGATCCTGCTCAATTTATTTTAGGAGATAATGCCACAGCGGAAACTTTAAAGAATCTCCGGTCGCAGATGATGCTGGATAAGCCAGTTTATGTGCAATACTTGCATTTTTTAGAAATGCTACTGCGTGGGGATTTGGGAAGGTCCTTTATTAACAAACAGCCTATTTTAAGTCAAATGTTATCTGTTCTACCTTATACTGTCGAACTCCTTATTGCCGGCGTGATTTTGGGGCTTTTAATGGGAATTCCCTTGGGTATCATTGGGGCTTTAAAAGCCAACTCTATTTACGACCATCTAATTAAGATCTTTACTTTGGTAGGAATATCAATTCCCGTTTTTGTCTCTGGGATTTTCCTAATATCCATTTTTTCACTGAAATTGGATCTGTTGCCAATAATAGGTGGAGAAGCCACAAGCAACCTAAAAGAACGCTTTCTCATGTTAATTCTACCGGCTTTTAGTTGCGGCATTTGGATGCTGGCTAGCATCTCGCGCCTAACCCGAGCTTCCTTATTGGAAGTTTTAAAAAAAGATTATATCGTTACCGCCCGCTCCAAAGGTTTGCGGGAAGGTATAGTTATATTGAAGCATGCTTTAAGAAACTCTCTTCTTCCCCTAATAACTTCTTTAGGAATATATATAAATATTTTATTAGGAAGCGCTGTACTTACAGAAATTGTTTTTACAAGACCAGGCATTGGTCGTCTAATTGTGGAAAGCATAATAACGGGAGATTTCCAAATGGTGCAAGTCCTTATTATGCTTTATGCAGGTTCAATTGTTATCGTAAATCTGTTGGTCGATCTATCCTATTCAATAGTTGATCCTAGAATTGTATATAAATAAAGAAAGTATATCTTTATTCGGCTTTATATGCCTGATTTAAAACAACGAAATTAAAACATATGAATTTTAAAAAAAATCTATCCCTAATTATCGGCATATTCATGTTCGGAACTATTATTGCCGTTTCTATTTTTGCTCCATATTTAACGAGCTATGATCCCATAGAAGTTAGAATTTCTCAAAGACTTCTGCCTATGAGCTCAGAACATTATTTTGGAACTGATTTTTGGGGAAGAGATGTACTATCAAGAATTTTTTATGGCGGACGTTATTCTTTAGCAATTGGGCTTTTCTCCATAGGAATCAGTATGATCCTTGGGCTCATTTTTGGTTTATTAGCCGGATTTTATTCAGAAAGCAAATTGGCTAAGTTCATAATTTGGATTACTGATATTACCATGTCTTTTCCTACCTTAATTTTAGGGGCTATGGTGGCAATAGTTTTTGGTCCAGGCTTTTTCAATACAATTATAGCTATCGCCATAGCTTTCTGGCCAAGATTCGTTAGGTTAGCGCGGGCCTCAACTTTGTCTGTTAAAGAAGAGGTTTTTATTTTGGCGGCCAAAAGTGTGGGCATGTCTGACTGGCGCATTATCTATGTTCATTTGATTCCTAATATTATCTCTCCTGTAATTGTCATGGCAATTATATGGGCGAGCGATGCCATTACCATTGAGGTTGCTCTAAGTTTTCTTGGTCTAGGAGTTCCACCGCCCACTCCAAGTTGGGGGACAGTGCTTCAAGATAATCTAAGGTATTTTAGGATGTCTCCGGCAGCAGTAATCTGGCCTTGTATAGCCATTGCTTGGGCTGTTCAATCCCTTAATTTAGTCGGAGACCGCTTCCGCGATATTCTTGATCCTAAGATGAGGTAAAAGGGTTCTATCTAAAGAAGAATATAAAGATGAATAGATCTCTTTTAACAGTTAATAACTTAAGTACTTACTTTTATACTCAAGCTGGTGTAGCCAAAGCGGTAGATGATGTCAGCTTTAGAGTAAAAGAAGGAAAAACCCTAGGTATTGTGGGTGAATCTGGTTCTGGGAAGAGTGTTACCGCTCTGTCAATCTTAAGGCTAATTCCATCGCCCCCAGGCAAAATTGCCGCGGGAGAAGTTATTTTTGAGGATAAAGATATTTTGAAATTATCTAAAGAGGAGATGAGAAAAATCCGTGGTAACAAAATTTCCATGATTTTTCAAGAACCAATGACTTCTTTGAATCCTGTGTTTAGAATCGGAGATCAAATATCAGAAGCGATTCGCCTTCATCAAGGACTATCCAAAAAAGAAGCTTTGTGTAAATCAATGGAAATGCTCAGATTGGTAGGGATACCTTCTCCTCAAAAGAGGGTATTTGATTATCCTCATCAATTGAGTGGCGGAATGCGCCAACGAGTTATGATTGCTATGGCGCTCTCTTGCCGGCCCAAGCTAATGATTGCTGATGAGCCAACTACTGCTTTAGATGTAACTATTCAAGCGCAAATTCTTTACCTCATGCAGAAACTTAAAGAAGAAATTAGGACTTCAATAATTTTAATTACACATAACATGGGGGTTATCGCCGAGACTGCACAGGACGTTATAGTCATGTATGCGGGAAAAATAATGGAATATGCTGATGTAGAGAATATTTTTGATAACCCGCAACATCCATATACAGAGAGTTTATTGGAATCTATTCCGCGGCTTGACCAAATTGAAAAAAAGAAAAGGTTAAGAGTCATTCCAGGAATAGTGCCGAGCATTTTAAATTTACCTCCTGGGTGCAAGTTTAGTGATCGCTGTGAAAAGGCATTCGCCAGATGTTTTCAGGGAGAGCCCCCCTTATTTTTAATCGGGCAAAATCATTATTCGCGGTGCTGGCTGCATGAATAAAATTATTTTCTAATGATTACTGAGACATTAATAAAAATTGAAAATATATCAAAATATTACCCGGTAACCTCAGGCTTTTTTTCCAGAGCGCAAGATTACGTTAAAGCCGTTGAGGGTGTAGATTTAATCATAATACAGGGTGAAACATTAGGTCTTGTAGGAGAAAGCGGTTGTGGCAAAACAACCTTAGGAAAATTAATTTTGCGATTAGAAGAACCCACTGTGGGAAAGATTTATTTCGAAGGAAAGAATATTCTTGAATGCAAGCCAAAAGAAATGAGAAAGTTACGCCGCAATATGCAGATGATTTTTCAAGATCCTTATTCTTCTTTGGATTTTAGGCAGACTGTCGGAGAAATTATTGGAGAACCTCTCATTGTCCATGAACCCAATATTAGCAAGCATGATCGAAGAGAAAAAATTTTAAAACTAATGGCGGAAGTGGGCCTGCGTTATGAATATATCGATAGATATCCTCATGAGTTTTCAGGTGGGCAAAGGCAACGGATAGGAATTGCTCGTGCTCTAGCGTTAAACCCAAAATTAATTATATGCGATGAGCCTGTGTCAGCTTTGGATGTTTCGATTCAGGCTCAGGTCATCAATCTGCTGCAAGACTTGCAAGAAAAATATAAATTAACTTATCTTTTCATTTCCCATGATTTAAGCGTTGTGGAACATATCGCCCAACGAATAGCGGTGATGTATTTGGGAAGGATAGTAGAAATTTCTTCTAATGAACAAATATGTAAGAATCCTAAACATCCCTACACTCAAGCTTTGATTTCTGCATCCCCAATTCCCAACCCGAAAATTAAAAGAGAACACATTATTTT
>CAZAGD010000047.1:0-8235 GCA_964484485.1 uncultured Syntrophaceae bacterium
TTTTAATGGCGGCTACTTTTACCACTTTTTCAGAATTAATACTACCCAAATTAAGTGGGTCGGTCTCTTCTTCTAATCCCAGGTAAATATGCCCCTGGTTATCACGCTTCTCTCTAATCTGGCGTTTCAACACGGCCGTGGGGAAGTGATCGTTAATTAACTCTAAAATACTTTTTTCTTTTTGATAAAAATGGGTCGTGCTCCGCTCGGAAATTTTCTGGCATTTTCCAGGCTGGAGGCGGAGGCCACCAGAAACAAATTGCTTGACCAACTTAACTAAGATTTCTTCCAACTGATCTCGGAAATCTCGCCTTTTTTTCCAGAGCACATCTGTCTGCAGATTGATAAAAATATCCGGACAAGGCAGAGACAATTGGCAATTGTATTTGTAAGCCAGCTTAGGCCAGCGCAGATTATGGAGAGTAGCTTTTTCAGCTTCGCCGATAGTCTTTTCAGGGATGAGCGAGTATTCTTCCTGAGAGTCACCCTCTTCTATTTCGATTTTTCCTTGCCCGGAGAAAATGCGGAAAGGGGTTAGGGTAAAGCCCAAGGAGTTAAGCGGTGGAAGCCATTCTGCTAAGCCTAGGTCTTTGCCTCGTTCTAAAATTTTTTCTTTTTTCTTAATTAGACCGAATGGAATATTCACAGCCTCATATCTCTCCCCCTCAAAATGGATGCCAATTTTGACCAGGACCTCGGCCAAGTGAGCGGGAAGGCTCTTTCTCTGAAGTTCGCTTCTAAATAGTTGCTGACCTTCTTTAATATGGAAAAGGGGGCCAGCATATTGATACTCGCCCTTTTCGACATCGAGATAAAGGCCTTCTATTACGCGGTCCGTTAAAGCTAATTTAAACCACTCCTCTTCACTCTTTTGGATAATTAAGGCTATATCCCAAAAGCTTTCTTCATCACCCCAGGGAAAATCCTTATCGTGAATTCCAGAAAAAAAGCAGAAAGGATATTCTGCACCGCTTTTTGATCTTAGTTGGCCAGAAAGGATTAGGTTCTCATACCCCGTGTAATAAAAAGGAGTCAATTTACGCAGATAAGTATCCCGGAGCTCTCCGTAACAGAAAGAAAAAAATTTGTTTATGATCTTCATCTTCTGCCAGAGTGGCTGCGGAGGGATTACTTCGTAAGAGGCGAGCATGGCTGGTAAGCTGGTCAGCTGAAAGCGCAGTATGCCTGAGCCAATAATTTTTCCTGCGGGTGATGAGCCTTGGTAAATGCGGGTAAATAATGTGGTTAAATCATCCAAAAAATCTATTTTTTGCGGGTCATGGGCGATGACTTTGTAACCATAAAGAAAATAATTTTCTCCCTGCTCACCAGGGAAACAAAAGGAATAGGTCATCTGCCTTTGTCCGGTCTCTTTATCAATAATAAAGAGGGAGAATTTCCCCTGGTGAATAGGGATTTTTTCTCCCCAGATTTTGCTGGAAACAAACCCTTCTAAAGTGGCCTGGTGTCCTGATAATTTGCTAAAATCTTCAATGTCCGTAATAGAAATAGTAACTTCAAAGGATAAATAATTCCCTTCCGCCCGCCCCTTCTTTTCTCCCAGCGCAAAATCTTCGGTGGCCGAGATAAAACCGACCATCTTCTCTGAAAATTGTAACCCAATTTTCGTTTTTGATTCTCTCGCGCCAGGCCGCCAATTCAATTTTTTTACCACGCTTCTTTCCTTTCCTCGCATTTCTTTTGAGGGAGGAAGCTTTGATTATTTTGGTATCGAGCGGCGAGCTTTTAAACTGAGCCAGATCACATATACCAACATAAAGATAGTGGTAATTGTAGCCGGCAAAGCAGTCTTTTCTGAATAAAGAGCTAAAGCTAAGCCACCAGCCAGACCAGTGTTTTTATGCGTCCCCAATAAAACTAAATTAATTCTCATTGGGTGATCAATATGCCCAAGGAGGGAGATCTTATTTATTATAAACCCTAAAAAGAATGTGCTGCCCAGAGCTATTAAGGCCGGGATAAGAAGGATGTATGTTTGCTTTAGAAATAACTCTTGGTTGAGGCCCACAATGGTATAAACTACTAAAAAGAAACCCCAATTAATTATTTTCCCTTTATAGGGCTCAAGGCGAGGAGCAACTTTAACCCAAACTAAAACGCGGGAACAAATTAAGGGAACGAGGATTAACTCAGCCATAATAATGGCAATCTTATCTATTTTTACAAAACCAGTTCCTAAAAACCCTACCGTAATTATTGGCGTAAGAACCAAAGCCCCCAGGTAACAGCCTACTGTGGCTAAAAGGGCAAAGCTGCTTTGACCACCGAGCATGACGGAAAAAGGAATCACCGCCACGGCCGGAGGGACAGCTGCCAGAAGGATAAAACCGGTGCGCAAAGCTTCATCATTGATGAAAAGAAAATTGAAAACAAGGAAAAAGGAAGTTAAGATGCCATAATTCATCCCCAGGCCGCCTAAAGAATTAAGGATTATTTTCCGAGGTTCTCGGAAAATCTGGTCAGGGATGCTCATAGTGGAGAGGGTCATGATGATAGCTAAGGCAGGTAAAACGGTTTTTGCCGTAAATTTGGCTCCTGAGCCGATGAATAAACCCAAAGCTAAGGCTAAAAAGAGAATAAACTCTCTCTGCAGAAGGAGCCGGAGGATTTTAAACATAATTATATCTTTTTCCTTTAACTTTTAAGCTGGAAAAAGTCTGGGGGCGTATTTTCTAAAAAGTCTATTCTGGAGAAAAATCAGATTGGCTTGCTCCACATACTGGGCAAGTCCAGTCTGCGGGGAGTTTTTCAAAAGGGGTACCGGGAGCTATGCCATGGTCAGGATCACCTGCCGCCGGATCATAAACATAACCACAAATGTTGCACGAATACTTTTTCATCTTCTACTCCTAAATTTTTTATGGTATGCAGATGTGCCCACTAAAAATCATTATATTGATTAAAGCGCCTGATGGCGCATTGTTGCCAGCTCTTTGCTTAAAATAGCTATGTGTCTCATTTCTTCCTGGATTATTTCATCTACCTTCTTCCGCCCGAATCTTTCCGGGACGGCTTCTTTAATCCCTAGATAAAAGACGATAGATTCTTTTTCTTGACTAATTGCCCAGAGGAGGATATCTTCAGGTTTTTCTTTACCACTCATTCTTTCAGCTGGGTTTGTTCGGACATCGAAGACATGGGCATCAGCCCAAGCTTGCAAGTAGGCTTTAGCTTGATCTTCTGGATCTGGAATATATATTTTGCGCTCTTCTTGCCGGAGATCAGCCCGCATAGATGAGAATATTTTCTCATGCTCATCTTCCATAGCTGCCAGCTTAAGAAAAAATTGGGCAGATCTTGAGCTCGTAGAGATAGCTGCAGCTTTCCGATAAAAAGTGCTCCCATTCCTCTCTATCTGCTCGGCCATTTGTAAAATCTCCTCGACATTAAAAAATAAACTCATTTTTCGCCCCCTGCGCAATTTATCTAAGCCTTTGCACATTCATCCCTTAATCAATTATCTCGGGTTAACAGGAGGTTTGCAACAAGTTTTTTAGGAAGAAAGGGGGAAAGGGGTCAAGTCTGCTCTTGACTCATTTCGATGGTTGAGATGAGCTGGTTTATTTTTTTTCGTAACCGCTCATCACTTTCAATCCGCATCTTCATTCTTTCCACAACACTGCTGACCGAACTATAACTGCTGATTTTGAACACCTCACCAATCTCCCTAAGCCGATCCCCTCTTAGTCTTCGCGCAAGATAAATCGCCACATTCCTTGCCTCATTTATATGTCCCCTCCGAGAATAAAGCAAATCCTTCAGCTCAACCCCATAGGACCTTGCTACTCTTTCAAGTAATTTGTCTAAAGTCGGAGCCAGCTCTTTTCGCTGCGGAAACTCAGAATCAACTTTCTTCTGCGAAAAGAATTTCCTCTTCACCAACGAGATAAACTTCTCCGATCCCAAAAAAACAGGCCAGCGCTTACGAGATAAAAGCTGCTGCAATTCCTTATTGTCTTCTTGAAAAACAAATTTGCGATAGGCTTCAATCCTCGCCGATGAGTTGGCTGCAAACATCTCTAAAACTGGCTCTTTATAAAGCCATTCCCATTTGGTACTTCTGGAAAGGTATCCTAAATGACTACTCCATGGGTATTCATCCAAGGTCTGTGCCAATCCCGCGACTAAAGGATTGCGATGAATATAGCTGACCAGTTGAAGAAGATAGGCATCAGCCTCGATGAGCAGCGACTTGTATCGTCCACGGAATAAGGGCCCATCGTGCCCGTGCCGGCGATTAAATCTTTGGGTGTACACACCATCGATATGTCGCATACATCTGGAAAGATTCGCGTTTGGAGTCTGAACCAGGAGGTGGTAGTGATTGGGTAACAGGCAATAGGCGGCAACGCGAAAATGCCATAATTCGCCGGCCTCTTGGACAGTTTGGAGGAAAATCTGATAATCCCTTGCCTCATGAAAAATCGATTCCCCCCGTCTTCCTCGGTTCAGAACGTGATACCAAGCATCAGGAAATTCAATCCGCAGCGGCCGCGACATGCATTTACTCTATCCAAAAAATAAAAATGAGTCAAGAGCAGATTTGACCCCTACGCTAGATCCCTTTTTTCTGCTAAATTGCTTTTGACAAAATACGTACATTTTTATAGGATTTATAAAAATAGTCCCTTCTTGAAAAAGAAAATTATTATTCTTACCGTTTGTTTAAAGCACGGAGCCCCAAAATGGAAGAGTCATTCCCAAAAATCACGAAGTCAGGGAAAATAGGCAGAAGTTTGCGGAATAAACAAAGTAGTTTTTCTATACCAAAAATTACTGGTCAAGAAGCGCAGCGCCTCTTGGCCTCTTTAATAGATATTTTGCCGGGTACTTTTTATCGGTGCCGTATAGATAAAAAATGGACTATGGAATTTCTTAGCCCTGGCTGTTTAAATTTAACAGGGTATAAACCAGAAGAGCTAATAGAAAACAAAAAAATTGCTTTCGGCGATATAATTCACCCCGAAGACCTGGGTTCAGGATGGGAAAAAATTCAGCAAGCTATAAAACAAAAGACACCCTTTCAGCATACCTACCGGATAATAACTAAAGAAGGGCAATTAAAATGGGTTTGGGAACAGGGAAGCGCTGTATATTCTGAAGACGGAGAACCTCTGGCCTTAGAAGGCATAATTACCGATATAACCGATTTTAAATTAAATGAAGAATCTATCCGTCGTCTGGCTCATGAAAAAGAAATAGTTGCTAATATTGGTCGGATCATAAGCTCTTCCCTAAATATAGAAGAAGTTTATGAACGTTTTGCTGAAGAAGTTAAAAAAATTATTCCTTTTGATAGAATATCGATTAATCTCATTGATTATGAAAAAAATTTGGTAAATGTGGTTTATACCACTGGCATGAAAGTTCCCGGCCGTCAGCCAGGTGATACCTTCCCATTAAATGGATCAGTTAATCAAGAAGTCGCCCAAAGAAGATCAGGGATGATCATCCAGCTTGAGGATGAGAAAGAAGTTTCGGCTCTTCCCCCATCCCAACAACAACCTTTTCTCGCAGGCATTAAGTCCCAGATGGCCGTTCCTTTGATTGCTCAAGATAAAGTGATTGGAATTTTAAGTTTTCTTTCATTAAAGATCAAGGCATATAGTGAGCTGGATTTAAGAATTGGTGAGAGCATAGCTTCCCAGATTGCCGGAGCCATCGCCAATGCTCAACTTTATAAAGAACATAAAATGGCCGAAGAAGCTTTGCGGAAAAGTGAAGAGGAGGCTCGCCGGCTGGCTAATAATAATGCTTTCATAGCTGAAGTGGGCAAAATAATTTCTTCCTCTTTGGAAATTGAGGAGGTGTATGAATTATTCGCTAAAGAATTAAATAAATTCATTCCTTTCAATTGGCTGGCTATAACTATCATAGACCCTAAACAAGGATTTTTCTACAATGCTCACACTTTAGGGAATTATATTCCAGAGCGGAGGGTAGGAGAGATAGTTCCTTTGTCTGGATCATTTACTGAAGAACTAGCCCGCCGGCGAACGCCCATACTCATTCAGAAAGAAACTCCCGATGAAATTGTCAAAAAATTCCCCAAACTTGCCCCATTTATTCAACGAGGCTTTCTGTCCTTTTTAGCTGTCCCATTAATCTACCACGATGATGTAATCGGAGCGCTGCACATTTATTCCCGTGAACCCCAAGCTTATTCAGAAAACGATTTAATTTTAGCCGAAAACATAGGTTCTCAAATTGCTGGGGCTATTGCCAATGCCCAGCTTTATCTGGCCCATAAGAAAACTTTGGAAGCATTGCGCAAAAGCGAAGAAGAAGCGCGCCGGCTGGCCCAAGAAAATGATATTATCGCCAATATAGGTCGGATTATTAGCTCTAATTTGGATATAAATAAAGTTTATGAACTCTTTGCCCAAGAAGTGAGCAAAGTAATTCCTTTTGACCGAATTACTATTACCATAATTGACCACGAAAAAGGACTTTTTCACTCTACTTACAGCTCGGGTTTATTTGTTCCCGGAAGGAGTCCAAAAGATCTCCTCCCTCTCTCAGGGTCATTTACGAAAGCAGTAATGGACCAGAAGTCGGCTATCCTCTTGCAAGGTGACCTAAAAGAAGTGGAGGCGTGTTTTCCAAAGCTTCATCCATTTTTGCTTCTTGGTTTTCAATCTTTTATGGGCATCCCTTTGTTTTCCCAAGATCAAGTTATTGGGGTCCTTCATTTGTACTCCCTGAAGGCTCAAGCCTTTACGCAGCAAAATTTGGATTTAGCCCAAAGGATTGGCAACCAAATTGCTGGCGCTATTGCCAATGCCAAACTTTACACAGAACTTGAGCAGGCTTTAATTAATCTGCAAAATAGTGAAGCACGTTACCGGAATTTAGTCGAACACTCTCCGGACATGATTCTGCTCCATGATTTCAAAAATTATGTTTATGCTAATCCGGCTGCTTTAAAGGCTCTCGGGGTCATCAAGGAAGAAGATCTTATAGGCAAATCCGTCTTCGAAGTTATTCATCCGGATTATGGGGATATTGTTAATAAACGCTTTGAGGATTTACGCGCGGGTAAAAGTGTTCCTCTCCTGGAGCAAAAATATATTCGTCTTGATGGCCAGATTATCGATGTGGAAGTTAGCGCCTCCCCAATTTTTTATCAAGATAAAGCCTTAGTGCAGGTGGTGGCCAGGGATATCTCGGAACGTAAAAAAGCGGAAAGAGAAATGGCCAGGCTGCGAGAACAACTTCAGGAATCACAGAAGCTGGAAACTGTGGGGCGTCTCGCGGGAGGTATAGCTCATGACTTCAATAATCTTTTGACGGTGATTCAAGGTAATTGTCAACTCGCCCTTCTCAATCTCCAGGAAGATGACCCTTTAAAAACTAATCTTGATGATATCCAGCGCGCCGCGCAAAGGGCTGCAAATTTAACGAGGCAAATGCTAGCCTTTGGTCGTCGTCAGATCTTAGCGCTGAAAATCATCAATCTCAACGATATCTTAAGGAATATGGAAAAAGTTATCCGCCAGGTTATTGGGGAAGAAATTGAAATCATCACTTCTTTAGATGAAAATTTGGGAAAAGTAAAGGTAGATCCTGGGCAGATAGAGCATGTACTCATGAACCTGGCGGTTAATGCTAAAGATGCTATGCCGTATGGAGGGAAACTTATCTTTTCCACAGAAAATATGGATATAAAAGATGACTTTGTACGTGCTAACCCAGAGATGAGCCCGGGCAAATATATAATGCTTACTGTGGCTGATACCGGCGTTGGCATGCCTCCTATGGTTAAAGAAAGAATATTTGAACCTTTCTTCACTACTAAGGAAGTGGGCAAAGGTACCGGCCTTGGCCTCTCCTCAGTTTATGGGATTATTAAGCAGAGTGGCGGAAATATTTTCGTGGAAAGTGAGGTCGGTAAAGGGACCTCCTTTAAAATTCTTTTGCCGCAAGCCGAAGAAATGGGGGAAGAAGAAAAAAGCCCCCGGCAGAGCAAGCACTCTTCCAAATGAAAGAAACCATATTGGTGGTAGAGGATAACCAAGAGGTCCGGGAGCTAGTAGTTCAAATTTTAAAAAAGCAAGGGTATGTGGTGCTGGAAGCTCAAAACGGCCAAGAGGCTTTAAGCCTGGGCCATAAATTTAAAGAAAAAATAGATTTATTGTTAACCGATGTGGTAATGCCGCAGATTAGTGGCGCTGATCTGGCCAAAGCCCTTTCCTTTTTGCATCCGGAAATGAG
>CAZAGD010000048.1:0-2882 GCA_964484485.1 uncultured Syntrophaceae bacterium
AAATCAAAATCTGCTTTTTGTCCGGTCTGCCGCCATGTCCAGCTATTTGAGGAACATTATTTGGCCATTTTACTGGATCATTTTGGGGAAGAAGAATTTTTAAGCGCTTTTGCCGCCTCGGCCGGCATTTGCTTTAATCATGTGCAAGAAGCGCTAAAAAAATTCCCTGACCATAAAAATCTTCCTTTGCTTATCAGCAGACAAACGGAAATCTATGAAGTTCTCCGCCAGGAGCTGGCCGAATTTATCCGCAAGCAAGATTATCAACATAGGCATGAGCCGATGGGTAAAGAAATTGATTCCTGGAAACGCGTTCTGGAAATGGTCACTGGTAAGCAAAATATTTTTGCTCACCAGATGCGCCAGAAAAATCATCAAAATAAGAAATAATCGCCTTATTCCATTTACGAGGTGGAATTTTTTCCACTTCGTAGGTGGAAGGAGCATCAATTTATGGAGTTGCCATTAGGAATTTTTTTTATTATAATGCAAACGTTTTAGGTTAGGAAAAAAAATAAATCACGTTCAGGAGGACAAAAATGGCGAGAAAATATGCTCTCCTAACGCGATTATTTTTGTTATTATTTTTTATTTGGAGCGGTCCAAGCATTAGCCAAGCAGAATCATTTTATACCGTAAAACAAGGGGACTCTCTGTATACGATCGCTAAAAAATTTAAGGTAAAAGTAGCCCAGCTGCAGGAGATCAATCAATTACCTGATAGCAAAATTAAACCTGGGCAGCGCCTTATAGTTCCTGAATTGGGAAGCGATCAAACAGCGGCTAAGAAAAAGCAGAAAGAAAAAATCGTCGCGCGGCAGGAAAATCCGGCGGAATTAGATATGCCCGAGACGCACACGGTCAAAAAAGGAGAAACTTTAAGACAAATTGCTCTACGCTATCAAGTAACCGTGGCGGAGCTGAAAGAGATTAATCAGCTTTCTGGCGAAAAATTAAAAGTAGGGCAAGTGCTTAATTTGCCAAAGCCCTATTGGCCGGAAGAGGATCGACCAGGCGAAGAAACCCAGAAAGAAATAAAGCGGGTACACGGGCTTGGTTTTTTAATTACGGAAAAGGATCGAGAGCTGTTGGTGCGCGTAGCTAAAAGCTTTTGGGGATTGCGCTATACCCGCGGGGGCACAAGTATCAATGGCATGGATTGTTCAGCCTTTGTGCAGCGCGTCTTCAAAGTATTTGGTATTGAGCTTCCTCGCACTACGCGGGAGCAATATCAAGTAGGTTATGCTGTACCCCGCCATAGCTTGCGCCGGGGCGATTTGGTTTTTTTCAAAAGAGGCTCCGCTCGCCAGCCCGCGCATGTGGGCATTTATATTGGGAACAATCAATTTATCCACACTTCCTTAAAGAAGGGCAGAGTAGAGGTCGATAACTTGGAAGATGGCTATTTTTCTGCGCTCTTTATAGGAGCGAGAAGGATAGAAGAGGATACAGAAAAGCAAGGAGAGAATACCTTTGTCCACGTCCACATTGGTAATTCATGGGAATGAAGCTTGCGTGCGCGCGGCCATCATGGCCGGCTGTCGCTTTTTTGCCGGCTATCCAATTACGCCAGCTTCAGAGATAACAGAACTAATGGCTCGGATGCTGCCGCGGGTGGGAGGCATCTTTTTGCAGATGGAGGATGAGATTGCTTCTATCTGTGCGGCTTTGGGGGCGGTGTGGGGCGGTTTTAAGGCCTGCACGGCTACCTCCGGTCCGGGATTTACTTTGAAACAAGAAGGAATCGGTTGGGCGGCGGAAACCGATACTCCTTTAGTAATTATTGATGTCATGAGAGGTGGACCGGCCACTGGTCAACCCACTTCACCTTCCCAACAAGATGTAATGCAAGCTAAATACGGTTCCCATGGAGATTATGAAATAATCGCCCTTACACCGGCCAGCGTACAGGAGGCCTTTGATTTAACGGTAAAGGCTTTTAACTTAGCCGAAATTTATCGAAATCCGGTAGTGGTTCTTTCCGATGAGATCGTGGGGCATACGCGGGAAAAGATGAGGATTCCGGACCAAGTGGAGATCATTCCCCGCAAAAAGCCGGCCGCGCCCCCGGGGGAATATATCCCTTTCCGGGCTGGTGCTGATGGTTTGTTGGACGGGATGCCGGCTTTTAATCAAGGTTATGAACTCTTAGTTGATGGCCAGTTGCATGATGAACGGGGTATCAGAGCAGGACATAAGGCGGATACATCTGCCCAACTCGTGGAAAGAATCTGTCGGAAAATAACCAATCATGCTCATGAACTAAAGGACGTGCAAGCTTACCTGTTAGATGATGCGGAGATAGCCGTGGTCGCCTACGGCAGTCCTTTTAGATCTGCCCTGCGGGCCACTAAAGATGCCCGGTATAAGGGGTGGAAAGTTGGCTGTTTGCAGTTGCGCATTATTTGGCCATTTCCGGACCAAGTAATTGACCAAGTTTGTCAGCGGGTAAAGAAAATTATTGTGCCGGAGATGAACATAGGTAAAATTTTTAGGGAAGTGCAGAGGGTGGCTGCGGGAAGGGTCGAAGTAATTTCTTTTTCTAAGTTGGGTGGTGAAATGCCTACCCCCGCAGAGATTTTAAAATTTATTATTTAACCACAAAGAACGCAGAGTGCGCAGAGAAAAGAAATTTAGGTAAAAAATTTTTAGCAAAAAATTTTAGAATTGGCGATTATTAAGCTTAGCGTTCTGCGCTTGTTTGGCGGTGAGTTTTAATATGCATCCTTTAGCGGAAAAATATATAAGAAAAGAAGCCTTGCCATTAATTTTTTGCCCGGGTTGTGGAGATGGAACTGTGTTGAATGTCTTTCTGCGAGCAGTGGAAGAAATGGGTATTTTCCAAGATCTGGCTTTGGTAGGGGGAATTGGATGTTCAGGGT
>CAZAGD010000049.1:0-3026 GCA_964484485.1 uncultured Syntrophaceae bacterium
CCATGGAGGCGCAAATAACCAATTTTACTGGTTACTTTTTTTGTGGGACCAATGGTATAAGAGATTTGGGGTTGATCGATATTACAAAAACCTATGCCTTTTTCTTTTAAAGATTTATAGAAAGAAGCCCGATCCCAAGAACCATGCCGCACTTCTAAAACCAATGGATACTCTTTAAATTTCTCAGCTAAATCCTGGACGTATTGCCAATTTGTCTCGTTAGCGTGAAAGGAATATGGAAATTGCACAAGCAGGGCTCCTAATCTATCGGCAGAGACTAAGGGGTCTAAGCCTTCTTTGAATACTTTTTCATCGACTTCACTTAAAGCTTCACGTTCATGAGTAAAGTTGCGGTAAAGTTTGACTGTAAATTTAAAATAAGGATTACCCTGGACTCTTCTAACCCAGCTCTTGCTCATTTGGGGAGAAGGGGGGCGGTAAAAAGTGTTGTTAAGTTCGATAGTGTCAAAGTAAGCAGCCAGATAAGTCAGTGGATCAAACTTAGCCCCTTTGGATTCAGGATAGACTATTCCGTCCCAATCTTTATAAGACCAACCTGCCGGCCCAATTCTAATCATTTCTTATTCTTATTTACCGCAGAGAGCGCAAAGCACGCCGAGAATATTTTTGACTATAAATGGAAAAGCTTTTAAAAATTCAAAATCTTTGTCTTATTTTTTAAATATCTTGGCGATCTCTGCGCCCTTTGCGGTGGATATTTTTAATCTGGAAATGTAAAAGTTTCTCCATGTTCCAAAATGATTACTCGGTTATCTACTCCTAAGCGTCGGGCTTCTTTTTTCAATCTCTCTACAGGCTCGGTGAGTGGCTCATGGGAAAGGATAAAAGTGCCCCAATGCATGGGAATCATGAATTTAGCCCCGCTTTCTATAAACATTTGCAAAGCTTCTTCTGGAGAAGCGTGATTGCGGCGGAACCAATCTGGTTTGTAGGCCGTGATCGGGAAAAAAGCTAAATCAATTTTGATATTCTTGCCTTTCTGGGCGAATATAGGTGTATAACCAGTATCCCCCGCAAAAAGAATATGCCGTCCTTGTTTAGAAATAAGGTAACTATTATACCCCCGCTCTTTATTGTCCAAGAAACTCCTTTGCCCCCAATGCGCCGGGCGAAAGGCTTCTATCTGCACATTTTGGATTTCCTTTCTATCTTCCCAGGACATCTCCATGACTTTTAGGAATGGCCATTTAGATACTAAATCGACACTCCCGCGCGGAATTATTAGATGGGATTTCTTAGGCAATTTTTTTAAACTCCCCACATCAAAGTGATCATAATGGGCATGCGTCACCAGGATAATATCGAGTTCCCTTATTTCTTCTGGCTTGATAGGCAGTCCGACAACCCGGCGGGCAATAAATAAACGTTCGGCAAAATTAGGATCAGTAAGCAGATAAGTTCCATAAAAAGAAATCAAAAAAGTTGAATGCCCCACCCAGCCCACATGGATTCCCGGGTTTGCCCGCGGCGGAATTTTTAATTCAGCTTTTGGCGGTTGAATTGGGTGACTGACTTCATAGGCTATATTTTTAGCCACTATTTTGGCCAAGTCCCCATATCGTCCACAGCTGCTTATTGAAGAGAAAGCCATCATCAGAATCAAAAATGCAGAAATAGAAGACATAAAAATCCTTAAATTTTTTAAATTATAAAGGAAAAGAGAAACTTTTTACAAGTGTAAAGAGTGGTTAATAGAAAGCGCCATATTGGCGGAATAAAGACTCGGCTACTTATTATTGATCGAAAGGAAGGCTGGTTACATTTTCCCTTTCAACTTCGGCAACCCGTCTATCCCAGAGGGCCCCGTGGCTTTCCGCTTTAATAAATAACCCCTCCCTTACTGGCAAAGAGAGGGGTTATTTTGAGGAGGGATGGTTTGATGGGGGTTCGATTTTCTTTAAAACTCCTTAAAATCTCCTTCTTCTAAAGGAATCACTTGTTTGGGAACTGCTTCTTTATTAGCAAACTTGCCATTATCTTTCTTTGTTAAACCTCCTATTTTCGAAACAACCTTTTCCAAATGCTTACCGCCATTGCCGCCTATCTTTTTAACCTCAAAATACTTGCTTACAGCTTCCTTGGCACCTACCCATCCATTTCCATCTCTTCTACCGACTAAAGCTGTTAACTCCTCGACAAACCCTTTCATTGTTTCTGCTTGGGCATTCATCTCTTCTGCTGCGGAAGCCGACTCCTCGGCAGAAGCGGCATTTTTCTGCACTACTTTATCCATCTCAGCCACGGCTTTGTTAATCTGCTCTATCCCTTGAGACTGCTCCTGAGAAGCGGCGGCTATCTCCGCCATGAGCTCAGCCACCTTCTTAGAACTAACCGCCACTTTCTCAAAGGCTTCATTGGTCTTAGACACAATCTGCGAACCATTCTTAATCTTCTTAACCGATTCTTCAATTAAACTGGCCGTATTCTTGGCCGCCTCTGCTGCCCGCATAGCCAAGTTTCTGACCTCATCAGCCACCACAGCAAAACCAGCTCCCGCCTCCCCAGCCCGAGCCGCCTCCACCGCCGCATTTAATGCCAAAAGGTTGGTCTGAAAAGCTATCTCATCAATAGTCTTAATTATCTTCGCTGTCTCCTCGGAAGTAGTCGAAATATCATTCATTGAGTTAATCAGTTCTTTCATAGCATTATTGGCTTCATCCACAACTTGGCTGGTCTGCATCATCAAATTGTTAGCCTGATTGGCGCTCTCGGCATTCTTTCTCGTCATGGAGGCCATCTCCTCAATAGAGGAAGAGGTTTCTTGAATCCCAGCCGCCTGCTCCGAGGCCCCCTCGGCCAAAGACTGACTGGCAGAAGAAACCTGGGCCGATGCCGATGCCACCTGATCTGAAGAATCATTCAGTCCTGAAATGACTTTCTTTAGCATTGTAATAATGCTTCGGCCGAGTAAAAAAGCCACCACAGCCAGGGCCAATCCAAAAATCAAACCCACTAACCCCACAGTGAGCTGATGATTTTGGACAGTTTTAACTAATACCTCTTCA
>CAZAGD010000050.1:0-7684 GCA_964484485.1 uncultured Syntrophaceae bacterium
CCGTGTATTTGCACGGCCTGATCTACCACTCGCTGAGCCATCTCGGTAGCGTAATATTTAGCCATGGAAGATTTGAAGGTTACATCCGGCTGATTATTATCTTTGGCCAAGGCCGCTTGATAAACTAAGAGACGCGCACAGTTGATCTCCACAATCATATTGGCTAACTTCATCTGGATTGCCTGATGCTGTGCAATAGGTTTGCCAAACTGGACTCTTTTTTTAGCATAAGCCAGGGCTAAATCGAAGGCCTCTTGGGCAAGGCCCACAGCATGCGCGCCTACGGAACACCGCAGAAGGTCAAGAGTCTGCATAGCTATAATAAAACCTTTTCCTTCTTCTCCCAGAAGATTCTTTCGTGAAACTAAACAATCTTTAAAGCTCAATTCGTTTACTACATCAACCGCCAAAATTTCCATCTGCTTGGTAACTTCAAAACCAGGAGTACCTTTTTCGACTAAAATAGCCGAAATCCCTTTTGTTCCTAAAGAAGGATCCGTTTTAGCAAATAAAATTATATAGTGGGCTATCCCGGCATTAGAAATAAAACATTTTGTTCCGTTGATGCGGTAAACATCTCCTTCTTTTAGGGCTGACGTTTTAAGGCTCCCGGCGTCTGAGCCAGCTTCTGGCTCAGTTAAGGCAAAAGCGGGGATAATTTCCCCACTGGCAATTTTTGGTAAAAATTTTTTCTTAAATTCTGGAGAGCCGGCCAGGACTAAGGGATAGCTGCCTAACCCTTGAGTAGCAATACTTGCCCCGGCAAAGTTATGCCCGCGCCCTAACTCTTCTCTCGCCACACAAATAGGTAGAGACCTCACCTTCTCGTAAAGACCTCCGTATTCTTGAGGAACAAGAAGTCTATATATTCCCTGGCGGGCCATACGCTTGACAATTTCGATAGGATATTTTTTCTTCTTTTCTATATCCGGAACCAAAGGACGAATCTCTTTATCCACAAAAGCTCTGGTCTCTTCTTGCAATTTTTTTAAATCTGAAGGTAGTTCAAAATCCATATTAAGTCTCCCTATGGTCCGAAAATAAGCCCTAGGCCAATTTATTCTATTCTGTATTTCTTCACTTTTACTTTGTCTATAATAGCTCCCTTTCGCGGGTTACAAAAATATTTATTTACTAATTTTCTGCGTTCTTGGCGTTCTTTGCGGTGGGGGAAAATTTAAAAATACTTCCACAATTCCCGTTTATCCATGGCCGGATCAAGAACACCCGAAAAGACAATTTTGCCTAATTTAATGACTATAATCTTTTTGGCCACTTTTTTAACTTGTTCAAAATTTTGTTCTACCAAAATTATAGAATTGTTAAATTGGCGGTTAATTTCAGCAATCGTGTTCATTACTACCTGCACAATGCGAGGCGCTAGGCCTAGGGAAGGCTCATCTAAAAATAACAAAGTTGGTTCCCGCATTAAAGTCAAACCTAAGCTGAGCATACGCTGCTCCCCACCGCTTAGCGTACCCGCCCGCTGTTTTTTCCTTTCTTCTAAAATAGGAAATAATTCGAAGACGTGCCTAACCCGCCTTTTATAAGTGACCTCATCCAGACCGAAAGAGCTCATTTCCAGGTTTTCCATAATGGTTAAATCAGGGAAAAGGCCTTGGCCTTGGGGCATGAAGGCTATTCCTTCCCGAACATTTAATTCTGGCTTGCGCCCAGTAATATTCCTTCCTTGATAAATAATTTGTCCCCCCCAGGGAGGAAGGAGGCCAAATAAAGATTTTAAAAAGGTGGTCTTACCTGCTCCGTTGTGGCCGATTGTGCCAATTACCTCGCCTTCCTCCATCTCCAGACTCAAACCATGGAGTACTCTCTTATTTTGATAACCACTGACTAAGTCTCTTACTTTTAGAATCATCTTCTCCTCATAACTACCAAGGCGGCCAAACCTAATTTCTAAGCCTTAATTCCCTAAACTCCGAAATAGATTTCCGCTAATTCTGGCGATTTCATAATCTCCTCTGGACTCCCCCGGGCAATTATTCTGCCTGCATTTAAAAATACAATTTCGTCCACCATGGCCCTTATGACTTCCATATTATGTTCCACAATGCATATCGTCTTGCCGTATTTCACTAATTCTTTGACCAGTGGGAAAAGATCTTCCATCACTTTCGGATCTAATCCCGAGGCAGGTTCATCCAGAAGAATTAACTGCGCCTCGGTAGCTAAAAGACGAGCCAGACTTAAAAGCTTTTGTTCCGCATAGGAAAGGTTTACGGCCAATTCCTCGGCACGATCCGCTAAACCGACGAACTCCAAATAAGCCATAGCTTTCTGGCGATTTTCTTTTTCTTCTTTAGCCACGCGCTGAAAGTGGAGGAAAATCCCCACTAAACTCTCGCCAGTCTGCCGGGGACGCGCAACTAACACATTATCTAAGACAGTGAGATGAGCAAACAGGCGCAGATCTTGGAAAGATCGGGCAATACCCAAATTCGTAATCTGGTGAGCCGGAAGATTAGTGATATCCTTCCCGGCGAATTTTATCGAACCTTCATCAGGAGAGTAAAAGCCCGTAATCACATTAAAAAGGGTGGTTTTGCCCGCTCCGTTGGGACCGATTAAGCCAATAATTTCTCCTGTTTGCAAATCAAGAGAACATTGATTAACGGCTTTGAGGCCTCCAAAGCTTTTACTTACTCCTGCCAACTGCAAAATAGTTGCTGATTTGGCTGAGCCATTTGGGAATTGAAATAGTTCTTCTACCTTCCCCCGCTGACTTAGGGCAGAGAAGGCTTTCTCAGCATTAGTTGCGGAATTAATTTTTTTTTCTTCTTTTCTTTTAATCGCCGTAACAAATTCCCCCAAAAAACCATGGGGGCGAAAACACATGAAAATAATCAAAACTAATCCATAGGCTATTTGTCTGGTAAAACCAACAATAACTGGCGAGATTTCCAAGAAGCGCAAAGCTTCCATCACGGAAACCAAAATAACCGCTCCCAAAACCGGCCCCCAGGCGTTGGCTACACCGCCAATAATAACAATAGCAAAGATTAAAATTGTATCATTTATCGTAAAATTGGCGGGACTAATGTAAGTCATATAATGAGCGAAGAGACTGCCGGCAATTGCTGCCAGAGCCCCACCGGCTACAAAAACCCAAATTTTGAAAGCGCGCACATTTTTCCCTAATGATTCGGCAGCGATTTCGTCTTCCCGAATAGCGCGCAAAACCCGCCCAAAGGGCGAGTGCACAATCCGCCAACAAATAAGAAAACATAAAATAGCAAATCCCCCCAAGAGCGGAACAAAAGAAAAAGGGGTGGAAATTTGATAACCCCAAATAGAAGGACGCGGGATTCCTGATAAACCGGCGGCTCCGCGGGTCAGATCAATCCAATTCATTAAGATGGTATAAACAATCATTAGCAATGCTAGAGTAGTGACGATGAGGTACTCATCCCGGACCCGAATAGCAGGAATGGCTACTAAAAGGCTGACCATTCCAGTAATCACCATGCCAGCTAAAATACCTATCAGAAAATTAGTGCCAAAATGAATACCCAAGAGGGCTGAGGTATAGGCACCTATGGCAAAAAAAGCCGCATGGCACATAGCGATTAAGCCGGTATATCCCAAGATGAGGTTAAAGGATAAACCGAGGATGGCATAAATAAAAATCATGATTAAGATATGGAGAAGATAATCCATTAAATTTTCCCTCGATAAACCCGGAATCCAAAAAGCCCGGTGGGTTTTATAATCAGGACTATGACCAGAACGACAAAAGCAATTCCCAGTTGCCATTGGGAAGATATTTTCCAGATACCAATTGATTCAGCTAAACCAATTATTATCCCGGCTAAGGCTGCTCCGGGAATGCTGCCTATGCCCCCAATGATTACCGGCATAAAAGAATAAAGAATCGCCCAATGACCGAGATCGGGAGTAGCCCCTCTTTCTATGGTCACCAGCACAGCTGCTGGGGCAATAAGGAACGAGCCTATCCCGAAGGCAAGTAAAAAATATTTTTGCACATCGATTCCCAATACTTCGGCCATCTCGGGATTGCTAATTACGGCCCGGAGCGCTTTCCCGTTTTTAGTCCGCCGTAAATAAAAAATTAACCCAATTAAAAGAACAGCAGCGGTAACAAACATGAACACATGCAAATTATTAAAGCCCACGCGGCCAATTTTAATGACTTTTATGGGGAATCCTTCCAAAGGCTTGGCATCTGTTCCAAAGCCCATGGCAATAAAATTTTCTACGGTTATCAGCGTACCTAAGGCAGCAATAAAGATGACTAAAGGAGTAGCAAAAGCTCGGCGCAAGTATCGGTAGAGAAATCTCTCAATGGCCAAGCCAAAAAGAACAGCCCCGATTATTCCAGCCAAGGCTGCTAAAATTAAATGGCCACCCATTTGTTGGCCCAAGTAAGCGGCGTAGGCCGCCACCACAAAAGTTGCCCCGTGAGCAAAATGGAAAGTACGCGTGACCGCGAAAATTAGCCCCCAGCTTATTCCCAAAATTAAGTAGATACTCCCGAGAGACAAACCATTGATTACCAGTTGCCAGAATAAATCCATAACCTTCCTTTAAACAAATAGGTAAATATAATTAGGGCAGATCAAGTCTGCCCTAATTTTTTCCGAGGCCTTATGGTCTAAAACCCCAAAATCCTTTACTGAATCTCGAGGTATTTCTGGAAAATGCGCTCGCCCCCTTTAACCACAAACAGGGCCGTCTTCTTTTTACATGTCCCATCTTCCGGATTGAATTCTACATAGCCGCCGTAAACACTGGGAAACCGTTTTATCTCAATGAGGGCCTCCCGAAGGGCTTTGCCGTTCCAATAATCGCCGCCTTTCGCTTTGGCTTTTTTGATTAATTCGGTCAGGATATATACTCCTTCATAATAATTAGCGGCATAAAATTCCGGCTCATTTTTGTATTTGGCTTTATAGCTGGCTACAAATTTTTGGGTCCATGAGTCCGTTCCTTTGGGATCAAAGTAATCGGTAACGGCCTCATAACCATCAGCCGTGGCGCCAGCAATTTTGGCGGCATCGGGCGTGAATTCAATGCCCATAATAGGCTTCGTGAAACCCATTTCCCGTGCTTGTTTAACGGCAATTCCCCAGTCCTTTCCCCATTGCCAAAGGGCCAGAAAATCAGGATTAGCAGCCATGATCTTAGAGAGGTAAGGTTTATAATCTGTAGTTCCAATCGGGTGGGCTTCAGCAGCTACCACGGTTCCACCCATCGCTTTCCATCTCGGTTCGACAAACTTATGAGTGCCGATACCGGCATCATCATTCCAAAAGAGGGCAGCCATCTTGGTAAACCCTCTTTCTTTAGCCCTTTGGGCCAACCCTAATCCGTGCATCACAGCCAACATGCGGTTGTTAAAGAGATAAGGGCTGGCTTTGACAAGTTTAGGTCCGACTGCTCCACCATTCAGAAGGAGAACGTGCTTTTCATTGGCCACAGGGATAATGGAGAGGGTGGGCGCCGTATAAGAAGTAAAGCTGAAAGGTACTTTGTCTACATTAACTAATTTATTGAATCCGCTGATAGCAGCTGCTCCAGACCCACTTTGATGGTCTTCAATAACGGCTTTGAACTTTATTCCTCCAATTCCCCCCTGAGCATTGATTTCATCCAGAGCTGTTAAAAATCCCTGGCTCATTACCTGCCCATACCAGGCGCCAGCCCCAGTCATGGCCAAAATAGCTCCAATTTTGTATTCCTTGGGATCGGCCCCGGTACTTGGCGAATAAATTACCAAGAGACTAAAGATGATGATCAAACTGCCTATACTTATGCTTCTTTTCATTTTTCCCTCCTCCTTTAGTTAATTTGTTCCAAGCTGGTGGTGCTTGGGATTTACCTAATTTGCCTAAAAATTAAAGCTATCAATAAAAAATGTCAAGTTATATTTGACAGATCTCATAATCCCTCCACCACGCCTTTCTTCGCCGGCGAAAAGGAAAGGCTTGTGACTTGCTAATAACTCCCCTTTTCCCCTGGTATAATGATCACTATATGTGATCTAAGGTAAAAAAAAATTAGTAGTCGTAGTTTTCTTTCTTTTTGCTACTTTTTCTTTCTTTACAAATTATGTGAAATTGTGGAAATCTTAATTTCATCGATGAGTATTAATGATTCTTTGAGCAGGGTTGACGGTTTCCCTTCCCCTTATGGCTCTGGTCCTCCAGAGACCATTTGCTAGAGACTACCGCTTCCTGCTGATCTAACTGGGAATATTCATTCAGGATGCTATGGCCCGCGGTTAAAATCGTGGGACCATTTATCTCCCAGGCTATATGAGGTTAGATCCACGCAAGGAAAATACCTGCTTAAAGACCTAAACCAAAAGAAAGGAGTACAAATCATGTTTTACCTTGGCATTGATGTGGCCAAAAAATCTTGTCGCTATCTTCTGCTCAACGAAGCAGGAGAAAAGGTAAAATCCTTCTCCTTGGACAATAACCACGAGGCCTTCCAAAACCTCCTGGAGCGCCTCCAAGCCCTGGCCATCCCCAAAGAAAATCTCCTCATCGGCCTCGAAGCCTCCGGAGGTTTCTGGGAAAACCTCTACACCCACCTCAAAGAAAATGGTTTCTCCGTCGTTCTCCTCAATCCCTATCACACCAACAAATTCCGGGAAGCCCTGGCTAAGAAAGCTAAGACCGACGATATCGACGCCTTGGTCATCGCCCAACTCCTCAGAACGGGTGAATATGTCCAAAGCCAGGTCGCCGAAGAACTCATCCAATCCCTCAGGGAACTCACCAACCTCCGCTACGAACTCATCCAAGAACGTAAAAACTACCAACGCCAAGTCTACGCCCTCCTCGCCATCATCTTCCCCGAGTTCGAAAAGACCCCGCTTAAAAACCCCTTCTCCACCGCCTCTACAGCTATCCTCCAAAAATTTCCTACAGCCAAAGACCTGGCGCAAGCCAAGCCCAAACAAATCGAAAAAATCGTCCGCTCCATCCCAGGAAACAACCTGCATCTCCAAGAGATCGAAACTCTCATCAAAACTGCGCAAACCTCCATCTACTCCGGCCGAGCAAAAGAAGCCAGAGCCACCTCCCTTTGCATCCTCCTGGGACATATCCAAAACCTCTCGGCCTCCATCAAAAAGCTCGAAGAAGAGATCAAACAACTTCTCTTGCCCCAAGAACCTAAAGACTCCTTTCCCGGAGAAAACCTCTTCACCATCCCTGGGGTGGGAGATAAAACCATAGCCGCTGTCCTCTCTTACCTGGGAACCGATGGCGCTAACTTCTCCACCTCCACCAAAGCCATTGGGTATGTAGGCTACTTCCCCAAAATCCATCAGTCCGGCCAGACCTACCGCGACAAGACCATCTGTAAACGTGGCCCCAAACTCCTGCGCTGGGCCCTCTACATGGCCGCCGTAGCCAGTTTGAAACATAACCCCGAAATGAGAACCATCTATCATAAAAAAATCTCTCAAGGCAAAACAGAGAAACAAGCCCTTATCTGCGTAGGGAAAAAACTTCTCCAAATCATGCTAGCCATGCTCAAATCCGGAGAACCCTACAACCCAACGAAGGTCTTCGTCAACTGCTAAATTGTCAAAGAACAGCTCTTTGAAAATCGAATACACCCTGTGAAAATGTTGTGGATAAATGTTGGTAAATATACCCTAATTTTTTACTTGACCCCTTATAGGATGTCTCTT
>CAZAGD010000051.1:0-8240 GCA_964484485.1 uncultured Syntrophaceae bacterium
AAATTTAAACTATCCACAAAAATTATGTTATTAGGCGTCGTGATCATATGTTGTTTCTCTTTAGTTTTTGTTTGGTTAATACCCAAAATTAAAAACAGCTTGTATGAAGGAAAATACCAAAAAACGAGACATATTGTAGAAACAGCTTGGGGAGTCTTGGACTATTACGCTAAGCTGTCCAAGAATAAAGTCCTCACTGAGGAAGAAGCAAAAAAACAAGCTAAAGAAGTGATTAAAAACCTCCGCTATGATAAAGACGATTATTTCTGGATCAATGATTTAGAGCCGAGAATGGTGATGCATCCTTTCAAAAAGGAAATGGATGGCCAGAGCTTAGCAGATTATAAAGACCCCAATGGGAAAAGGTTATTTGTGGCTTTTGTAGAGGTGTGCAAAAAATCTGGTGAAGGATTTGTTGATTACATGTGGCCTAAACCTGGTGCTTCTAAACCCGATCCCAAAATATCCTACGTAAAATTACTTCCGGAATGGGGTTGGATCGTCGGTTCTGGAATTTACATAGATGATGTAGATAAAGAGATCAACAAAATTCTTTACGTGATAATTGGTACGGTGCTGGCAGTTACTATTGGTGGTCTCTTTTTAGCCTATTTAGTAGCGCGCTTCATTTCTCGATCTATTAATCGAGTAGCCCAGGGGCTTACAGAAGGGGCAGAGCAAGTGGCTTCAGCATCAGCCCAAGTTTCCTCAGCCAGTCAAACCTTAGCTGAGGGAGCATCGGAACAAGCAGCTGGCATTCAAGAAACTTCTTCTTCCATTGAAGAAATGTCTTCGATGACTCGCAAAAATGCGGATAATGCTAATCAAGCAAATATATTAGTAACGGAAACATCGCGGGTTGTGGAAGAAGCAAATCAAGTCATGAAAGAGCTGACGCAATCAATGGGCGAAATTTCAACAGCTTCAGAAGAGACAGGAAAGATTATTAAGACCATTGATGAAATAGCTTTTCAGACTAATCTATTAGCTTTAAATGCGGCTGTAGAAGCAGCCAGGGCTGGAGAAGCTGGAGCAGGCTTTGCAGTGGTAGCTGACGAGGTGCGCAATTTAGCCATGCGGGCAGCGGAGGCGGCAAAAAATACGGCTGACTTA
Source organism: uncultured Syntrophaceae bacterium (assembly GCA_964484485.1). Lineage (GTDB taxonomy): Bacteria > Desulfobacterota > SM23-61 > SM23-61 > SM23-61 > CAZAGD01. Next base: position 1,114 of record CAZAGD010000051.1, read on the forward strand.
ATTGAAGGAACTGTGAAAAAAGTTCGCCAAGGTTCAGAAATTTTGACCAAGACCAACGAGGTCTTTGCTAAGATAGCTGGGAGTTCCAAAAAGGTGCAGGAGTTAGTGGCTGAAATTGCCGCCGCTTCTCAAGAGCAGGCGCAAGGAATAGAGCAAATAAACAAGGCAGTTTCAGAGATGGATAAAGTTGTACAAAAGAATGCCGCTTCGGCGGAAGAGTCAGCTGCAGCAGCCGAGGAGATGAATGCGCAAGCTGAGACAATGAAAGGGTTTGTCAATGAACTGATGACGCTGGTTAGCGGGGCGAATGGGCATGGGCAAATCGTTTGGGAGTCGAGCAAAGCGGCTGCGGTTCATGGAGGACTTTCGGCAAGTAAAGAGTTAAAAGGCGGAAATGGAAAGGGTTACTTAAGATCTATGGATAAAAAAACGAAAGGAGGGATGAAGAAGGATGAGAAAAAACTATCTTTTCAAATGAGAGATGAATGGAAGCCAGAACAGGTAATTCCTATGGAAGGGGATTTTAAAGAATTTTAAAGCTTTTTTCAGATTGAACCATTAAAATTATTGGAAGAAAAAATTTTTAAAGGAGGTAAAGCAATGAAAAAATTATTCGTATTGGTATTAGTAGTTGTTTTTGTATTAGGCATGGGAAGAATATCTTTTACTGGGGAATTTGGAACTAAGGAAGAAGCTGAGGCTTTAGTAAAAAAAGCGATTAATATGATCAAAACAGAAGGAAAGGAAAAGGCCTTTGCGGAAATTAATAATCCCAAAGGAAAATTTGTAGACCGAGATCTTTATATCTTCGTTTACGATCTGAATGGCAAGTGCTTAGCCCATGGTTTTAATTCGAAGATGATCGGAAAGGATTTATTAGAAATGAAGGATGCTGATGGAAGATATTTTGTAAAAGAAAGGATTGAAATTGCTAAAACTAAGGGGAAAGGATGGCAGGATTATAAATTTACCAATCCTCTAACTAAAAAGATAGAGTTGAAAACTGCTTACATTGAGAAGGTGGACGATCTTATCGTTGGCTGCGGCGTATATAAAAAATGATGTATTTGTTTTATTCCTGCAGACATACAAAGATAAGAGCGGGGAGGGCGATCTATGAAAGTTGAACAATTTTTCAGAGACATGAAGCTATCCAAAAAGCTATTAATATCTCCCATGGTGGTGGTTATATTTTTACTCCTCTTGGGGTGGGTTTCTTATCGAGGATTAATTACTCAAAAAGAGGCTATGGAGGATGTTTTTCAGAATCGCTTTAAGAAATATCAATTGAGTACGAGTTTAGCGAATGATCTGATAACTATTCACGCCAACCTATATAAAGTGATTAGTTGGGCCAATGCTAATTATGAGGAAAAAAAGATTCAACAATTGGGCCAGGAGCAGATAAACAAGTTAGAGCACACTGGGAAGACGGTTAGGCAGGCCCAATCAAATAATGAGCTTACCCCAGAGGAAAAAACTCTCTACGAGGCGCTGGGGACGCAACTCGCCGAATATCAAAAAGTAGCTCTCTCCGCCATTGACCTGGCGACTTCAGATCTCAATATGGCTACTATGTATATGGGCAATGCTGATGATAAATATCAAGGGCTAGCTAAGACCCTGCAGAATCTATTAAATCTGGAAACCAAATTAAGCCAAGAAAGTTATATGTCTTCGATGGCAAGTTATTCTGCTGTTGTTAGGATGTTTCTTATTATTATGGGGATTTCCATAGTAGTCTCTATAGTTATCAGCTTATTAACTGCTCAGCGAATTACTCGACCTCTTCACCAAACTATGAAGGTAGTGCATCAGATTGCTGAAGGTGATTTAACTCAGGAAGTTAAGGTTGACTCTAAAGATGAAGTGGGCGAATTGGCCAAATCGGTGGAAATGATGCGCCTCAAAATGAGCGAAGCAGTGGGTCAATCAGTTTCCATGTCTCAGAGCCTTTCCGAAGCTGCTTCCGAGCAAGCAGCTTCTTTAGAAGAGACTTCTTCTTCTTTGGAAGAGATGACTTCCATGACCAAACAAAATGCCAGTAATGCTCATCAGGCCAACAATCTTATGAACGATACTCAAGAAGTAATAAAAAAAGCCGATAGTTCCATGAAGCAATTAACAGCCTCAATGAAAGAAATTTCTGCTGTCAGTGAACAAACAGTAAAAATTATTAAAACCATCGATGAGATTGCATTTCAGACAAACCTCTTGGCTTTAAATGCCGCTGTAGAAGCGGCCCGAGCCGGGGAAGCTGGAGCTGGCTTTGCGGTGGTCGCTGATGAAGTGCGTAATTTGGCAATGCGGGCGGCAGAGGCGGCAAGAAACACTTCGGCATTAATGGAAGATATTGTGCGTAAGATAAAAAATGGCGAAAAGCTGGTAAATTTAACCGATGAAGGATTTAGAGAACTAACAGAAAGTTCGACCAAAATAGTAGGCTTAATTCAAGAAATTGCGGCGGCTTCTCAGGAGCAGGCTCAAGGGATCGACCAAATCAATAAAGCAGTAGCCGATATGAATACCCTTACCCAAAGGAATGCCGCTGCTGCAGAAGAATTGGCATCTGTAATGGCCATGTTTAAAACTGACAGTTCTGGTGCTAAAAAGCCGGGAGAAATTGCTAATTTTCAAAAGTCATCATTGCTGGAACTGGTTCCAAATAAAAGACCATCTGCAGAAAAAATAATCGATCCTTGCTTAAATGAGTCATAAAAATTGTCTCTTTAAATTTAAAAAACTTCGAAAAAAAATTCTAATGTTCTATAGAAAGGAAAATTTGCATAGAGATGAGAGAAGAATTAGTCAATCCCTTTTTGGCGGCGACAGTTCATGTTTTGAAGACTATGATCCATCTCGAACCTGTGGTCGGAAAACCATATGTGAAGAAAGAAAATTCAACAAAAGGAGATATCTCGGGAATTGTTGGTATAATTGGGGATGGGGAGGGTTCTCTATGTTTAACCTTCTCTAAAGAGTGTATTTTATATATTGTGAGTAAGTTGTTTGGGGAAGAACAGCATGAGATCAATGAGGAAGTGAAGGATGCCGTGGGCGAATTGACAAATATGATTTCCGGTGACGCGCGCAGGCGATTGGAAGAAGCTGGTTACCATTTTCATGGAGCGGTACCTTCGGTTGTATGCGGGCCGAATCATGAGATTAAACACATAACCAAAGGGCCTATTTTAGCGATTCCTTTTAAAACCCAGGCGGGGGATTTTACAGTAGAAATTTCTTTTCAAAAGGGAAATGGAAAGATTCATTAGAAATTGCCTTAAGAAAAGGCTAACCAATGAATTTGATTCTTAATTGTCAGCCCATCGAATTAAAAGATAGCGATTTCGAAAAAATTCGTCGCCTAATTTATGACCAGTGCGGGATTAATCTTACGGAAGCAAAGAAAGAGTTAGTAAAAGCTCGCCTGAGTAAAAGACTTCGGGGTGGCCAATTTAAATCATTCCATGATTATTATGAATATGTATTAAATGATGCCTCTGGCAAGGAATTAATTCTTCTTTTGGATTCCATAGCAACTAACTTTACCTTTTTTTTTAGAGAGATAAAACATTTTGAATACCTTAAGTCTGTCTTCCTTCCAGAAATAATTAATAGAAAAAAGAATAAAGAAAAAAAATTGAGGTTCTGGAGCGCTGGATGTTCCTCAGGAGAAGAACCATATTCTATCGTCATTACACTGCTTGAAGTAATTGAAAACCCCTTTGTCTGGGACCTCTTAGTTTTAGCCACTGATTTATCTACTCGCGTACTCAAAACTGCAGAGGCAGGCATTTACCCCAAAGAGCGGATTCGCGACCTTCCTGCTATTCTGGCGAAAAAATATTTTTTAAAAGGGGATCAGCGATGGGTTAATTATGTAAAAGTAAAAGATAAAGTTAAGCAATTTATTCGCTTTCAAAGGCTTAATCTCATGGAACCTTTTGCTTTTGCGGAGCCTTTTGACTGTATTTTCTGTCGGAATGTTATGATTTATTTTGATAAAAAGAAACAGAGTGATTTAGTTAATCGTTTTTATGAGTGCTTGCATCCAGGGGGCGTTTTGATAATAGGTCATTCAGAAAGTTTAACTGGGATACCCCATAATTTTAGATATATAAAACCATCTATTTATAAGAAAGAGTTATAGAAAACACATAAACATTATTTAAATTTCGAGGATAAACAATTATTTTTCAATTTGGCAAGTAATGGTCAGAAATATTATTGTAAGTATCGCTGATATGAAAATGGCTAACGATCCCCAAATTAATTTGATTACTTATGCTTTAGGATCTTGCCTTGGTGTAGCCTTGTACGATCCGGTAGCTAAAGTGGGTGGTCTGCTTCATTTTATGTTGCCTGAATCACGCATAGATCCTCTCAAGGCGAAAAAGAATCCCTGGATGTTTGCTGATACTGCCATTCCTCTATTTCTTGAAGAATTTTATAAAATAGGAGGAATAAAAGAAAGAGTGAAAATTAAGGTTGCTGGGGGATCAAAGATTTTAGATGATTCAGAATTCTTCAATATTGGCAAGAAAAATTATATGGTCTTAAGAAAGATTCTGCAGTTGCATAATCTTCCCTTGGTAGCTGAAGATATAGGCGGCCAAGGCAATCGTACTATGACCTTGGAATTGTCCTCTGGAAAAGTTTTTGTCAAGGTATCTGGGAATGGAGTGAAAGTGCTATGAGCATGGTGGAGCAAATTATCCAGGCAAGCAATAAATTACCTCCCTTTTCTATGGTGATTCAAAGGGCTCTGCAATTGATAGAAGACCCAAATTCCTCGGCGCAGCAAGTAGTTGAAGTTATTCAATATGATCAATCTATTACTTTTGAAGTGTTAAAGGTATGCAATTCTGCCTATTTTGGTTTAAAAAGAAAGGTGCGTTCTTTAAAAGAAGCTTTAATAATGATTGGTTTTGATCAACTTTTGCAAATAGTCTTGAGTCAGGAGAGTAGTAAAATCTTTTTAAAGGACTGCTCAGGATATGATCTCCAGCACGGAGACCTTTGGAGACATTCTGTGTCCTGTGCCCTCTTATCTAAAATTATATGTAAACATGTAAATGAAATTAGGGCAAATGCTATTTTTACAGCTGCTTTGCTCCATGACATAGGTAAGATGGTTCTGCACCGCTATGTAAGAAATTATTTTGAAGAGATCAGATTATTGATCGAACAGAAGGCGCTCTCTTTTCCCGAGGCAGAAAAAGCTATATTAGGTATTGACCATGCCGAGTTAGGCGGAATGATCATGGAAAAATGGTCTCTCCCTGAAGAAATAATTTTTGCTGTTCGGTATCACCATACCCCCTTATCAACTCCTAATTATTCCCAAGTGGTAGATTTAGTTTACCTAAGCGATTTAATTGCGATGATGACTGGTATAGGCGGTGGAGCTGATGCCCTTAATTATCATGGCTATGAGCAAGTCACTAAGCGCCATGCTCTAAAAGAGGATGATCTGGAACATTTTATGGTGCAATTGAGCAATCAATTAGGGTTGATTGAAGAGATGTTACAAGGGAAACCCGGCCTTAGCTAATATAAAGATTATATGCTATAAAAGAATTAGGTAGGAAAAGGCTCCCTCTGCAAGCGGAAGGGATAAACGGGGATAATAAATGAATAAGGGAAAGATCAGAGTTCTGGTGGTAGATGATTCGGCTATAGTCCGCAAAATTTTAACTGAAGAACTTTCTAAAGAACCAGATATAGAAGTAATCGGCACAGCCCCCGATCCTTATGTGGCCAGAGATAAGATTGTTCTGCAAAAGCCCGATGTAATTACATTAGATATTGAAATGCCCAGAATGGACGGGCTTACTTTTCTTAAGAAATTAATGCGCTATTATCCTTTGCCTGTAATTGTAGTCAGCTCTTTGACTCCTAAAGGGAGCAAGATGGCTTTAGAGGCCCTGGAAAACGGGGCGGTTGAAGTTCTCTCCAAACCTGGTCCAGCATACTCTGTGGGTGAAATGAGTCACCAATTAAAAGAAAAAATTAGGGCAGCAGCCAAGGTAAATTTAAAACGAGTCCAATATACAGCTCAAGCGAATACTCCCGCTCCACCTGTTATTACCAAAGCTTTAAGCGAAACGACTCAAAAGATCATAGCCATCGGAGCATCTACTGGGGGGACGGAAGCGATTAAAGAGGTATTAATAAATCTTCCCCTAAATGTTCCGGGGATAGTAATTGTTCAACATATGCCGCCGCAATTTACCACAGCCTTTGCCGAGCGTTTAAACAATCTTTGCCAAATGGAGGTAAAGGAAGCACAGGATGGTGATGCCGTCTTAAATGGTAGAGCCCTACTTGCCCCTGGGAATTTTCATATGCTACTCAGAAGAAGCGGATCTCGATATTACGTTAATATTAAAGATGGGCCGATGGTCCACCATCAAAGGCCAGCAGTGGATGTCCTTTTCCATTCGGTAGCCCAATATGCTGGCCCGAATGCTATTGGGGTTATCTTAACTGGCATGGGAGCAGATGGAGCAGAGGGATTATTGAAAATGAAAGAGGCCGGAGCGAAAACCATTGCTCAAGATGAGACTAGCTGTGTCGTCTTTGGCATGCCCAAAGAGGCCATTAAAAGAGGAGCAGTCGATAAAGTTCTTCCATTAGAAAAAATTCCTCAGGGAATAATACAGATGCTTAATTTGAGTTGAAATCACTCTTGTTCACAAGAAGTTTTAAAAAAATCATTCTTCTAATGTTAAAACACCTCAGAAAGAAGGAAATTTCTATTCTCCGCCACTTCAGTTTCCCAAGGCCAGCCAAATAGGAAAATAAATTCATTTCTTAAGGTTTTTTTCCTAAAAAATCTAGAGATTTGTTAACGGAGATGTAAGTCTTTCTAAATTCCGCATAAATAGGTCTATCATTAATGATATGAATTTCTGAGATATGATGAGCTGGGACTGGAGGAGTCTGAGGTCTTCCAATATAGTGTTCCATTTAAGGGGCCGAAAGACGCTTTCATAACAAAGCATTGGCGAGGAATCTTGGCAAAGAAATAAGAGGAAGGTATTTGCGAATTTTTGTTGTTTTGCCCAATCTGCGTATTTTTGGAGCTGCCCTATTAATTGTTCTTTATTAATAATGGAGATGGG
>CAZAGD010000052.1:0-3793 GCA_964484485.1 uncultured Syntrophaceae bacterium
CAGGGCGGCCGGCGATTCTTCAAAGCTGATATAAAGAACTTTCTCTCCTGCCTGACAAACTTTCTGGACAAAGGTGGAACATAATAAAGTCTTTCCCGTTCCCGGCTCTCCAGCCAGCAGAATACAGGAGGATCGAAAATAGCCACCTCCTAACATGGCATCCAGGGAAGAAATACCTGAAGATATCCGCTGGCCAAAAGGCTTGTGTCTAAGTTCAAAGCAAGTGATAGGAATAGTGCGAATCCCCTTTTCGCTGATAATAAAAGGATACTCATTACGTCCAAAGCTCGACCCACGGTATTTGGCCACCCATAAGCGTCGCGTGGAAACCTGATTCAAGATTTTTGTGTCTAAGTTTATGACGCAGTCAGCCATGGAATAAAAGAAGTCTTGGAATAGACTTCCGGGTGGATATTCCCTTGGTTTGAGAGTTAAGAGGGAGGTCAAGCCTGATTTGGCAAGCCATTCAAGCAATTGATGGAGCTCTGCTCGCACTTGAACAGGTTCATCAAAGAGCCGAAAAGCTACGTCGAGGGCATCCATAACAATACGCTTAGCTTTCATCTCCCTTGCTTTTCCGGAGATGATGGATAGCAAAGGTTTAAGGGAAAGCTGGCCGCTCACTATTATCTCGGGAGGAAGGCGCGCTTCCATAAGGAAAAGATGCCCTTCTCTTTCTAAAGAGGGAAAATCCCATCCAAAGGTGAAGGCATTCTGCCGAAGTGATTTCAAAGACTCTTCGAACCCTAAAAAGATTCCAGCTTCACCTTTGTTTGCTCCCCGATATACGAACTCCATGCCCATGACGGTTTTGCCACTCCCAGGTTCGCCAACAATAAGAGTAGTTCGCTCTGCTGGCAAGCCACCATTTAGAATTTCATCTAAGCCATTGATATAAGTTGGAATCTTTTTAATTGCTCTCCTCTTACCACCCATACTCGGCTTTAAAACTTCTTTCTTTTTAGCCATAATCATCCTCCCAAACTTTTAGAAAAAAGAAAAAGCTCCTAACGACCGTCTAATTTACAATTTCAACAATTTCAGATTATGAACAAAACAAAAGTTTTTATAAAATAGGACGCCGCCGAGCACAAAACAGATTTTTAAAATCTTCTATATTTTTATCCTTGACTGCCTCTTTGCAGCCCCTAATAGCGGGGAAAGGTCTTTTAAAGAGATGGGCAGTAAAGGAGAGATTAAGTAAGTAAGATTCGATTGCCGTAATTTCATTAGCCAATAAGTTAAACTTTGCCTGCTATTTCTTGATTTTTTTAACATAATAGTAATATTTACTGTTTTTGTCAATAATCTGATAAGCTGACCATTGATCACTTTTTATCAAAGGTCTTTCTTGTTAGGTCAGCGCTTGGGGCTTATAGCTTTTTGGTAAGGGACAAGCCCTTACTCTACGTTTGAGTTTTAGCAAATAATCATCTCTGTACCCTCGGCGCTCCCTGAAGTGATCCATAATCCCTCCCAACTTCCCTTTAGAAAAGGGAGGAATCGCACCCCTCTTTTCTAAAGAGGGGACGGGGGAGATTATAGGACGCAGATTATCGCAGATTTTCAGGATTAAAAAAATTATTTAATATTCCCTTTTTTCTCTGTGTGCTCTTTGCTCTCTGTGGCTAATATGACGTAAGAAAATAACTCTTTGCGCTCTCGGCGTTCTCTGCGGTGAATCATAATCCCTCCTTACCTCCCTTTAGAAAAGGGAGGTATATTTTTTTATTTAGGCCATTAGGTCCCACCTTGTTATTGTTCAATATATTGATGGCCCAGCATCTTGGGGGAAAAGGTTCTTGACAAATTCGCCGTATTATGGCTAAAATTTATCCATGATACGGCGATATTTACAAGACCAGATTATGATTTCTCTTAAATATTTCCCAGTAGTCCTTTTAACCGGAGCCCGGCAGGTTGGCAAATCGACTTTAGCCCAGAGTCTCATTGGCACTTCATGGCAGGCTACTTATTTTACTCTTGATGACCGCCTTACTCTTGATGCCGCCCTCAAAGATCCAGACGGTTTTATTAAGGGTATTCCTACACCAGCAGTTATTGATGAAGTTCAAAAAGCCCCTGACCTGTTAAGGGCCATTAAACGGGCAGTGGACCGGAATCGGAAAGCAGGCCAATTTTTGTTAACCGGCTCAGCAAACATAATGACCCTAACCTCGGTTTCCGAAACCTTAGCTGGTCGAATCGCCCTGCACACTCTTCACCCATTTTGCTGGCCAGAGTTCTTGAAAAAACCTCTACCCAAGATTTTAAACGACCTTTTAAAAGAAACGGATTCAAAAAAATTGTTGAAAGCATATCCGCAAACAGCATCCAAAGATTATAAAACTCAACTAATAGAAACAATTTTGCGAGGAGGCTACCCGCCTGCTTCCCTCATGGACTCAGAAGTTGCTAGAAGACAATGGTTTTCTTCATATCGCCAAACATATATAGAAAGAGATTTATTAAATATAAAAGCCATTGAGAATCTTCCAGATTTTAATCGCCTAATCAGTCTGACTGCTCTCCGCTCTGGCCGTCTTCTCAATCTCTCTGACTTTTCGAGAGAGACAGGTTTACCCTTCACCACTTTGCGCCGCTATATGAATTTGCTCGAAATAACCTATCAAGTTTTTTTTATCCGCCCTTATTTTTCTCACCTCGGCAAGCGAATCATCAAAACTCCAAAACTTTATTTTAATGATACGGGAATGGCCTGCCATCTAATAGGTGTCTATGATTGGCAAACCATAGAGAATCAAGGCTTTGCTGGGTATATTGTGGAAACATGGGTGGCTTCTGAACTGCAAAAACTTATCTCTGTCTTGAATACTCAACATAATCTTTATTTTTGGCGGACTCATACAGGCCACGAAGTTGATTTTCTCGTAGAACGAGCAGGGAAATTAGTAGCCATAGAAGTAAAATGGGGCCAGCGGATTGATGAAAGGAGTATTAAAAATTTAAACCGATTAGCTGAAGACTTAAGAGACAAACTCGTCTTTTCCATTTTGCTTTACTCAGGGGATGAGGTTATCCCTTTGCATCCGCAGGCCGTGGCTATGCCCTTTCCCATATTTTTCGGAATTTCCTCCTAAATCCTTTGTCCTCTCGCGCAGGGGAGAAGACTCGTCCTGTATAGAAAAGTTTGACACTTCCTGGGCGAGTTATTAATTTTTGGTTGCGCCTCTTTCGCCCTGTGTTCTCCCTGTGCTGTTAGGTAAATTTTCTTAAACTTCTTTGCCCATTCTTAGAAAGAAGCTATAATTTTATAAATTACCATTGCAAACCTATTTGGCAAATAAAGAGAGGCAAAAATGCTCAATAAAGAAGAATTAAAAAAAATCTTAACGCGCCTTGATGGTCGGGGCTACAAGGCATATAAAGAAATTGAAGGAGCTTACGACTTTGGTAATTTTCAACTATTTATCGATCATGTACAAGGCGACCCTTTTGCCAGCCCCAGTCGCCTGCACCTCAAAGTTCCCCAAAAAATCGCCAAATTTCCACCCGACCTATTTATGAACAAAGTCCGCGCTCTGGCTTTAAGAGACTATCTAACCCGTAAATTTCATGGGGCCATCAAAAATGTAGTCAAAGGAACCCGGGGGATCGGACATAGTGGCCGAATCTCCATTGACTTACCAGGCCAAGAAGTCTTAGAGAGAACTTCCTGTTTTGTGGATAAAGATTGGGTAGAAGTACGCTTCACCTTGGGGCTGCCTGCTGCCGGACGGACAATTTTAGGACGGCAGGCTGAAGAAATGTTTTTCGGGGAGTTGCCCCGTTT
>CAZAGD010000053.1:0-13813 GCA_964484485.1 uncultured Syntrophaceae bacterium
CGGGATTATTGTTGATTTATTAGCCACTCGGTATACTTCAGCCGTGGCGGATAAAAAGTTGTGGCCAGCGACGATCTTCAGTGGCCTGATTACTTTGACTAATTTTGTTTTGCTCACTTTAATTTTGAAAGAAAGTGCTACCCAAGGCATGCTTAATATTATGGCTTATGCTGGCGGAAATGCTGTAGGGACTTATATCGCCTTAAAGAAAATTTAATTTTCCCTAACTTCTTTTCCCCTCTAAAGCCCTCTCCCCCAATCTTTCCCAAAATCTCTTTTATCCAACACGACCGTAAAATGTCCTACCAAAAAACATATTTAATACTGCCACTAATAAATACAAAAGTTTAATAATCAATCTAAATTTTTGTCACTCAATCGTGATCACGCGGTCAGGGCGTTGGCACGGCAGCCCTTCCACCCTTTTTCTACTTACTCCTTAAGTTAAATAGGCCTTGATCATTCCGTGAAAACAGGAATTCAGTTTCTCTATCCTCTTTTGGATTCCCGTCTGTATAGAAATGAGCCGGAGGGATTTCAGAATTACAGTATCTCCTAATTAATTTTGGTTCTACATAATTTCGTAACTCCCCCTCTCTCCCTATTAAATTAAGATGGGGAAAAAGGGGGTGTTAACTTAAGCGGGAGAAAAGAGGCTGTTATGTTTAGATGGGGTTGGAAGAGTTAGACCCTTAGGTTACGAATTATATTTAGCAAGGGACAAGCCCTTAGGTTATGGATTAAATTCGACCAGGGTCAAGCCCCTGCCCTACGGGCAAATACGGAATACTGGAATGATGGAAAATTGGAATAGTGGAATATTAAAAAATTGGAATAATGGGGAAAATGGCGAGGCGGGGAGCAAGGAAAAGGATGCAGGGCGCAGGGGAAATAATAGTGCTGTAGTTGGGTAGTGGGGCAATTAAAAGCCAAATGGAAAGTGAATAGCGAGATAGTGTTGAGTGTTAAAAGAAAGTGAATGATGGAATATTGGAATGGTGCAATATTGGGATAAATCTCGGTCCACTCTGCGCTCTCGGTGGTGAATCATAATCCCTCCTCACCTCCCTTTGGAAAAGGGAGGATAAATTCCCCTCTTTTTTAAAGAGGGGGCGGGGAAGATTATAGGACGCAGATGATTTTTACAGAGCTCGCTGAGTGCCCAGAGAAAAAAATGAATAAAATTATTAAAAAATGTTAAAGAAAAAATATGGAATAATGGGAATTTGGTTTTACCTTCTCTTTATTTTTTAATCTTTTTGGCAAATAATTTTTCTCTGTGAGCTCCGTACTCTCTGTGGTTAATATTAATAAAATAATTCTCTGCGCTCTCAGCATGCTCTGCGGTGAATTTATCCAGCATTTATGGCCTGCCCCATCCAGCAAGGGACAAGCCCTTGCCCTACGCCATATTCTGCTGGTAAATGCCTTATAAAAACCTTATATAAAAACGGCTATATGCCTCAGAAGTTATTATTTGCAAATTTGCAGCCTAAAAACGCTCTTCAGTGAGGTATTGCCACTCTTAAAATTTTATTCTTGCTTTCCTTTCTTCTTTTTCCCATAATTAGAAATTACTTTCATTTATAGCTTTTATTTTTTATATTATTTCTTTTTTAGCTGGTGGAAACGGAAAGGGGAAGAATTAAAAATTTGAGGAAAGGAGAAAACCATGGAGGAGAAAAAATTTCAACCTAAAAAGCTTAGTCTCTCAAATACTAAACAAGAAATGTTAGAAGCATACCATGCAGTATTAAAACAGTTGGAAGCTCAAAAAGAAGCGGAAATGAAACCAGAAAAAAGATTAGAAGAAAAAAGGGCTAAAGAAGTAATCCAGGTTGCCGAATCTTTATCGACCGAAGGGGTAAGTAAAGAAATTAATAATCTAAAATTAGAAATAAGCAAGATGTTGGCGCAAATCTCGGACCATCTGGAACAGGAAATTAATAAATTTAAAGCAATCCAAAGCGCGATTGCCTTAAAAGAAAAGGAGCTCCAGGAACTTTATGAAATTGAAAAATCAGCTGTCTCTTTAGCGGCCCTGATTGAGTCGCAAAACCAGAAAAGAGCGGCTTTTGAAGCGGAGATGGCGGAAAAAAGAGAAATTTTGAATCAAGAAATAGAATTTCTGCGCAAACAGCGGGAAGAAGAAAAGAAAAAGTATGAAGAGGAAATTAAAGAACGCGATCTCCTCGAAAAGAAAAGACGGGAGAGGGAAAAAGAAGAATATGAATATTCTTTCAAGAGAGAACAAAAGTTAGCCAAAGATAAATTCGAAGACGAAAAAGCAAAATTAGAAAGAGAAATCCAGATTAAAAAGGAACAAATGGAAAATGAAATAAAAGAAAGAGAAAAAGCCATTACGGCTCGGGAAGAAGAACTAAACGAATTGCGTAAAAAAGTCAATAATTTCCCCAAAGAATTGGAAACAGCGATCAATAAAGCCGTCAAAGAGACCACCGAAAAATTGAATTCGGAAGCCAAGAGCAGAGAAGAGTTAATGAGAAAAGAGTTTCAGGGCGAGAAGAATGTTCTCCTGACGCGCATTGACTCTTTAGAGAAGCTCACTAAAGAGCAGAGTGAGCAGATTGCCCGACTAACCCAACAATTAGAAAAAGCATATCAACAAGTCCAAGAGATTGCCGTCAAAACAATCGAAGGTTCTTCAGCGCTCAAATCTCTGACCAATTTGCCACAATGGCTCGGCGAACAAATGCGAAAAACTGCACCCGAAAAGTAAATAGAAGAGATCGCCAAATCTTCTCTTGATTCCTTCTCAAATAATGACCCAGCTATTTGGGGGTAGATAGGGCGAAAATATGGACCCAGCTAAAATGAACCTAATTTCTTCTTGGTCTGGCGGAAAAGATAGCTGTTTAGCTCTATATAAAGCTAGGCAACAAGGTTACCAAATCCGTGGGCTTTTGAATTTTATTTCTGCCGCATATAAGAGGTGTTGTTTCCACGGCTTGGCCAATGAGCTTATGCATGCCCAGGCCCATAGCCTGGGCATTCCTCTTTTTCAAAAGGCTGTTCCCCCTGATATGGCCGGATATGAAGAACAATTCAAATTTGCCGTAATTGAATTAAAAACCAGGGGCCTTTGCCCTTGTGGGGAAAACGGCGAATTTCATACTTTTGTTTATGACGGGCCCATCTTTAAAAAGAAGATAAATATTTGGCAAACTGCAAAAATATTAAGAGCGGGCTTTTGGAAACATTGGTTTTTAGATATTAAAGTTTATGCTACAGAGGACAAATAAATTACCGCCAGCGTTTCTTGCGCCGCCAGCGCTGATAACCTTTACCGGAGACCTCCGATTTAATTCCCAGATAAAACTCTTTTACATCCTCATCTTCCAACAAAATATCCGGAGTATTGGCCAGCACAATGCGCCCTGTTTCCAAGACATAACCAAAATGGGCAATGGCCAAAGCCATGCGGGCATTCTGTTCCACTAATAAAATGGTGGTTCCTTCTTGATTGATCGTCTGGATGATCTTAAAAATTTCTCTTACTAAAATAGGGGATAATCCTAAAGAGGGCTCATCTAACATGAGCAGTTTGGGCCTCGTCATTAATGCCCGCCCAATGGCCAGCATTTGTTGTTCTCCACCACTGAGATAACCTGCTTGCTGGGCAGATCGCTCTTTTAAAATAGGAAAGTATCGATATACGCGATCCAAGTCTTCCTGCACTCCTTTTTTATCTTTTCTGATGTAAGCCCCCATCCAAAGGTTTTCCTTTACCGTAAGCTCCGGGAAAACCTCTCTCCCTTCCGGCACCATGGCAATACCTAAGTTTACAATATCCTCCGCATCCAAGCCATCAATTCTTTTGTCCATAAACTCTATTGTTCCCTTATCAGGTTGATCCTCGAGGAGGCCCATAATTGTTTTCAAGGTCGTGGTCTTACCGGCTCCATTTGCCCCTAAAATAACAGAGATAGTCGCTTCTTGAATATCTAAAGAAATGCCCCGCAAGGCCTTGATTAGTCCATAATAAAGCGTCTCAATATTTTTTACTTTTAAGATGCTGGCCACTTTTTCATTCCTCTCCTAAATAAGCTTTCAAAACTTCAGGATGCTTTTGAATATCTTTGGGCTCTCCTTCCGCAATCACCTGCCCATAATTCAAAGCCAGAACCCGATCAGAAATACCCATCACCAAATTCATATCATGTTCCACTAAGAGCACGGTAATTCCATAATCATCGCGGATATCGCGGATGGAAAAGATTAAATTTTCTTTTTCTTCTAAATTCATTCCGGCTGATGGTTCATCAAGAAGGAGCACTTCCGGCTCGAGGGCCAAAGCCCTTCCTAATTCTACTAATTTCTGAGTTCCATAGGGCAAGTTGATCACCATCTTATCCCGGGCAGCTTGTAATTCCAAAAAGTCTATTATCTCCTCTACTTTTTCTCTATTTTTTATTTCTTCTTGAGCAGCTCGAGATTTAGAATTTAAAAAGGTGCAGCCAGACCATAGGCCATATTTTATTTTGGTATGCCGGCCCAGCATGAGATTGTCCATAGTCGTCATATGGGAAAAGAGTTCAATATTCTGAAAAGTTCGGGCAATCCCTATTTCAGCTACCTGATAGGGCTTAAGAGAAGTAATATCGCGATCTTTAAAAAAGATCTTTCCTTCATCAGGTTTATAAAGACCACTTATGCAATTAAAAACTGTGGTTTTACCTGCTCCATTGGGACCAATAATTGAGTAAATTTCTCCTTTCTGCACGGCAAAGGTAACTCGGTTTAAGGCTTTCAATCCCCCGAAACTAATGGACAAATTTTCTACCCTTAAATGCGCCATTTCCCTTCTCCGCCTTGAAGTCACCACCAATATAAGGGAGAGGGGAAGGATTACCCTTCCTACCTATCCCTTTTTTCATTTCTAATTTTAACATTTTGCTAAGATTTCTCAGCAAAATCCGAGGAGTTACTTAATATAATATGTAACTCATTCACTTAGTAATCCGAATCCAATCTGTCAATTTTTTAATTTTGCCATCAGGCTGCACTTGACCGAAAAATACATGTTTACCACCCTGACGGTCTGTGGGGGTAAATGTAATAGGAGGACCAATTCCTTGCCAGTCTTTAAGAGTCTCCATAGCCTTGATGAAGGTTTCGGGAGTTAAATTCCGGCCAGCCCTTTTAAGCCCCTCTACAAAAGGCTCTGCAAATAAAATTCCTGCGTAATAGAATGTGCCCCATCTTTCTTTAGGTTCATATTTTTGGTGCCAGGCCCGATACTTAACCATTAATGGATGATCAGAGTCGGGCACTTCTCCAAAATTGGAATGAATCATGCCAGCCCAAAGCCCTTTGGTTATCTGTAGCATCAAAGGGCCGTCTGAAAGAGTACTGCTCGTTCCCCATTGCGGCTTAAAGCCAATTTTGGCGCACTCACCCAAGAGTAAAGCGCCATGAGTAGGCATGGCCCACATTATTACTGCTTCAGCTCCGGAATTCTTCAATTTCAGAGCATGGGAACTCAAATCACGATCAGTCACTTCTGCAGAAACTGAGGCTACTAGTTGAAGTTTTTTTTCTTTAACATACCGCTCTACGCCCTCCAAGCCCTGTTTTCCATAATCATCATTCTGATAAAACATAGCTATCTTAGTAAGCTTCATGTTCTCGTGAAAATAACGCACCAAAGCGTAGGCCTCATCAACATAAAGTGGAAAAACTGGAAAGATATAGCGGTTAAATGGCTCAATCCAATTTTTTACTCCGCTGCAACCAAAGCTGGCCATAATAACTTTATTTTCGGTGTAATAATCCAATACACTCATGCCACAAGCCACTCCCACGCACCCTACTACGGCAAATATCCCTATCTGTTCCACAAATTCTTTACCGATGGCTTTGGTCTTCGCTGGCTGATAAGCATCATCCCGCAAGAAATATTTAATCTTGCGGCCATGAATTCCACCTTCATCATTAATACCTTTAAAGTAAAGTCCAGTGCCCCGGGCTACTGCTCCCCAAGGAGCGGCCGGACCGGTCTGCGGACCTGTTTGTCCCACTAGAATTTCTGTGTCTGTAACTCCCCGAACAGTTTGCGCCCCTACTTCAGCAAAAATTAAAAATACTGTCCCCAAAAATACGCTTAAAAAAGTAAATAACACCTTCTTTTTCATTTCTTTCTCCTTTCTGTGAACACTTATTTAGAATAGCCCTCCCTCTCTCCTTCTGGGGAAAAGTTTATGCTCTTTCTTCTAGAAAGAACTATCACCCCCTTTCCCGTTTACGAGATCTCTCCATTCCTGGGTAAGCCAGCGTCTAGGAACATATTAAAATTACCGAATTCTTGTATCGCCAAGAATGGTCGCATTTATTCTTTAAGCACTTTTTGCAGAGACCATTTTATACTTTTTTGACAAAATGCTTACCTAATAATCCACTGGGCCGAAAACAAAGCATGAGGACAATTATGGCAAAAGCGACCACTGATTTAAAGGCTAAAGAAACATAGCCCCCAAAAAGATTTTCAACCACGCCCAAGGTGGCTCCTCCAACAGCCGCGCCCGGCAGACTGGTCATTCCCCCCAAGACTGCGGAAGCAAAAGCTTTCATTAAAGGATCCATCATCATCGGCGGGTCTAAAACGGTAAGGGCGGCAATGAACATACCGGCTACGGCACCAATAAAAGAACTAAGGGCCCAGGTAAAAGAAAATATGCGCTTGGTCCGAATCCCCATTAAGCGCGCTACTAAACGGTTTTGTTGCGTAGCGCGCATAGCTGTGCCCAGCCTTGTATACTGGAAAAAGAAGAAGAGTATACCCATCAAAAGAAGACAGATAATGATAGTCCAAAAATTAATCTTGCTGATTACCAATCCTCCAAAATTATAGGTTTCGAATCCAGAAATAGGAAAGGGCATAGAGCGTTGGTCTGGCCCGAATTTCCATCCAGCAATGCCCATGAGTATCATCTCAAACCCGAGAGTAATTATTATTAAACCGATAACCGTGGGATCTTTCGCCGGCCTGAGGAAAGCAAATTCCAAAAAGGCTCCCAAGGCAGCAGCAAATAATAATGTTAAAGTCAAAGCCACCGGAAAAGACAAATGATAACTTTCTAACAAAACAAAGGCTATAAATGAACTAATCATAGCCATTTCACCCTGGGCAAAATTAAGGACTTCCGATGTCTTATAGATTATAACCATAGCCAGAGCTAACAGGGCATAACAAAACCCCACCGCCAGACCACTGATAATTAATTGGGCAAGCATTTATCCTCCTTATTAATATCGTAAGGAGCGAGAGCGTGAGGCGTAAATTTATTTGTCTTTACCACCTTGCGCTCTCGCACCTTGCGCCTTACGTTTCTTAAAATGGATAAGTCTT
The DNA here is from genome assembly GCA_964484485.1 of uncultured Syntrophaceae bacterium. Taxonomy (GTDB): domain Bacteria; phylum Desulfobacterota; class SM23-61; order SM23-61; family SM23-61; genus CAZAGD01. The sequence goes on from CAZAGD010000053.1 coordinate 7,370, forward strand.
CCAATACTTTTTAATGCGCAACCAGATGCCGAAAATGCCTAAGGGTTCGAAGATCACAATAAAAATCATTATCAATCCATAAACAATAATGGCTACATTAGAAATACCCCCCATAGACATATATTTTTCAGAAAAACTTACTAACCAAGCACCCAGGCCAGGTATATCCTGAATAGCTTGTAATTTGACATCAAGATAAGTCATCAAAGCGGCCCCGGCGATAGAACCCATTATTGATCCTACCCCACCGACCACGACCATGGCTAAAAAAGTGATTGACATAATAATATGAAAGCCCTCTGGGTTAATGAAGCCCAAAATAAAAGCATAAAGTCCGCCCGCTATTCCGGTATAAAAAGCCGAAACGGCGAATGAAAGGGTTTTGTAATAGCTAAGGTTAACGCCCATGGTCTGAGCAGCTACATCACTATCGCGGATAGCTATAAATGCTCTTCCTACCTTAGTCTTGAAAAGTTTGATCGCTGCTATGGTCAATAGGATGCCGATAAAAAGAATAAGATAATAGTAATGAAAATCCTTTAACGGCGTGTCCCAAAGATAAAGTTTGGGCGCTTGCATGCCCATCCGCCCCCCAAAAAGTTCCATGTGCTTGATAGTCGTAGTCGTAGCCATCCCAAAACCCATGGTGGCAATGGCTAAATAAGGTCCCTCCAATCTCAATGAGGGTAGACCAAGAAGAAAGCCAAATCCGGCGCAAATGAAAGCAGCCATGGGCAACGCCAAAACAAAAGGAATCCCTAATTTAGTAATAAACATAACAGTCGTGAAAGCGCCGATGGCAAAAAATCCGGCATGCCCCAAAGATATCTGTCCTGTATAACCTACCAGTATATTCAAGCCGATGGTCACTATACAATGAATGATGATCAAGTTGAGCAAGTAAATTGAAATTCCTAATAAATGGGTCTTAGCCACAATCCAGGGCAGAAAAATAAGGAAAGCTAAAAAAATTAAAGAACTGATCAAGACGGTTTTGCTTTTAAAAAGCTCAATATCTTCATAATATGATCTTTTAATGTCCACGGTAACCTCTTTCCGCGTAAAGAATAAAAGGAGAAGCGAATTGATTCTATCTTTTTTTGAAATAAATTTGCAACATTTTTTTGATTTGACTTTTAAATTAGCCCATGCTAATAAAATCGTCAAACAAAAAAGGGGGGAGGGTGTATGGGCTACAAAGAAGTTTACGAGGCCAGACCATGGTTGAAATTTTATCCGACCGGCGTTCCTGACCAAGTCCCTGTTCCGGAAAGATCATTGGCCGAAATTTTTGATGAGGTAACTGCTCGCTATGGGGGAAAAACAGCCCTTATCTTTTATGGACGAAAAATCAGCTTTCAAGAGCTCAGGGATCAGGTTGACCGTATGGCCGCTGCTTTACATGATCTAGGCATAAAAAAAGGAGAACGCGTAGCCCTTTATCTCCTCAACAGCCCCCAATATGTCATCTCTTATTTTGCCATTTTAAAGAATGGCGCGACCGTAACGCCCATCAGCCCTGTTTATACGAGTGTGGAAGTAAAATATCAGCTTGCGGATAGCGAAGCCAAATATATCATCTGCCAAGATATCCTTTATGAAAATGTGGAAAAGACTAATTTCCCCTTGCAAGAAATAATTGTCACTAATATCGGCGAATATCTCCCCCCCTTGAAGAAGCTTTTGGGTAAGAGTCTTTTTGGTCGAATATCGCGGGAAATGGAACTCCCTACTCCGGAAATTAAAGAACAACCAGGACTGCACCATTTCCAGAGTTTGTTGAAAAAATACTCTCCCCGAGCCCCAGAAGTTCAAATTAATCCCCGTCAAGATTTGGCTTGTCTTCCCTATACTGGAGGTACGACAGGTTCACCCAAAGGAGCAATGCTCAGTCATTACAATCTCATTGCCTGCGGTACGCAAACCCAGATTTTCTGGCCCATCTTTGAAGAAGGGAAAGAAACTGTTTTAGCTTTTCTTCCTTTCTACCACATTTACGGCCAGGTAGTGGTCATGCTTAATGGGTTAAGCTATGGTTCCACTTTGGTTCTTTTTACCACTCCGGACCTGGAGAAAATTTTGGAGGCCATAGAAAACTACAAAGCTTCAATATTTTATGGCGTGCCTACCATGTATGAATATCTAAAAGAATACGATAAAACTGACCGGGTTAACTGGAAGCGCTTAAAAATGATCACTTGTGGGGCGGATACTCTCCATGAATCAACAGTTAGGGATTGGGAAAGAAAGACGGGTACCCGAATTTTAGAGGGCTATGGCCTTACGGAATGCAGCGCCGTTTCCCATACCAATCCTTATGGTCGACCCAAGACAGGTTCATTTGGCGTTCCCTTACCAAATATAAAGGCGGCGATTATCGACCCAGAAAAAGATGAATTTCTGCCCGTGGGTGAGATTGGCGAACTCATCCTCCACGGCCCAAATGTCATGCAGGGTTATTGGAAAAAACCAGAAGAGACAAAGAACCAATTAATCGAGATTGAAGGAGAGACCTGGCTACGCACAGGGGATTTAGTTAAAATGGACGAGGAAGGGTACTTTCATTTTTATGATCGGAAGAAAGATTTAATTAAGTACAAAGGTTACTCCGTCTTTGCCAAGGATATCGAAGAAGTTCTTTATGCCCATCCGCAAATAAAAGCAGCAGGAGTAATTGGTGTTCCTGATCCGAAAGTTGGTCAACTTATAAAAGCTATGGTTGTTTTGCAGCCCGAGGCCAGAGGGAAAATTTCGGAAGAAGAAATCATTAAATATTGCGAAGAAAGATTAGCCCATTATAAGGTCCCCAAGATCGTGGAATTCCGCGGGGAGCTTCCCAAAACTGACGTTGGCAAAATATCGCGCCGGGAGCTTAGAGAAGAATCTTTGGAGAGTTAAATGAATCAACCTTTTTTAGAAGTCTATCAGCTCAGCAAACATTTTGGAGGTTTGGCCGCCGTAAATAACGTTAGCTTCCAAATGAGCCGGCACGAAATGGTGGGCCTAATCGGGCCAAATGGCGCAGGTAAGACTACCCTCCTCCGCCTGATTATGGGTATCCTAAGGCCAGATGCTGGGACTATTAAATTTAAGGGTAAAAATATTACCGGCTGGCCTACTTGGGAAATTGTCAACCAAGGAATCGCTGGTACTTTTCAAACTACCCGACCATTCCGCAGATTACCTATCATCGCCAATGTAATGGTACCCTGTCTTTCTCCTCGGGCTATGAAAAGGGGAGAGTGGGTTAAAAAAATTGAAGCTAAAGCTCTGGACGCTTTAGAGTTTGCCGGCATTTCTGACTTAGCACGCGAACGCGCTTCGTCTCTTTCCCATGGAGATTTGAAGCGTTTGGAAATTGCCCGCGCCATAGCTACTGATCCGGAATTGCTTCTCTTAGATGAACCTTTTGGCGGGCTGAATCCTGCGGAAACGGACTTGCTGGCCAAATCTATAAAACGTTTGCACAAAGGAGGAAGGTTTGGTCGTTTGCATAGCGAAGGCCCAGCCATGATTATAATCGAGCATAAACTGCAAGAGCTTATGAAGATTGTTGATCGTGTTATTGTGCTTCATTTTGGAGAAATTATCGCGGATGGTCCGCCCCAAGAAGTGGTCAAAAACCCCCGCGTCGTTGAGGCTTATATCGGGGAGGAGGTAATCTAAGTGCTCTTAGAAGTAAAAAATCTGCGGGTATGCTATGACACAGCTACCATCCTTAATGGGGTGAGTCTGGAAGTAAACCAAGGCGAATTGGTAAGTGTGGTTGGCCCCAACGGTGCGGGTAAGACCACCATGCTGCGGGCTATCACGGGGCTGGTGCGCTGGGAAAGAGAAACATTGCGTGGATCAAAATACGGAGATATAACTATCGAAGGAACCGTTGAATTTCAAGGGGAGCGCATTGACCACCTTCCGGCGCATGAAATATCTCGCCGCGGCTTAATTCTTTGCCCCGAAAGAAGGCGTCCATTTCGAGAAATGAGTGTCTTAGATAATTTAAAAGCTGGAGCTTATCTTTTAAAAGACGATGCGGAATTTAAAAAAAATTTAGAAAAAATTTACGCCTTTTTTCCGGTACTCAAGGAGAGAGAAAAACAGATATCCGGAACTCTTTCGGGTGGCGAGCAGCAGATGCTGGCCATTGGCCGGTCCTTAATGTATCGGCCGCAACTACTTTGTATCGATGAGCCTTCTACCGGGCTGGCCCCTTTGATCCGTAAAGAACTTTTCACGCGCATCAAAGAAATTCAAATCTCAGGAATACCAGTTCTCTTAGTTGAGCAGGATGTGAGTTCCGCCTTCCGTCTTTCCACCAGAAATTATGTTCTCTCCCAAGGAAAGGTTGTGGCCTCGGGGACGAGCGAGCTTCTTTTGCAGGATGAAGCCATAAGGAAGACATATTTAGGACTTTAATTTTTTCTCCCTTTTCCTTTACTCCAGTTCCGCAAAACAGACTCGGCAATTTTCTCGCCATCCAGCATTTTTAATCTTGCAGCGGGGACACTCTTTTTCCATTCGCTCGCGGATCCAGGTAGTTATTCCTTCAGGCATATAGAGCAGGATAAGCACGACGATTAGAGCAAATAAAAGAATCCTTATCTCGGGCAAGATGCGCAAAAATTCCATAAGGGGAAAGAGAATAAAAACGCCCACCATAGGACCATAAATTGTAGCTACCCCTCCGAAGATAGCCCAGATGATGGCCTGAAAAGAAAGGGCCACTTCTAAAGTAGAGGGGCCAGCTATTTTCATGAAATGCGTATAAATTCCTCCGGCCAGGCCTGCAAAAAGGCCGCTCAAAGAAAAGGCAATTAATTTATACCGCGTGGTATTGATCCCAGAAGCTCTAACGGCAATCTCATCTTCGCGAATGGCATGCAAAATAATACCCGTCTTAGAAGTAGCTATCTTCCACATAATTAATCCCAAACCGATCATAAGACCTACGCAGATATAATAAGTCATCACCCGGGAACGGGCTAAAGGAGCAATCCCTGAAACGCCCAATTCTCCACCAGTAATTTGGGGAATAGTAAAAACCACTCCCATAAGAATAATAGGAAAAGCCAGAGTAGCTAAGGCTAAATAGGGGCCGCGCAACCGCAGGCAGGGAATCCCCACGGCTAATCCGGCGACCACCGCCATAAGGGCCCCCAAAGGAACCGTGGCCCAGGGTGGTAAGCCTATATGCAAATTTAACAATGCGGAAGTGTAAGCAGCCACTCCAAAAAACAAAGCATGGCCAAAATTAACTTGTCCAGTAAATCCAGAAAGAAGGTCCCAGCTCGCGGCAAAAATAGCAAAAATAGAAGAAAATATTATTATCCGCAGAAGGTAAGGATCATCCATAATTAAAGGGAGAAGCAACAAAAAAATACAGAAGAAAAAAACAATGATGCGGCCAGGAAGAATAAAGATTTCTTTCTCCAAGAATTGCCAAATCCGCGGCAGGAAAAAAATTTTACCCATTTCTATCTCTCCTCTTCGAAAACGACGCCGAATAATCCCTCAGGACGAATTAATAGCACAATGATCATAACGGAAAGAGAAAGAGCCCCTTTGAGAAACGCACCTAAAGGTATTAAAAAGACCACTAAAGTTTCGGAAAATCCTAAGATGAAAGCTCCCAAGAAACTTCCTTTGACTGAACCTAATCCTCCCAACACTACCACTGCCAACATCATGACCAAGGGATGGAGCCACATATAGGGTTCGACTACGAAAAGGGGGGCTATCAAAGCTCCCGCAATAGCCGCCATAGCCACCGCAATGGCCATGGTGATCATAGCCACCTGATTTACATTCATGCCCATTAGATTAGCCACTTCTCTATCCTGGGCGGTCGCCCGAATAGCTATGCCCAATTTAGTCCGAAACAAAATCTCCCAAGTGATCATAAGTACAGCAAAAACAACGATTAAAGTCAGTAGGTGTTGAATACTTACGCGCACGCCGGCGAATTCCAAAAAGCCAGGAAACAAGCTAGGATTCCCGCGGAAATGACCGCCAAAGATGATCAGCATCAATTCTTGAAAAACCATGGCCACGGCGATGGTGACAATCATAACAGTTATTTCATGTTCTCTGATTGGCTCTATGGTTAATTTATAAGTCACCACGCCAATAATAGGAACCAAAATGACCGTGAGAAGAATGGAGACAAATGGGTGCAAGCCTAAGCGAGTCGAAAAAGTAAAAATGAAATAGGCGGCGAGCATGTAAAAAGCAGTATGCGCTATATTGACAATTCTCGCTACCCCGAAAATCAAGGAAAAACCAATGGCCAGCAGAGCGTAAACGCCCCCATTAATCAGACCATTTATCAGAATATTTTCCAACATTGATTTCTAACTCCTTCGTTCTCCCGCGAGAGATATTTTATTCTAAAATCTGCCCTTCCCTCTCTGAGAGTAGCTCACTATGGTAAGAAAGGGCCGTAGG
>CAZAGD010000054.1:0-3303 GCA_964484485.1 uncultured Syntrophaceae bacterium
CCTTACCGATATAAGTAAGGTCAAATCTTTCCGGCATGGCAAAATCGCACTGAATGGTAGCGCACTGCCATTCTCGTTTCAAAGCATCTTTAAGCTTCACGTCAATTTTAGGCCCGTAAAATGCTCCTTCTCCTTCGTTTATTTTATAAGGTAAGGAAGATTCATCTAAAGCTTGCCGCAGGGCTTGCGTGGCTCTCTCCCAATCTTCATCTGAACCAATTGTGCCCTTTTCCGGACGGGTGCTGATTTCTAATTCGTAAGGGAAATTAAAGATGGCCATCATATATTGAACTAAGTTTAAGATTCCTTTGATCTCATCATTAAGTTGTTCCGGAGTACATAAGATATGGGCGTCATCTTGAGTAAATCCTCGGACTCTTAAAAGTCCATGAAGTTCTCCTGATTTTTCATGGCGATGAACAGTTCCCATTTCAAAGTAACGTAAGGGCAAATCCCGATAACTGCGAATCTGGGATTTGTAAATGAGCATATGGGCTAGGCAATTCATGGGTTTTAAGCCATAGGTTTGCCCTTCTACTTCTGTGAAATACATCTTATCCCGGTAATGATCAAAATGGCCTGACTTTTTCCACAAATCTAATTTTAAAATCTGTGGGCCGATGACCAATTGATATCCCCGCTTGAGATGTTCTTTTTTTTCAAAGTCTTCCAGGATCATCCGTAAAATGGCCCCTTTGGGATGATAAATAACTAACCCGGCCCCAGCTTCCTCGTTAATAGAAAAAAGATCTAACTCCCTTCCCAATTTGCGGTGGTCTCGCCGGCGTGCTTCTTCTAAACGCTGCAGATATTTTTCTAAATCATCCGCAGAGGGGAAAGCGGTCCCATAAATCCTCTGCAGCATTTTATTACGCTCATCGCCATGCCAGTAAGCTCCCGCCACACTGGTAAGCTTAAAAGCTCTGATTTTTCCAGTAGAAGGCAAATGAGGTCCCCGACATAGGTCTATAAAATCACCTTGTTGGTAAAGACTAACCTGGTCATCCCCAATTTCCTCAAGCAACTCTATTTTATAGGTTTCCCCTTTTTCGGCAAAAAGCTGCCGCGCTTTCTCTCGGGTCATCTCTAAGCGTCTAATTGGGATATCTTTGGCAATTAGCTCGCGCATTTTTGCTTCGATAATAGGGAAATCATCCACAGAAAAACCTTGATCATAGTCAAAGTCGTAATAGAATCCATCTTTGATAGCCGGGCCAATAGTTATCTTGGCTTGGGGAAATAAAGTTTTTACTGCGTGAGCCATAAGATGGGCAGTGCTGTGTCTTAGAATTTCTAAGCCTTCAGCAGAAGATATAGGAACCCACTCGAGTTTCCCTCCTTGGGTTAAAGGGGCATTTAAATCTAAGATCCGGTCATTTATCTTTACTGATACTACAGAATCATTTTCGGAAAGAGGAAAATTATCTTTAAGTATTTCTAAGGCTGATATTCCCCGGGGATATTTTTTTATTTTACCGTTGGCAAAGATTATTTCTATTGTATCCATTTGGCAAACACAAAAATAAGAAAAAGGCATCATGCCGGATAAATGATGCCTTTTTCTTTTCAAAAAATTATATCTTCAATTTACCTCAGATAAATTCTTGGTAGGCACGAGGGGATTTGAACCCCTGACTTCTACCGCGTCAAGGTAGCGCTCTCCCCCTGAGCTACGTGCCTACAAACCTATAAAATTTAATATATATTTACAACTTCTTGGAAAAATTGTCAAGCAAAATATTAATATTTTAAGATTTTCTTTATGCGGATTATGAACAAGATAGGTAAATTTCGGCCCAAGAATAACATTTTGCTCCCGCCAAATATTTTTGCCGCCTTAGTTCGAATTATTTAGGCGCTTCTTGGCCAAAAATTTCTATCCCCTTTTTTACATACTGCAAGCCAGATAAAATTGTAAATGCTCCTGTGGTCCATATTAAAACCTTTATTAAAAGCGACCCAAAAGGGACTATTTGGAAAAAAAGAACAATGACGATGGTAAGGAGTTGGAAAAAAGTAGTCAGCTTGCTGGCTAATGTTGGTTGAATTTTAGGAAGGCGTCCTAAAATAAATAAAATCAGTAACCCTCCTAATATGATTATATCTCTGCTTATAACCAGTACTGCTAACCAACCAGGGACTAGCCCCAATATGGCTAAACAGATGAAAGAAGAACCGGATAGAAGTTTATCGGCAATTGGGTCCAGGTAAGATCCAATTAGGGTGCGCTGCTGCATAAGCCGGGCTAACATTCCATCTGCGGCGTCAGTTAATGCCGCTACGCTAAAGATCAATAAAGCCCAGAAAAAAGCGCCATTAATCAACAAAATGATTAATATGGGAATGAGCAGGATGCGCGCTAAACTTAGAAAATTGGGTAAATTACACATTCTTAACTCAATTCTTTTTTCTCAATTCCCGATCACGCTTTTTATTCCAGCGCACCCACTCTTCTTTAAGATCTTCATCTATACTGAATCTGGTTGGTGGAGAAGGCTTGCCTACAGCGGGAATTACTACTTGCATCATTTGCTTTAAAACTATTTCTTCCCATTCTTCCCGGGAAACCTCATGATACGGAGGAGGGACTTCTTGGGGAGCAGCAACTTCCTGGGGGCTTTTAAAACCTTCTTTTTCTAATTTATATTCGGGTTTAACGAAGGGATTATATACCTGCACAGCGCCTTCATAGACCCTGATCAAAGTGGTCTTATCAGCCTCTATATTCATCCGCCAGATAGTATCCCGCACACCAGCAACTGCGTTGGCCGAGGCTACTTCAAAAGTCTTTTTAGAACCGAAGATCTTGCGGACATTGGCCCAGCTTTTACCCAAAACCATTTCTACTTTTATATCGCGGGAGTTAGTGGGAGTTTCGAATAAAACTTTCTTTAATTTAAAAGTGGAATTTTCGTCAAACCTCATTATAGAGCGATCTGGAAATTGAATTTCTACGCGAGATTTGGCCTGAATTTTTATTTCATCTTCAGGATATAAAAGGTTTCCCAGCTTAAGCAGTTTCCAAGAAGTTTCCTGGGCAGACAAAACTTCCGCTTTGCCTTGCACATAAGTTACTTTTGCATAATTCGCTTTCTCTTCTTTCGAAACAGGACTTTGGGCGAAAGCCCTGGCGTTAAAAAAATTAAAAGCGACACTGAGCAAAATTACAAAAAAAATCCCCCCTCTTTTCCTTATGGTCATTTTGCAATAAATTCAAATAATTTATTGTGCCTTCTTAAGGTTTACCTTTAAGGTGTGCCGGGATTGGTTACCCACAAATACATCGCGTACGTCGGCCAGGTA
>CAZAGD010000055.1:0-3182 GCA_964484485.1 uncultured Syntrophaceae bacterium
CCAGTACAAAAAATTTCATGCAATGGCGATTCGGTAGGTATTTCCTGATAATTGTCAAAAACTAACAAGTAAGGTGGCTTGAGGCGCAAACATAAATTTTCGAAGTAGCGTCGCGTAAAGGTCGGCAGACCAAGACTATACTCGGGGGTAAATAAAGGAAGCTGCTTCTTGTGCTTGGGAGCAGCCCGTTTAGCTGCCAAGCTTAGGTAATAGAAGAAGGTTGCTATGTCGGCATCGCTTTGATCGAGTTGGTACCAAAGGCAGGGGAGTCTACGGGTATCTACATAGCTGCTCATTAAGATGGTTTTGCCAGAGCCAGGAGGCCCGCTGATAAAAGTTACTCCATGGCCCAGATATTGGTCTAAGAGCCGAAAAAGGCGCTCCCTTTGGATAATCCCTGCCGTTTTTGGACGCGTAATTTTGGCATAATTTCCAACTTTTACTTTTTCGGAAACGTCAGAAATATTTCTGCTCATGACTTTATTATCGGCATTATTTAATAACTTATTAACGAGAGAAAATTATATTTTTCACCATTTTCTCATGGCGAACATCGCCCTCATTAAAAATTTAAACCTTTATATTTTTATAGAGAGATCAATTTTTTTCCTTTTTTATAACTTTTTCCCTTTTTCTTCTTCCTAATGGCGAAATGGCGACACTCCCCCACCTCAAGCGTGAGGTCTTTTTTCCTAATTTTTATTTTTGTTTTTATCATAATCCCGCATTTCCAGCAACGGAGGGGGACTTTGCTTTGTAATTTTTTCCGGGCCGGGGGGAAGAAATTTTGGGTTTGACAGTGGGGGCAAAGATAAATCATATTATTTTATAGCCTCATTAAATGAGGGAAAGATCTATTTCACTCAAAAAAAACATTTTAGGTGCGGGATAAGATCGCGTAAGTCCGAGCTTTCTATGGAAATCTTCGCTAGGCCGGCTAAGGTTCTCGAAGATGAGTTGAAAGCAATGGGCAGACCCACCATTTGGAGCATATCTATATCGCCATGACTATCACCAACCGCCATAATTTCCTCTGGCCTGACTGAAAAATTGCGCATCGCCTCTTCTACCCATTCTTTTTTGCGATCATAATAGACATTGATTTTAATTCCTCCGGTTAGATGACCATCAACTATTTCCAATTCATTAGCCACTGCATATTCCATACTATATTTCTTTTTTAAATAATTAGCCAATAAAGAAAGGCCCGAAGAGATGATACCTAATTTAACCCTTTTGGACCGCAAATAGGCTAAGAGGTCATCGACGCCATCTTGGAGGGAAATTTCTTGCAAGATTTTTTCTATCTGGGAAACGGCCATCCCTTTCCATATGGCGGCATCGAGTTGGCAAAATTTCTCATAAGAAATTTCTCCCTTTAAGAAGGCTTCCTGATATTTTTCGGCCTGCCCTTCCCAAACTCCCAGGCGGCGATGAATATATTCCCAAGCGCTACGCTCTTTCGTGAGCGTGCCATCTAAATCAAAGAGGGCTAATTTTATGGATGTTTTTTTTCCTTTTTCAGGCATGAGAATTTTGCGCTCAAGGAGAGATCAAGAAATTATCCACCAAAGAATCTTGAAGGGAGTATATAATTTACATCTCTGTCTTGAAGTCTTCGGGTTTTAGTTTGTCGAAAAGTTCATCAATCCATTTATCGGAAACTTCTTTCTTGGCTTTCTGCTCTACATGGCCGGCCGACTCGAGAACCTTCTCTTCGACAAAAATGGGAGCTTTCACGCGTAAAGCGAGGGCAATGGCATCGCTGGGTCGGGAATCAATTTCGACTATGCGTCCGCCCACTTCCACCGTAATAATAGCGTAGAAAGTATTAGCCCGTAAATCATTCACCGTTATTTTGCGAACTACGCCATTGAGCTTTTCAATGATGTTTTTCATTAGGTCATGAGTCATGGGGCGAGGGGTCCAGGTATGTTCAATTCCCATGGTAATGGCATTGGCTTCAAAGAGGCCGACCCAGATGGGTAAAGTCCTGCCCGTGCCTTCTTCTTTAAGCACGACAATGGATTGATTCGTTTCCGAATCAAAAAAAAGTCCTTGAACTTTCATTTCCACCATGGCTTTCCCCTTTACTTAATTTTTTTGCTCCCGGTTTGTCATTTATTATATGCCTACTTGCGAAAAAAAGCCAGTTTTTTTAGACCAGCACTTCTTGCAGAAGATAATTCATAATTTGACTGGCGGAGCCCCGCAAAAGCCAATGGGATATACGACCAGTCAAAGGGGTTTCTTCTAAGTTCACTTCTACGACCGTGGCTCCAGCCAATTTGGCCATCACGGGTAAATCACAGGCGGGGGAGACTACCGCTGCGGTGCCAATTACCAACATTAAATCGCACATACTCGCTTCGGCGCGGGCTTCCTGGAGCGCTTCCCAAGGAATCGGTTCCCCAAAGAAAACGATGTTGGGCTTAATTAACCCATAACAGTTGCATCGAGGGGGTAAAGTAGCGAAATCGATTTCCTGGCGGGAATATTTTTTTTGGCAATCTAAACATATAAATTCTTGCCCATTGCCATGGAATTCAATGACCCGTTTGCTTCCCGCGGCCTGGTGCAGATTATCAATATTCTGCGTAATGATTGCTTTTAAATATCCCAACTCTTCTAACTTAGCCAAGGCCAAGTGGGCCTGATTAGGACGCGATTTTTCCAATAAACTGCCTACTTCTAAGAGCATGGCCCAAACTTTTTGCGGGTTTCTTAAAAAGGCTTCAATAGTGGCATATTCTCTGGGATCGTATTTTTCCCACAAGCCACCAGCTCCCCGAAAATCTGGAATACCACTTTCTACGGATATGCCTGCTCCTGTTAAGGCTACCGTCCTTTTAGCTTGCCGAATCGCTTGGGCAGTCTTTTTGATTAAATCTGTATCCATCTTCCTCTCCTGTTTGATCTATTATAATCCTCCTGAAATTAAATTCAAGAATAAACGAATAAACAATTGCCCCAAGTTTTCTTTTTCTTTATAATCAAAGCATCTTTCTATGTCCAGAGACCATTAAAAAGGAGGTGAGGAAGATGGCTATCTCGGCCTACATTTTTATTGAAACCATCCAAGGAAAAGCAAAGAATATCGCCCGCGATATTTCTCTAATTAGCGGCGTAAAGACGGCACATACGGTGACTGGACCTTATGATGTCATTGCTTTTGTCGAAGC
>CAZAGD010000056.1:0-10597 GCA_964484485.1 uncultured Syntrophaceae bacterium
TCACGGGAGGTAAAATTTTGATCACATCTTTTTCATAAACCTCGTCTTTTATCTTAAGAATCTCGTTTCCCCGCACTAAAATAACAAAAAAATTAGTAATCTCACCTCCTTCTTTTTGCAAGTAGGCTTGGAAAGAAGGAATCTTCTCGGCCAAAATTCTTAAAAAATCTTGGACGGCCACTGGGGAACTGATTCCAATTTCCATCTCTTGTTTACCCGAAATTTCATCGAAGGGTTTAAAAAACTGGACCTTAGCCATCACTTAGCCTCCGTTTTTAATATTTTATAGTCATGGTTCTTTTTTTTCTTTCCTTCTTACTATATAAAAATACCCTTCTTCATCCATGCGCGCTAAATCCCCGGTACACAACCAGCCCTCCCGCAGGACAAGATTTGTAATTTCAGGCCTGGAAAAATATTCTTTCATAACCTGTGGTCCCTTAATAATTAACTCACCCACCTCCCCTACAGGCAACTCCCTCTGTCCGCTCTGGGGATCAATGATTTTGGCTTCCGTATCGGGTAAAGGAAGGCCAATAGAACCTGGTTTGCGCTTTCCTAAAATTGGCTGAGCATGGGTTAAGGCCGCAGCTTCAGTTAAGCCATAAGTTTCGCACACCTTTCGACCCACTTTTCTTTCAAAGTTTTCCCTGTCTTCTTCGGGAAGCACATCTTCCCCTGACCAGCAAACTTTTATATCCTGGACATGAAATTTTTCCAAACCAAGATAGGTGGAAAACCTGGCAATCATGGCCGGATGCGCCGGGAAGAAATATGGTCTATATTTCTTAAACAAAGGAAGTACTTGATTTATCTCAAAATGGGGAAAAAGAATGATGGGTGCTTTTAAATAAACAGGCAACATCATCCCCAGGATAAATCCGTAAGGGCGATGAAAGGGAGCTACCGAGAGAAAGGGCCCGGCTACTTTCTCTGGAGCTCCGATCCAGGCTTTAATTTGCCAAATGTTGGCTAGCAAATTTTTATGAGTCAAAACAACTCCCTTGGCCTGGCCAGTAGTACCCTTAGTAAAAAAAATCGCCGCTTCCTTGGCCAAATGTGCACCTTTCTCCGCGGGGATGGAGGGTAATTGCCGCCCTTTTTTCAGAAAATCTGCATAAAGATATATTTGCGGTCCCGGCAATACTTTAACATAAATTCCTCTTCCCTTGGCGGCTAATTGGAAAAAATAATTTTTAGGAAAAAATAAATAGTCTTTAACTCCTGTAATTATAAATTGCCTAACTTTGGTCTCGGGGAAAATATGCTTGATCCGGCGCCACACCAAGTCCAAAATTAACAAAAATTCTATCTGCGCTTCCTTAAGTTTTCTCTTTATCTCTTCCGCTTCCTCCAAAGGATCGAAAAGAACAGCTACTCCTCCAGCTTTTATCGCTCCTAATACGCCAACTATAGTTTGGGGCATATTAGGGAGGATAACGCCCAGTCTTTCTCCGGACGAAAACCCTAAAGAAGTTAATGCCTGAGCAAACTGGCGCGTGTGGTTTTGCAGAGTTCTAAATTTTAATTTGCTCCCGAAAAATACGACAGCCACTTCTTCAGGAAAATTATGGGCTGACTCCTCCAGCAATTGGGACACTGAAATCTCCGGGTAAGAAAGGTTGCTCGGAACATGAGGATCATAAAATTTTAACCAAGGATTCTCCATTGTTTTCCTTCTTTCCACCGCCAAGCTCGCTAAGAACGTAGAGCCTAATAGTATTTTTTTATTTCCAAGAACCAAGCCACAAAACGATCTAAACCTTCTTCGATCTTTGTTTGCGGCGAATAATTAAGCATCTTTTGCGCTTTGCGGATATCGGCAAAAGTAATGGTTACATCTCCGGGCTGCGGAGGGAAAAACTCCAAATGGGCCTTTTTCCCTAAGCGCTCTTCCAAAGCACGCACCAATTCTAATAGGCTAATTGTGCGGGATTCCCCAACATTATAAATTTCATAACCATGTTCTTTTTTTAAAGCAGCCATAGTCGCTTGTAAGGCATCATCAATATAAGTATAATCCCGGCGGGTATTCCCATCACCAAAAATAGGGACTTTCTGCCCTTCATAAATTAAACGGCTAAAATAATGGATAGCCATTTCCGGTCTTTGCCGAGGACCATACACTGTAAAATAGCGCAAACAAGCTATATCGAAATCATAAAGGTGGTGATAAGTGTAGCAGATAAGCTCTCCGGCTTTTTTAGTGGCGGCATAAGGAGAAATAGGGTTATCAACTCTGTCCTCTTCGGCAAAAGGAATTTTAGGATTATTTCCATAGACGGAGGAAGAAGAAGCGAAGATAAATTTCCTTACTTTAAATTGGCGGCAGGTTTCTAAGAGGTTAAGAGTGCCGCGGATGTTGACTTCTGTGTATAATAACGGATCTTTTATGGAAGGCCGCACTCCGGCCCGCGCCGCCAGATGCACAACTTGGTCAATCCTTTCTGCGGCGAAAATTTCCTTTAATTTATCAATATGGCGCAGATCGCCCAGGAAGAGGCGAAAATTAGGCTCTTTCATGGCCTTAGCTAAATTTCGGCGCTTCTGTCCAGGATCATAAAAATCGTCAAAATTATCCAAACATATTACCTGATGGCCTTCAGTTAGTAAACGCTCGACCAAATGAGAACCTATAAAACCTGCGCCACCAGTTACCAAAACATTCATAATCTTTCTCCTTTATTCGCCAATTCCCTAATCTCCCACCATGGCTCTGCCCATTGAGCCAAAGGATGAGCAAGGGGAAATACAATATTCTTAGCCCCTCTTTTACAATCTTCGGGAAAGAAAAGCTATTACCTCAAAATGATAAGTCTGCGGAAACATGTCTAAGGCCTGAATTTTTCGCAACTCATATCCCCAGCTAAGCAGTAGTTTCAAGTCGCGCACCAAAGTGGGGGGTTCGCAAGATACATAAATAATTTTTTGGGGATGCAGCTCAACCCCTAATTTAAGCACCTTCTTTCCCGCTCCGGCCCGCGGTGGATCTAAAATTAGCACATCGATCCTGTCTATATTTTTCTTTAATTTGGCTAATTCTTCTTCGGCCAAGCCCAAGAGAAATTGGCAATTTTTTAATCTATTTTTAGAAGCATTTTGGCGCGCCAAAGTTATAGCAAATTCATTGGCGTCTATTCCCCAAACTTCTGGCGCTATCTGTGCTAAAGGGAGAGTAAAGTTCCCTAAGCCACAAAAAAGATCAAGGACCCGCTCTTTTCCTTCTAATTCGGCCCACTCTAAGACCATTTTGATTAATTGCTGATTTACTCCTAAGTTTACCTGGACAAAAGAATCATAACTGGCCTTTAAAAAAACGCCTTCCTTACCCGGGGCCCCTAAAAATTGATAGTCCAGAAGCATTTCCCCCGCGATAAAGTTTCTCTTCCCCTCAACTATAACGCCCTTGAGCTGGGGAACATTAGTTATTAACGTATTAACAAGCTCTTCTGTGATATTATTTTCGGATTGAAGGAAAATTATTCCTTTACCTTCCTCTGGGCTCACCTGCACTTCTAAATTTTTAATAAATAACCCTGCTTCTTTCTCAGCCCACTCCCTTACCCTCTGCAAAATCAAATTAGCCAAGGGATGCAGAAGGGGACATTCTTTGATTTCCACTATTTGATGACTCTTCCGCTCATAGAAGCCCAAGATCTGTTTACCCGATTTCTGGGCTCCTTTTAATTGAGCCCGAATCCGATAGCCGCGATCTTCCGGTGAAGGAAACAAGGAATAAATTTTACAGGAATCGTCTTTAGTCAAAAGAGGAGTTAAAAATTCTTTGAGCATCTGCTCTTTAATCAGTAACTGTTCTTTATAATCCAGATGTTGGTAGTGACAACCTCCACATTGGCCGAAAAGATTACAGAAAGGGCTTTGCCGCAAAGGGGAAACCTCCTTAATTTCACGCAACGCGGCCACGGCATAATGCTTTTTCTCACTCCCAATTTTTCCAATTACTCTCTCGCCTGGAATAGTGTAGGGCACAAAAATAATCTTTCCGGCAACTCGGCCCATGCCCCAGCCACCATAGGCCATCTTTTCAATGATCAGCTCAACTTCTTTCATTCCTTATTTCATCCCTTGAATCATAGTCTACTCCGCCTCACAGTAGGAAAGAGAGACAGATAAGGGAAGGCACGTTTCATTTAGACGGAGACAGCAGGCCAGAAGATCCCTTTAACTTTTCTTTATTAAATCCGGCACACTTCCAAATAGGATGTTTGCGCACTAATTCAGATTTACGGTAAATCACCACATCCTCCACTTTGGCACAGGATTGGAATAAAGAAGCCACATCCTTCGGTAAATTCTCTTCATTTTCACTAAAAAAAATCGCCCGGGATCCATTGGGCGGAGCATTCCCTGCGGATAAATTGTTAATCCTCAGGGGAGCATTCCATTGATAAACGGGGTATCTTTGTTGCGTATAAAACATGGCCTCCCCTACCAGCTGATGTTGCGGAGTGAGCAGAAAGACCTGTTCTCCTTTTCCATTAGCTCTGGCTACTTCTAAAATTCTTTCTCCTAAAATCCTCCATCCTTTTAACTGACTTGTAGGATCATGGGCTGGGGAGAGCGGAATTATTTGATAGAATGGCTGCAGATGGGCCACCACCGTACTAAGAAAAGAGACAAACACAGCGACCCCAACCAAACCTTTGGGAAAACTTTTCCATTCTCCCCATTTCTCCTTTAGCAGCCAAATTAAAGCGACTACAGCCGAGAAGTAAGCTAAAGCTGGCCAATTCGCTTCCACTTTGGAACGTAAGCTGGCATAAGCAAAAAAAGCAAGGACAGGAGCAGAAGTCCAGAAGAGGAGGAGCAAATTGATCTGCCCCTTAAATCCTTGGCCGCCGGCGTAGATCATTGACCAGATCAACAATAGGAAGAGTAAAGGAGAAACTACTCCCGCTTGCCCGGCCCAAAAATCCCCAAAAGTCCGCCAACCAGCGCCTTCTTTTAGCTCTAAGCCATGAGCGAATTGCATGCGGAAAGAGATCCACTCATGTTGGTAATTCCATAAAATTACCGGCGAAAAAATTAGCAGGCCAATAACAAAAGCCAAATAAGGTTCTTTTCTTAGTAACCATTTCCTTCCTTGAGGATAGGAGAGCAGAAAGAAAAAAAGGCCAGGCCCTAAAAGGGCCATGGTGTATTTAGCCAGAAGCCCTACACCAAAGACTATTCCCCCTGCGTACCAAAGAATCTTCTTCTCTCCATTTATGGCCTTCCCCAGAAGATAAATTGCTAAAATCCAGCACAGGCCTTGGGGACCATCTGGAGTAACGATTACGGCTCCTGTGGCCATGAGCAAAATAATATTTATTAAGCAAGCTGCCCAAAAGCCGATCGCCGCGTTTTTAAACATTTCGCTACCCAACTTATATATAAAGAAAGCCGAGAGCGTTCCCATAATTACCCAACCCAGGCGCACTCCCAGCTCAGTGTCTCCAGCCAATTTAGTAGAGATCCAAATTATAAAGGCCACCAAAGGGGGATGATCATAATATCCCCATTGCAGTTGTTTCGACCAAGTCCAGTAATAAGCCTCATCTGGAGCTAATTCAATTATCTGGATATAAAAAAGCCGGAAAAGGGTAACTCCTATGAGGAGAAGAAAAAGGAGAAGTCGATACTTTTTCTCTGGGTCAACTCTTAATTCGGCAAGCATAGAGGAAATAAATCTCTTTGCTCATTTATCTGGATAAGCGCGGTAGCGCCAGCGAATCTTAATCATTTTTAATAAAGTATCCACCATTATGCGCCAATTAAAAGTGGATTTTCCCGCTTTTCTCTCGGCCAACACATAAGGTACTTCCTTAATCCTAAATCTGTGCCGGTAGGCTTTATAAAGTACCTCTTCCACCACCGAAGGACCTGTGGAAATAATATCGTCCAAATTAATAGCCTCTAATACTTGGCGGCGAAAAATACGGTAACCCGAAGTACAATCTCGATAGGGTAACCCCAGGATCAAGCGAATATAAAAATTAGCCACCCGGGTAATCCATTTGCGTAAAAAATGTCGCCCGCTTTCCCCGCCCCCGGAGATTAATCGTGATCCTATGAGTAAATCGCAATCGTTCATATGGCTTAAAAAATAAGGAATATAAGCAGGAGGATGAGAAAAATCTGCATCCATTTCGATGACCAAGTCTGCTTGCTGAGCTAATGCATATTTGAAACCAACAATTCCCGCTGTGCCTCGTCCTCTTTCCTTCCGCCGCACTACTAAATGAATTCTTTTGTCTGCTTTGCCCATTTTTTCTACAATACCCGCCGTTCCATCTGGAGAGTCATCATCAACCACCACCGCTTCAATTTCTGGGCCTTGTTTTAAAATTTCCTGCAAAAGTTTTTCTATATTCAAGGCTTCGTTATAGGTAGGAATCATGGCCATTATTTTCATGAAGGCCCCTCCCCACGCCGGGTAATCTTGCCCAAGGAGATATTCCCGGCCAAAAGAGCTGCCAGCCCAGTAAAAATCTCCACTAAGGAGGCTAAGCCATGCAAGATGATGGCGTAGCTCAGAGCAACTTCTTTACCGATCTGAAAAGAGGTGAGTACCAAAATCACTAAATAATGGTAAGTACCCAAAGCACTGGGTGAAGAAGGGATAATCTTCCCCAAAGCCACGAAAATAACGACCATCACCGCAGCCTTAAAGGGTAAAGAAAGGGAAAAAGAAAACATAATCAAATAAGCAAATAAAGCCGACATAATCCACATGGGCATGAGCATGGCCAGAGCATAGAACAGATAACGTCCGGTAACCACCCGGAGTCCCTGCACAAAATTAGCGGCTAGGCCTTGGCCTTTGGGGCGTATGCGCGCGGGCAAAAATTTGCCGATTCGCCAAAGCCAATTAAGAAAATCCTCTTCCCGCCGCATAACCAAAAAAATTAGAAAGATTAAGATTAGGGCCACTAATCCCACGGTAGTTCCTGTAATGCGCAACCATTCGGGAAGGTTTACCCCTGGCAAAAGAAGTAATAAAAAAATTAATAGTACTATTATATCTAAAAGGTGTTCGACGCCCACGGTGGAAAGGACCAGACTCTTGGGCAGTTTTTCTTTTTCCCCTAAGAGATAAGCCCGGGCTAATTCACCCATTTTGGCCGGGAAGAGATTGTTGACCATTAAACCGATAGTCAGCACACTTATGGTGGCTGTCAGAGGAATATCTCGGCGCGTAGGATATAACAAAAATTTCCACGCCGCCCCTTTAAAAAAAAAGCACGTAAATTGGATAAATACAGCCGGGATGATGAAAAGAATATCGAGGGATTTCAATGAAGCCCACAAGATTTGGTAATCAATTTTATAGATGGATAAATAAACGGCCACCGCACTAATGATTAATCCCACCCAGAGCTTTAAGTGTTCCCGAAAAACAGAGGTCATGGAGAATCAATCTCCTTTTCCAAATTGCTGCCCGATGATTTTTTTTATCTTTTGCATCACCTCCTCTGGCGTAATGACTTCCATACAGTTTGGCGAAATAGCGCATCTTCTCCGGTAACATGGCCCACAGGCCAGACTTGTTTTCACTATTTCCCCCCGCCCGTAGAGCTCGATCTCCTGCGCGCAGGTAGGACCAAAAATGGCTACTACGTATTTTTTAAGGGCTATACCTAAATGAAGAGCTGTCGTATCACCGGTAACAATAATGTGGCATAAATTAATTAAGGCGGCAAATTGGGTCAAGGTATTGTGGCAACCTGTATCAATTACGGTCTGTCCATATTTTTCAATTATAGCGGCATTGCGCTCTTGCTCTTTCGGCCCGCCGAGTAATAAAATACGCACGGCCGGTTCCTTCTGCAATTTTTTAATTAATTCGCCGTAACCCTCTATGGTCCAAGCTTTATTGGCAAAAACATCCCCGGCCCCGGTATTCAAGCCCACAATCACTTCCCCTTTTTTTAAACCAACTTGCTGCGCAAACTCTGCGGCAAATTTTTCATCCTGGGGAGAAAGAGAAAGCAGATATTCTTCTTTATGGTATGGCAAATCGGCCATTTCAAAGATAAGCTCGGGATAAGTTTTCTTATTTTGATAAAATTTTAAATGGTCGTCGAGACCAAGAAGGAAAGCATATTCACTCCCTTTATTCAACGGGTAAACATTCCCTACATCACTCAGTCCAAAACCCTTTTTCTCATGCGCCTTCATTTTCGATACCAAAGCTGCCCCGCGAGCCTCCTTCTCCAGACCAATAACCAAATCAAAACTCTCGCTTTCTAAGGGAAACAAGTTAGCAAATTCATAAGGAAGAAGGCGGTCGATTAAAGGGTTATTTTTTAAAAGCGGATAAGCTTCTTTATCAACTACCCAAGTAATGTGGCTTTGCGGATAAGCTTTTTTCAGGCCAGTAAGTAAAGGAGTAGTCCGCAGGACGTCGCCAATGGCCGCGAGTTTAACAATTAAAATCCTTTTGCCCATGGGACTATAATGAGGGCAGTCTGGACAGGTTCTTTGAAATCGGCAAGGGCGGTCGCCAAGAAAATATCGACAGTCTAATCTCCAAGAAATCATAAGTTCTCAGGCGTGAGGCGCGAAGTGTAAGAGCGCTCTATCTAATTTACTTCTCTTTCCATCTTATCCACTATTTCTTAAGTTTCCTTCTTCCCCAAAGGCCAGAAAATCCCTATTTTTTCTTTTCTGGCAAGCGGTCAAATTGGTAGAACTGCATGGTAAAGCTTCCGCGGCCTTGACTCAGCGAACGAAGATCAGTAGAGTAACCGAACATTTCGCGTAAGGGCACAAAAGCCAAGATAACGCTAACTTTCCCTCGGGATTGAACCTGGTCAATCCTTCCCTTGCGGGCACTGAGATCGCCGATGACTTCCCCCAAAAATTCTTCCGGCACTACCACTTCGGTCTTCATTATGGGTTCCAACAAAATGGGTTGGCCCTTTTGACAGCCTTCCCGAAAAGCCATAGCGGCCGCGATCTGGTAAGCTAAGGGGGAGGATTGGTTCTCTCGAAAAGTCCCTCCCCGCAGAGTAACACGCAAGTCAACTACTGGATACCCGGAAACCACTCCATTGGTTATTGATTCCCGCACCCCAGTTTCAATTGCTGGAATAAATTCCTCTGGAATAGCGCCGTCTTTCATATCCTTACAAAATTCAAATCCTGTGCCCCGCGGCTTTGGTTCTAAGAAAAGGCGCACATGGCCAAAATGCATAATACCTTCTATTTCTCTTTCAAACTTTCCTTCCCCTTCCGCTGGTTGAGTTATGGTCTCCCGATAGACTACTTGGGGCCTGCCCATGTTTACGGCCACGCCAAAATCGTCCAGCAGACGGCGCACAATCACTTCCAGATGAAGTTCACCCATGCCCGAGATTATCGTTTGCCCAGTATCTTCATCAAATTTAACGCGGAAGGTAGGGTCTTCTTCCATAATTTTTTGCAAAGAAAATTCTAACTTCTCTTGATCGGCGCGAGTTTTAGGCTCTATGGCCATAGAAGTAACTGGTTCATAAAATTCTATCCGTTCCAAGATAATCGGTTTTTCTTCGGCACATAAAGTGTCACCGGTAGTAGTTTCTTTTAAACCGGCCGCCGCTACTATATCCCCCGCGCGCACTTCCGCTATCCTTTCCTTTTTATTCGCATGCATCCGGAAGAGGCGAGCTACCCGTTCCCTTTTCCCTTTGGTAGAATTATAAACTTCCTGTTCTGGTTTTAAAGTGCCGGAGTAAACGCGAAGATAAGTTAGTTTCCTTCCTTCATCCATCATGATCTTAAAGGCCAAGGCGGCCAGTGGCTCCTTTTCTGAACTCAGCCGAATTTCTTGTTCTCCAGTTAGGGGATTATAGCCCGTAATTGGCGGAACATCCAAAGGAGAAGGAAGGTAATCTACGATAGCATCCAAAAGGGGTTGAATACCTTTATTGCGCAAAGCAGCGCCACAAAGTACAGGAACTAACTCGAATTTTAAGGTGGCTTGCCTTAAAACTGATTTGATTTCTTCGACAGTTATTTCTTCTCCGCTCAGGTATTTTTCCATGAGCAAATCATTTTTTTCGGCTAAAGTCTCTAAGAGTTGGTCCCGAAATTTTTGGGCTTCAGCGGAAAAATCATCGGGGATTTCTATTTCGTAAAAAGTGGCCCCCAAAGTCTCCTCGTCCCATATTACAGCTTTCCTTTTAATTAAATCTATCACCCCTTGAAATCGGTCTTCGGCTCCCCAGGGAATCTGCACCAAAGCAGGTCGCGCGCCTAATTTTTCCTTCATCATGGCCACCGTGCCGAAAAAATCCGCTCCCACCCGATCCATCTTGTTAACGAAAGTGAGCCGCGGGACTTTATACTTATCAGCCTGATGCCATACTGTTTCGGATTGGGGCTCTACACCATTGACGGCATCAAAAACGGCAATGGCTCCATCCAAAACGCGCAAACTTCTCTCCACTTCAATTGTAAAATCCACATGGCCAGGCGTGTCGATGAGATGAATTTCGTATCCTCGCCAAGGGAAGGTAGTAACTGCTGATGTAATCGTTATGCCGCGTTCTTGCTCTTGCGGCATCCAATCCATCACTGCTTCTCCATTATGGACCTCGCCCATCTTATAGGA
>CAZAGD010000057.1:0-7791 GCA_964484485.1 uncultured Syntrophaceae bacterium
TGGAGAAAAAGAGGAAAGAACAGAATGGCATCGCATTGTGGCCTGGAGAGGGTTGGCCAAAATTTGTGGAGAATATTTGAGCAAAGGGAAACTCGTATATATAGAAGGGCGGCTAAGGACGCGCTCTTGGGAAGATCGCGATGGAAACAAGCGGACAGTTACGGAAATAGAAGCCACTGACATGAGAATGTTAGGGAGCATAGGTGAACAAAAAGGCAAGGCCAAAGATTTGGAGGAAGAGTATACTCCCCCTCCTTTGAAAGAAGAGGATGATATTCCCTTTTAAATCCTATTCCGTATGGGGGAACAAAACTTTGTCTATTGAACAAGTATTAAATTTGCTGAAAGAAGAGCTCCAAGCCGTCGAAAGGGAAATGTCCCAAAATATGCTCTCCGAGATTTCCATGATCCCGACGGTAAGTCGCTATCTCATCTCCAGTGGCGGCAAAAGGTTTCGCCCCATGCTCTTAATTCTCTGCGCTCGCCTTTGCGGGTACAACGGTCGCCGAGCTATCCCTCTGGCCAGTACTATAGAATTCATCCATACCGCCACCCTGCTTCATGACGACGTAGTTGACCGGGCTTTTGTCCGGCGAGGAATGGCTTCCGCCAACTATGTCTGGGGTGATGGAGCCAGTGTGTTGGTTGGTGATTTCCTCTTCACCAAATCTTTTTCTTTGATCGTGAAAGAAGGCAATTTGCGTATCTTAGAAGTTATCTCCGCAGCTACCACGCGCATGGCTGAAGGGGAAGTCATGCAATTGGTAAAAATGGGTGACCCCCAAATAACCGAAGAAGATTATTTCTATGTAATTATCAATAAGACGGCGGTCTTGATTTCTGCCGCTTGTCAAGTCGGCGCTATTCTGGCCGCCGCCACGCCCGAAAGAGAAAAAGCTTTAACAGATTTCGGTCTTAATTTGGGAGTTGCTTTTCAATTAGTGGACGACATTTTAGATTATTCAGCAGAAGCAGAGACGCTGGGCAAAAGTATAGGGCAAGACTTAAACGAAGGAAAGGTTACTTTACCTTTAATTTATATCTTAAAAACAGCTCCCCCCCATGAGAAACAATATATTTCGCAAATTATCCAAAATAAAAATCGCCCAGATTCAGATTTGGTTTATCTTTGGAGACTAATCCAAGAGCGGGGCGGATTAGACTATACCATCAAGATCGCTGAAAATTATGTGCATCAAGCCAAAAGCTTACTCTCCTCTTTTCCTTCTTCTCCCGAGAAAGAAGCGCTGCTTACTTTGGCTGATTATACTGTTCAGCGAAAAAAATAACGAACTTATTCTTAGGCATTAATCCGGCCCAGATTACTTATCTACTTTGCTTTGCCAATCTCGGTAAGCGGGCAGCAGACCCAAGCCATCGGCCTGCCTTATTGCTCTGAGAACCGCCTGGGCAATAACTTCTTCGGCCATAAGGCCTACTGTATTAACATCCGCCATCTTTTCTCCACAAGAAAGGGCAAAGATCAAATCGCCATCTACTGTAGAATGGATGGGGGAAATAGTGCGTACAAATCCACTTTGGGCCATTTGCGCAACTTTTATGGCTTGTCTTTTGGTCAGCTTTACATTGGTAGCCACCACACCTAAACTTGTATTTTGAAAGGCCGTTTCCCGCCTTGGTAATTTTAATCCTTCTCTGATCAATTTACTGGCATTTACAAAACGCTGGGGATTTTCTGGATCACGCGCTCCAGCCAGAATTTTTCCCGCTCTTTGGGTCAAACACATCTCCAAAAGCATTTACTACCACTAAAGCACCCACAATTACCCCGTCGAGCAAACATAGCGAAGCAGTACCTACACCTCCTTTAGTAGCCATTTTTATGCCCAAAAGTTTCCCCACGCTCGCTCCCGCTCCTACTCCTACGCTTCCCTCGGCTACTTTCCCTGAATCACTCGCTAAGCATGCTTGGTAAGCCATCTCTTTATCTGGTCTTACCTGCCCGCTGCCCAAACCCAAATCATAAATAATTGCGGTAGGCACAATGGGAACTTTACCTGCCGAAGTTTGGTACCCGATATTCCTTTCTTCCAGATATTTCATGACCCCTCCGGAGGCATCCAAGCCAAAGGCGCTTCCTCCAGCCAGAAGAACCGCGTGAACTTCATCAACGGCATGAAAAGAATGCAATGAATCGATCTGCCTTGTGCCCGCCGCTGAACCCCGAATATCTACTCCTCCCAATGTTCCTGGGGGACATAAAATTACGGTGCATCCTGTAGCCGCCTGTAAGTCATGAGCATGCCCCACGCGAAACCCAGGAACATCAGTAATAGCGTTATGTATCTCTCTTTTCATTTGCTTTAACTACTAACTCTTTTTTAACCCGAAGTCAACCATTCTCTTAGCATTTCCTGCCCACTTCAAATTTTTAAAAACAGCAATAGTTGGATAAATTGTTAATAAAAATTTCATGAGGCCATAAATAGTTGAAATAAAGCCAGTAGGGGAAGCAGAATTTAGATAAGGTTCGTCACCGATTCAAACTGAAGGCCAATGGAGATTATCCTTTCCCCTCTTTTGAGACTGTGTCATCATTGCGAGAAAGGGTTCGAGGCAGGCTAGAGGCAGGCCAACCTCTACTCCCTTCACCAAAATTTAGTTATTTATTAACAATGACAGAGGTTCTTTACTAAAGAGGGGTGGGGAGGCTATAGATTGCCTAATGTTTATAAAATAAATTTTAAGAATTCCTTAAACTAACCGATGAAAATAATAGCCCAAAATTATATACTAAAAAGAATGGGTAATTTCTTAATTTTTATGCCCCTAATTTTGAAAAAAACTTAACAAGAGGGGTTAAAAGAAAATCAAAGGAGATCTCTAAAAATGTTTCTCGAGATGTAATTCCGTCATTACTGCGGAAGCATGAAGCAGGGAGGAATCCCGTATTTTTAAGGCATTTCTGGACTCTCGCTGGCGCGAGAGGTACCAAAAAGTCGGTTTTGCAGAGATCGCCAAAGGCGCTGACCTTCTAACAATTTTGATATTTCTGGCCAGCAGGAAACAGGCGGGAGGGAGAGAGGCGAAATTAAAATCGGCTGGGAAATGGCCATCCCTCTCTTATTCACCCTCTCTCCGCATAGAACGGCGGGGACATACTTGCCTATGCCAGATAGACTTAAATAATAGCTTCCTTCTTTTAAAATAAATGTCTATATCCCCGCCCGTCCCTACGAAAAATATGTGCCTCATTTTAATGAGGCTCTCTCCCTTCCGCCTGAATTAAGCTGGAATTTAAAAACTGATAGGCGGTCAGCCAAAGGCAATATTGACAGATATTTAAAAAAGGAATAATAAATAGAAAATTTCTTATTTGAGCTCTATCTTTTTACAACTTTCCTTCGGGCAGGAGGCCTTTTATGAAAGATATTATTGTTTATACCGTAGTTCCCACCCTTCCGGAACGGCTGCTCCCCTTAATGGAACTGGCTAAAAACCTTTGGTTCAGTTGGAACCTGGAGGCTATTGATCTATTTCGCTCCATCGACCAGCATCTTTGGGAAGAAACTAATCACAATCCCCTCGCTCTCTTGGGTCGCTTAAACCAAGACCGCCTGCAAGAGCTCTTAGGAGATGAAGGATTTCTCTCGGAAATGGACCGCATTTATGGAGATTTCAAAAGGTATACGGAAAAGGGTAAGCCTTATCATTTTGGCTTAGAAACTCCTTTTACTTTTACTGTCGCCTATTTTTCGGCCGAATATGGCCTCACTGATTGTTTGCCCATATATTCCGGGGGATTGGGCGTCTTGGCTGGTGATCACTTAAAATCGGCCAGCGATCTGCGCATTCCCATTGTAGGTGTAGGTTTATTTTATCAAAAGGGCTATTTTCGTCAGTACCTTAATGTTGATGGTTGGCAGCAAGAAACATATCCGGACAATGAATTTCATCTTTTACCCGCCACGCTGGAAAAAGACAATACAGGAAGTCCTTTAACGATTGAAGTACCCATTAAGGACCGCCAAGTAAAAGTCCATGTCTGGCGGATTGACGTGGGCCGAGTTCCCCTTTATATGCTGGATACTAATACCATAGCTAACCGAGATGAAGACCGTGATATTACTTCGGCGCTTTATGCCGGTGATCGAGAAATGAGGTTGAAACAGGAAATTGTCTTGGGCATTGGGGGCGTAAGAGTTTTAGATCGTTTGGGCTACCAACCGGCCGTATATCATATGAATGAAGGCCACTGCTCTCTGGTCATTTTAGAAAGAATTCTTCTACTCATGAGCAAGCATCGCCTCTCCTTTGCCGAAGCCAGAGAAGCTGTATTTGCCAGCAGTGTTTTTACTACCCATACTCCCGTACCCGCGGGGATCGATATATTTGATCGCTCTTTAGTAGAAAACCTGCTGGGTAATTATCTCTGCTGCTCAGGGGTCCCTTTACCTGCTTTTTTTGAGCTGGGAGCCATAGACATTAAACCAAATGAGCCATTGAATATGGCTGTTTTGGCCTTGAAGAATTGTACAAAAGTTAATGGCGTAAGTGAGCTGCATAAAAAAGTTTCCCGCAAGATGTGGCAACAAATCTGGCCCGCTCTTCCCGAAATGGACATTCCTATTGAAAGCGTAACCAACGGGATTCACACTCCATCTTATATCTCCGATGATATGAGCCGCCTGTTCAATCGCTACTTAGGAAGGAAATGGTCCGAAGATCCAGATAATGTAAAAGTCTGGGAGCGGGTTAACCAAATACCTGACGCCGAATTATGGCGCGCTCACGAACGTCGCCGAGAAAGATTAGTTGCCTTTACCCGCCAAAGGCTTTACGAACAGCTGGCCCGCAAAGGCGCTCCCCAGAGTGAACTCCAAGCGGCCAGTGAGGTATTAAATCCTGAAGCACTCACCATTGGTTTTGCGCGCCGCTTCGCTCTTTATAAAAGAGGAGATTTAATCTTCAAAGATCCAGCGCGGTTAGCCAAAATATTAAATGACCCGCAAAAACCCGTGCAGATCATTTTCGCGGGTAAAGCTCACCCTCAAGACCACGAAGGGAAGATGGTTATCAAAAATATCTTTCACTTTGCTCAACGCCCAGAATTCCGACACAAGGTAGCTTTTATAGAGGACTATGATTTAAATGTAGCGCGCTATATGGTTCAAGGGTGTGATGTATGGTTAAATAACCCCCGGCGTCCCCTGGAAGCGTGCGGCACTAGTGGCATGAAAGCCGCAGCCAATGGAGCTTTGAATATGAGTGTGCTCGATGGTTGGTGGGCGGAAGGCTATCATCCTGACTTAGGTTGGGCCATTGGCTCAGGGGAAGAATACGACGACTACGAATATCAAAATTTAGTAGAAAGTCAAGCTATTTATGATCTCCTAGAAAGGCATGTGGTTCCTCTCTTCTACGAACGGGGTAAAGATAACCTTCCTCGCCATTGGATCAGAACTATGAAAAAATCCATGTCTACACTTACCGCTCGTTTCTGTGCTCACCGCATGCTTCAGGATTATACTCATCATTTTTACCTTCCTTTAGCCCTTAATTGGGAAAGAATAACCGCTAATGATTTTAAGGAAATCCGCTCTTTTGCGGCCTGGGCAGAACAACTGCGTAAAAACTGGCCCCAGATTAAGATTTTGGAAAAACAAGCCGAAACGAATCGAGTTATTGCTCTGGGCCATAAACTCAAAGTTAAAGTAAATACTTTTTTGGGGAAAATCTCCCCCCAAGACATTTCCGTAGAAATATACTATGGGCTAATCGATTCTAAGGCTGACTTCCTTGACCGAGATACTATGCCTCTCAAAGAATTTACCACCGCAGGCTCCTTGACTATCTTTAAGGGAGAAATTCCCTGCCCCCGCGTAGGCCGATTTGCTTTTAAAGTACGTATTCTTCCGGCGCATCCTTTGTTAGCGAATCCCTACTCCCTCGGTCTTATTCTTTGGGGATAAATTGCTTATGTTCTTCCCCAATTTCTGGAAGAGAATTTTTTTGCCTCTTAAACTTTTACCTTTATTTTTTCTTTGGCTATCTATTGTTCTCCTTCCTTTGGCCATCGCCCAAAATAAAACCCCCATTATTTTCCAGCAAAGTCGGATAATCATGGGCACAAATGTTGAAATTATTATTTCCCATACTGAACCTCGCCAAGCCAAGATAGCCCTGGAAGAAGCATTTCAAGAGATAGAAAAGATCGACCGCTTAATGAGCAGTTACCGCGCCGATAGCGAAGTAAGCGAGTTAAATCGCCAGGCTGGCAAGAAGCCCTGTCGAGTTTCCTCGGATACCCTACGCGTTATGGAACGGGCCATTTATTTTGCTCATCTTTCCGGAGGAGCTTTTGATATCACCATTGCTCCTTTATTGCGCCTCTGGGATTTTAAACAGCAAAAAATCCCGGCGGCGGAGGAAATAAAGAAAGCTCTAAAAAAAGTTGGTTATCAAAAAATCAAGATTAAACCGGCTACTTCGGAAGTTTTTCTCCCCGCTCCAGGAATGGCTATTGATTTAGGAGCCATTGCCAAAGGGTATGCCGTGGATCAAGCCTGCACTGCTTTGGCCAAAAGGGGCTTAGCCAATTATTTGGTAAATGCCGGGGGAGATTTAAAAACTCAGGGATGGAAAGAAAAAGGACAACCTTGGATAATTGGTCTCCAACATCCCCGGCTAAAAGATAATTTAATAGCTAAGATTAACTTATCCGCTGCTGCTCTGGCTACTTCTGGCGACTATGAAAAATTTTTTATTAAAAATGGAGAACGCTATCACCATCTGCTCGATCCGTTAACTGGCCAACCAGCCCGCCAATGTCAAAGTGTTACCGTAATGGCTCCTTCCGCGATGGATGCCGATGCCTTGGCCACCACCGTTTTTATTCTCGGAGCGGATCGGGGAATGGCTTTAATTGCCAAATTGCCCGCTATTCATGCTTTAATCATCGATCAGCGCGGACGAGTTTTATTATCACCCCATTGGCCGAAAGGGATTGTTCATCCTCCTTAAAAATTTCTTCTCCCGTAACTCAGAATGTGCTATATTGATGGCCAAAATTTAGAGGAGGAAGCATATGGAAAATTGGCCCCGTATATTTAAAATCCATCAGAAAATTGCGACCCCCCGACTGGCCGATGTGGAAAAAGAAATGCATGACCTTTTAGATCGCTTTAACCTTGCCGCCAAAGTCAAACCAGGAGAGAGGATTGCTATCACAGCCGGTAGCCGCGGCATCCGAGATAAAGCGAAGGTTTTGCGGGTCATCGTTAGCCGTTTAAAAAGTCTGCAAGCTAAGCCTTTTATCGTCCCCTGTATGGGTTCTCATGGTGGAGCTACGGCCGAAGGGCAGGTAAAAGTATTACAGCACTTGGGCATAACCGAGGAATTTGTGGGGGCGCCGATAGTCTCCTCCATGGAAGTAAAAGAAATCGGGCGGACTAAATTCGGCACACCCGTCTTTATTGACCGCCACATTTGTGAGCAGGCCGATAAAATTATCGTCGTCAACCGGATTAAACCGCATACTGATTTCGATTTCGATATCGAGAGCGGCTTAAATAAAATGATGATCATTGGCATGGGCAAACATAAAGGAGCGCTCATGGCCCATCGCCTTACGATTAAACATGGCTTTGCCACCATGTTTACCGAAATTCAACCCATTATTTTAAAAGCCCTCCCCTTCTTCTTTGGCGTAGGCATTATTGAGAATCAATACGATCAAACTGCCTCATTACATCTCCTCGCTCCTGAAAATTTTTGGGAAGGAGAAAAGCCTCTACTAAAGAAAGCCAAAGAAATCATGCCCCGCTTGCC
>CAZAGD010000058.1:0-5753 GCA_964484485.1 uncultured Syntrophaceae bacterium
TCCATCTCTTGCGTCGCTTCTTCCAATAATTTTTCCACTTCAGCGATTTCTTTTCTGATTATTAAGGTCTCCCGGTAAAGCCGATGGCGAGCTTCGGCCTCTAATCGTTTTTGTTCTTTATTTCTCCTATTTGGTTGTTCCCCATTTGCAGCTGTAG
Organism: uncultured Syntrophaceae bacterium; assembly: GCA_964484485.1. Classification (GTDB taxonomy): domain Bacteria; phylum Desulfobacterota; class SM23-61; order SM23-61; family SM23-61; genus CAZAGD01. Next base: position 158 of record CAZAGD010000058.1, read on the forward strand.
AAGAGGTTCCTAAGGGCATTGGAACCATTTCCCCTTCATTTTTGGCTAAATCTTTTTTATAGATATAATCATCATAATTTCCTGAATACACATCAATTTGACCATCTTTAATTTCTATGATTTTATTGGCCACCTTATTAATCAGATGGCGGTCGTGAGTTATTAAACAGAGCGTACCTTGATACTCGCTTAGTGCTTTTTCTAACACTTCACGCGCATTTATATCTAAATGATTCGTTGGTTCATCTAAGAGCAAGAAATTTGCCGGACGCATCAACATTTTGGCCAAGACCATTCTGCTTTTTTCCCCGCCACTAAGAACCAATATTTTCTTATTAACCTCATCCCCCGAAAAAAGAAAGGCGCCTAAAAGACCACGCAAAAAGGTTAAAGACTCATCTCTGGCCAAAGAACATATCTCTTCCCAAATAGTTTTATTGGGGTCGAGCAATTCTAACTGATGCTGGGCAAAGTAGCCAATGGAAACGCGCTGCCCCCAACTTACTGTTCCTTCGTCGGGCTTAAGGATACCGGCTAAAATTTTCACTAAAGTTGACTTGCCGGCCCCATTGGGCCCTATTAAAACAACTTTATCTCCTTTCAAAAGAGTAAGATTTATGCCGCCATAAACTTTTACCTTTCCATAGGCTTTATGGATGTTTTTTAGCTCCACCACCACTTTCCCGCTTGGTATAGGCTGGGGAAAAGCAAAATGCACACTCTGTTGCTCAGGAAGTAAATCAATCTTTGGCTGTTTCTCTAACCACTTTATTCGACTCTGCACCTGGCTAGCTCGGGCGGCATTGTAGCGGAACCGTTCCACAAATCTTTCTACGGCAGCTATTTTTCTCCGCTGGCTTTCCCATGCGGCCAGCTGCATCTTTTTTATTTTTTCTCTGGCTATTTCATAAGCGTCATAATTCCCGCTGTAAGCGACTATTTTCTTATCTTCAATGGCCAATATTTTTTTAACCACCCGATTTAAAAATGATCGATCATGAGAGACTACCACTAAAGCTCCCGCATAATCTGCTAAAAAATTTTCTAGCCAAATTAGGGCATCCAAATCCAAATGATTCGTTGGCTCATCGAGGAGAAGGAGATCGGGATTAGCCAAAAGGATTTTGGCTAACAGCACGCGCATATACCAACCCCCGCTAAATTCTCTAGTCCAGCGATCAAAATCTGCTTCGTGGAATCCTAACCCCAACAAAATGCTTTTGGCTTGGGCGGCTAAAGAGTATCCTCCCCTCTGGGCGTAGTCATTCTCCATTTGTCCGTAAGCTTTAACCAATTCTTCTAATACTTGCGGGTCCTTTTCTTCCGCAATTTCTTCTTCTAAGAGCCGCATCTTCTCCGCTAAATTTGCTATATCTTGGGCGCTATGCTGAACTTCCTCTAAAAGTTTTCTTCCCTCTTTGGGCTTAGATTCTTGGGGTAAATAACCAATACGTACTCCCCGCTTGATTATAATTTCTCCGTGGTCTGGATATTCCTCTCCGCTGAGTAACCGAAAGATAGTAGTTTTCCCCGAACCGTTTGGGCCAACTAAACCTATCCGATCGCGTGCGCCGATATGGAAAGAAGCCCCCGTAAAGAGAATTTTACCGCCATAAGATTTTTCAACTTCTTTTACTTCGACGATAGCCAAACTCCTAATTTTTTTATTTTCAATTTTAACAAATTATCCTTTTTTTGTAATCCTTTAATTGTTCCTGACCATGATCAGCTTTTAAATAAATAGCTTGATACGGCTCAAACCTGCCTCTGGACCGCCTCTAACGGAGATAAGGGATGAAAATAGAATCGCCCGGGAAATAACGCCAGTAGCGGGGGGTAGCCTGGCCTCGCCCAAACACTTAGATCAAACCTGGATTTTAAAAGTGATCGTCCTTTATAATTACTTTTTCTTGCTTTCTCTTTTAAATTCATATAGTATTTTTTCCTTAAGCAGGAAGGCGGCGTTTTAAGCTTTATTTTAAATTAAAGGAGGAAACGATATGCCCATTATTCATGTACACATGTTTGAAGGCAGAACAATTGAGCAAAAAAGGAAATTAGTAGCGGCCATGACGGAGGCAGTCGTTAAGAGTCTGGAGGTAAATCCGGATGTAGTCCGTATTATTCTGCACGATATGGCTTTGCACGATTATGCCGTAGCCGGTGTGCTTCGAGCGGATAAAAAATAATCGTAACCCTTATTTCCAAAAGTTATTTTTCTCCGCGTATCTTTCCGAATAAGAGCAAAGGTGCGCTAACGCCCGCGCCGCCAAGCGCAAAGAAGAAAATGCAGGAATTTTTGCCTGGCAAAACTGCTGCCGAATTTTTGCTGCTTCGGCAGCCAAATAAGGATCCTCTCCGCTCCCGTCAATTACTACCGCTATGGGTTTACGGTAGCGATTTTTTTGCAAAAAATTAATAATTAAAGGAAGAGAATCTTTTTCTTCTGGAGTAGCATAAGTAGCGCGGGGAATAAGGCGGTCTAAAATTATTATATCCAAGTCTGGGGTGGCCAAGACTATCTCTAAAACTTCTCGCATAAATTCGGGGTCATAATAAGCTCTCCAGGCATCCACAGGGTTACGGGCAAATGAGCCTACCTCGGGAACCAAGCCCGAGATTTTCTTTTGAGCTTCTCCTCTTAGCGGGGGAACTTGCAATCCATGGTGCAGACAAATGTCCGCATAAAAAACGCTATTCCCCCCACCTCCACCCAAGATGAAAACTTTTCTTCCTGGTGGGCGAGGAAGATAAAGAAAAGCCATGGCCGTGGTATAAATTTCTTCTAAGGAATAAAGGCGCAACGCACCTGTCTGTCTCAGTGCTTTATCCCAGATCTCATCTTTCCCGGAGAGATTACCTGTATGGGAGGCGACGGCGCCAGAACCAGCAGGAGTCTCCCCACCTTTCCAGACGAGCAAGGGCTTTTGGGGATTTATACGGCGGGCTAAGTCTAAGAAACGTTTTCCTTCTTGAACGCTTTCCAGATAAAAACCAATTATTTTAGTCTCCTCATCCTCGGCTAAATATTCCAGATAATCACTGCTATCTAAGACAGCAGCATTACCAAAGCTAATGGCTTTGCTCAAACCGATTCCGGAAAAATAGGCGTATTCTGTCAGGCGTTGGGTCAGCGTCCCGCTTTGGGAAATAAAGGCAAAATTCCCCACTTTTCCAGGAATCTGCCCCCAGAGCAAAAGTTTGGAAGCAGGGACATAAGGTCCCATGCAATTTGGCCCAATTACATGGAGGTTTCCATTCTTAGCCACTTCCTTTATTTCTTCTTCCAAATTAATACCTTCCCGCGTCCCCAGTTCTTTAAAGCCAGCAGACAAAATATAAATATTCATAATGCCCCGCTGCCGACATTCTTCCATTAAAGACGGAACAAGCTTAGCAGGAGTGCAAATTATAGCTAAATCAACTGCCTCTGGAAGAGAGTTAATATTTGGATGGACCGGCAGTCCATCAATTTCTTTAGCTACCGGATTAATAAGATATATTCTTCCTGGAAATCCGCCCCTTTTTAAATTTTTTAAAAAAAATTGCCCTCCAAGACCTCCATTACTCCGGGAAATACCAACAATAGCAATGCTTTGCGGATAAAAAATCTTTTCAAAAATCTTTTTCTTTTCCGAATCCATCCCTTTGGGCTATCCTTTCTTTTTTATTAAAATTTTAATTAATATCAATTTATTTTATTCTGGGCTCTCGGCAAGAAACAAGTTTTTAATTTTCTTTTGCCGCTTTAGGAATTTTTGCCCCTTTAAAAGGGGCCTTAGGCAACGGAGTATGGTGTAGGGCAAAGGCTTATCCCTGGCCGAGAAAAGGTCAGCCACAAGGACTGGCCCTCTGCAGGTTAATAAAAATTTATTCCAAAGCCTCGTAGGGCAAGGGCTTGACCCTTGCTTAATTTGGCCAGCCATATGGCCTTGCCTTATGGAATAGGAGCAACTAATGATTCTCACTATTTCAGCATTCCTCAATTTGGCCTTACTGGCAGTGGTGGAAAACTGACCGTCGATAAGTTTTAATATGTGTATATATCGCCAGCAGGAAACTTTTTATTCCTCGCCCATGCCCATGAAAGAACCAGTGTTGGGTCTCAGAAATTAGATTAAATAATTTATAGGGCAAACTACCAATGATGTCAAACACTTAGTCTTTCGCCCAAGAGAATATTTATTCAATTTATTTTTAAGACATTACCCTAGAGCCTCATTTTAATGAGCCTCTCCCCCGCCTGTTTCCTGCTGCCGAGAAATATTAAAACTGCTAGACGGTCAGGGGATTTTTATATTGACAGATTAATTGTAATTTGATATGAATTTTGTACAATCATATTAACTTTTAAAAATGGTGATGATCAGCAGAAAAAAGGTCGCCGACGCTGTAATTGAAGAAATCAAAAGAATGATCCAGAGTGGCGAATTAAAGGAAGGACAAAAGCTTCCTAACCAAAACGCCTTCGCTGCTCAATTGGGGGTCAGCCGGACTTCTTTGAGAGAAGCCCTGAATACCTTAACACGTTTAGGTATAACTGAACAGCGCCCTGGCTATGGGACAGTTCTTCGTTCGCGTATGCCCGCTATTTTTGTGGACCATGTAAATCCTCCGCTCATTTCTGATAAACAGGCCACCATTGAACTCATCGAAGTTCGGCGTTTTGTGGAGACTGGCACTGCTGAATTATCGGTAAAAAATATCAAACCTGACCAGATCAAAGAAATGGACTCGCTTATCAAAGAAATGCCTAAATCACTCAAAGAGGGCCGTATTGATGATTACATTGGCCATGACTTGGCTTTTCATTACTTAATTGCCAAAGCTTCGCATAATCGCTTTCTGATTAACATTTTTATAACCATTCGCGGCTTCCTTGAGCAATACATGCGGGAATCATTCCGGGTCATGCCTTGGATGCTTGCGCGATCTTTAAAATTTCATCAAAATATCTACCAGGCTATTAAGAATAGAAGTGCACCTGAGGCTGCTTTCCATATGAAAAGGCATATTTTAGATGTGCAAAAAGCTATTCAGCAATATTACCAGGAGCAAGAAGAAAAAGCGTAATCTAAAAAGGAGGTGAAGTGAACGGGAAAATTTTTTAAATTTTAAATTAATATGGGATTTCACAAAAATAGATTTTGAAAATTTCCCTTTTTGGGGAACCCAAAAATAAATTAAAAATGGAGGTAAGAAACATGTGGAACAAACTAAAATTAGCTTTTGGTTTATTGGTAATAGTTACTTTTCTTACTGCCCCAAATCTTTGGGCGGCTGACACGGTTAAAGTTGGAGTAATGTATAGTACAACTGGTGCTGGATCGGCCGTAGGTAAAATCCAAATAGATGGTGTAAAATTAGCCATCAAACAGGTAAACGAAAAAGGCGGCCTCAATATGGGTGGAAAAAAACTTAAAGTAGAAGCTGTAATTAGGGATGATGAAACCAAACCAGATGTAGCCATTCGCCGATATAGGGAATTTTTGAACGACAATATAAAGATCATTGTGGGTGGTACGTTTGCCCATGTAAGTCAGGCGATAAACGAACAGATCAAAGGTGGACAAGCATATTTTATGGCTACTAATGG
>CAZAGD010000059.1:0-30600 GCA_964484485.1 uncultured Syntrophaceae bacterium
GAGGAGATGTTCATGATGGAATTGAAATTGAGTCGGGAACCACTGCAAAACAACCCCAATTGCGCTTATTGCGGAAAAGTTTTTAATAAACAGGGTGTAAATTTGCAATTAAAAGTAAACCGAAAAACTATAAATTTTCCGATTTGTCAATCTTGTTTTGATTTAGTGCCCCTTTTCGAAGCCACGGTAAATTTGGAGAATGGCTATGCGCGTATTGATCGTTGAATAGAAAATTCTATTAGCTTCGATTAAGGAAAATGATTAAGGCAGGGCGGCCAAGGATAATTTAAAAGGAGGAAGAAATTGGGGGGCCAAGAAAAAAACAATATAGAAAAAAAGGATGTAAAGGAGTTAGAGAAGAGGTTAAAGTTTCAAGGGAAATTGGCTTGGGATCGCCTGCGTGAAGAAGAACGGCAAGAAGCCATCAAATTTGCTGAAGGATATAAAAAATTCTTGGACCAAGCGAAGACCGAGAGAGAGGCTGTAGATGAAATCAAAAAGATTGCTCAAGCAGCCGGTTTCCTCGATGGCTATGGCCAGTCCAAAGGCAGCAAGCTTTTTTTTATTAACAAAGAAAAAACCATAGCCTTGGCCGTCCTCGGGCGGGCCTCCTTAAAGGAAGGCCTACGCATAATCGTTTCTCATGTAGATTCCCCGCGTATCGACTTGAAACAAAACCCCTTATACGAAGACACAGATCTAGCTATGCTGCGCACCCATTATTACGGGGGCATTAAGAAATACCAATGGGTGACTATCCCGCTCGCCCTTCATGGAGTGGTTGTCAAAGGGGACGGAGCGAAGGTAAATATCCGGATAGGCGAAGAAGCACACGAGCCGGTGTTCGTGATTAATGATCTTTTGCCGCACCTCTCCGGCAAAGTGCAAGACCAAAAAAAGATGGCGGAGGCTATCGAAGGAGAGAAATTGACCGCTTTAGCTGGTAGCCTTCCTTTCCCGGACGAAGAAGCTAAAGAAAGAATTAAACTTAGAGTGATAGAGCTTTTACACCAGAAATATGGATTGGTAGAAGAGGATTTCACCAGCGCCGAACTTGAACTTGTGCCGGCTGCTCAAGCGAGGGATGTTGGGTTTGATGGTAGTCTCATAGGCGCTTATGGACAGGACGATCGGGCTAGTGCCTATACTTCTCTCCAAGCAATTTTAAACCTGAGCAATCCTCCCCGCCCGGCGCTTACGCTTTTTGTTGATAAAGAAGAAATTGGTAGTGAAGGAAATACGGGAGCGCGATCCTTTTTTATCGAAGAAGTGGTGAGGTTACTCATCGAGCATGGCGGAGAACTACCCACAGATAATTTAGTAAAGACTATTTTGGCTCGTTCTCAGGCCATTTCGGCAGATGTTGAATCAGCCCTGGATCCTAACTATCCGGAAGTGCATGAAAAGCAGAATGCTGGTAAAATTGGTTATGGAGTTTGTCTGGAAAAATTCACGGGCCACCGGGGCAAATCCGGCGCTTCTGACGCCCGCGCTGAATATGTGGGTGAGATAAGGCGGATTTTTAACGTCCATAATGTGGCCTGGCAAATGACGGAAATTGGCAAAGTAGATGAGGGGGGAGGAGGCACAGTAGCTAAATACTTGGCTGTTTATGGCATGGATATCATTGACTGTGGTGTACCCGTCCTTTCCATGCATTCTCCCTTCGAAGTTACTTCCAAAGCTGATATATACCAAGCTTACAAAGCTTATAAGGCCTTCTTGAGCAGTCCTTAAGAAAAATTCGCTGTTTCTTCATTCAAAATCGCCTCTCACTCTTGACCACCATAGCGAATAAATGTCTTGGAGGGAGGCAGGGTAAAATTTTTCCAACTAAATTGGAGAGAAGGCATAAAAACAGGAGTTGGCAATGGGTAATCTCATTCGCTTCTATTAAGTAGTTACGAGTTTACCCAAGAATTTTTCTATTGTTTCTAAAGGGGGGAGAGTAATTTCGATAGCTTTTGGGGGGCAGAAAGTGGCGCATCGGCCACAGCCACGGCATTCTGCTCCGATGATTGCTTTACCATTCGTTATGGTTATTGCTCCCATAAAACATTTTTGGGCACAGATTCCACATCCGTTACAGCGGGCATTCACGCGGACCTCTAATCCCGGGAGTTTCTGGAGGCCTCTTTTAGCCTCCGAGGGTAAATGCCGATACAAGCTAAAATAACAGCAACAATGGCAACAATGACAAATGGTTAGAAGTTTATCCCCCTTCTGCACTCCCAGCCAAAGGGCATCCCATTTTAATCTGCCCACCATAGGAATTAGACCTATAGCCACAGCTCGGCGGTGGTGAGCTAAGGCTTCTGCAGGCGAAACCTCATGTCCCAAGGAAGGAGCTATCTCTTTTGCTCCCTGACCCAAAAAAAGGCATCCAATATCTGCGGGAAAATTTTGGCAGACGGAAAGAGAGCGGCAAAGGCAGCGGTCTAAAATGAAGTGGTAGGGTGAGTCTAAGATAATTTTCTCCACCACGGCCGCAGGAAGGGGTACGCTTTGGGGATTTTCTAATTCCACTTTTACAGGAATAAAACTCGCCTGATCGCCACGGAAAGCGGCTTTTAACCAACTGCCCAAAAGCGGCCAGTTGACCATCCTGGCTAAAAAATTTCTTAGAGGCCAAAAGGCCGTAATTATCTGAATCTGCCAGAAAGGACGTCCCATTTTAATTATTCCAATTTTTAAAGGATTTTAACTGGGGTCAAGCAAATAGTCAAGAAAAGAGGGAGCTGGCCGTCGATAACTTTGTAAATTCCAGCTTAATTCAGTCGGGAGGGAGATAGGCAGCCCTTCCCCTCCCGTCTGTTTCCTGCTGGCAAGAAATATTAAAACTGTTAGACGGTCAGAAAAGGGAGAAATCTCGGAAAAACCATCTCTCCGGGCACTCCCGCGCCAGCGAGAGTCAGAAATTCCTTGAAAATACTAGCTTCCAGCCTACTTCATGCCGGCGCAGTAATGACGTAATTACATCCCGAGGGACTTTTTTAGAAATTTCCGAGAAGGCCACCTTTATAAGATGATTAGAAAAATGAAGATGGCCAAAAATCAGGCGGCAAGTTAGTCAGCAAGATTTGTCTTGCTCTCTTTTTTTAAAAATGAGATATAATAATTAAATTTATTTACCGAGGCATAGGGTTGGTCAAAAAAAACTTCTGGTCCATTTGGAATTTAGTTGATGGCCCTCCTTTTCCACCCAAAATAATCTGTCCAATCGACCGAGCGGAGATGGTGCTCATACCTGCTGGGGAGTTTATCATGGGGATAAGCGAAGCCGAGCTGCAGCAAGTTTTTTCTTTGGAGGGGAATCAAAACCCAGTCTTTGCTACCGAAACACCAGCCCGGAAGGTGATGTTGGCAGACTATTATATTGATATCCACCCCGTCACTAATTATCAATACGGCCGCTTCTTGAAAGAAACAGGTCATCGCCCCCCTTTGCTCTGGGGGATAGAAGGGTGGAACGACCCTTTACAGCCCGTGGTGGGTGTAGGCTGGAATGATGCTCGGGCTTACGCCGCTTGGGCGGGGAAAGAATTACCTACGGAAGCGCAATGGGAAAAAGCGGCCCGAGGAACGGATGGACGATGGTGGCCGTGGGGGAATGACTTTTATCCTGGTTATTGTAATTCCGCCGAGTTGGGGGTGAATCGAACTACCGAGGTGACGCGTTTTCACTTAGGTCTAAGTCCATACGGGTGCTATGATATGGCGGGGAATGTTTGGGAGATGTGTGAAGGGGAATGGTTAGAAGGACACTTACCTATGCGGGGTGGGTGCTTCTTGGGGAATGCCACCTTTGTGCGGACCACAGTTCGTTGGTCTGCCGAAGATGAAGTAAATGGAGCCTATTGGCTAGGTTTTCGCTGTGTGAAGAACATAAACAGGGGGTAAGCATGGAAGCAAAAGAAGTCCTGGATTTTATATGCTGTCGGCGGAGTGTCCGCCGTTTTCAAAAAAAGCCTGTTCCCGAAGAATTATTAGAAGTCTTGATGAAGGCGGCCATGGCTGCGCCCAGTGGGAATAATGCCCAGCCCTGGGAATTTGTAATTGTCCGCCATCCGCAAATCAAAGAAGAGCTTGGGCGCGTCCATTCCTGGGTATATATGGCAGCGGAAGCGCCGGTGGTTATTGTAGTTTTGGGAGACAAAAGTTCCCTCTGGTGGCGTGATGATTGCGCAGCGGCCACAGAAAACCTTTTATTGGCGGCGGCCAATTTGGGTTTGGGAGCAGTCTGGTGCGGAATAAAAGAAAATGATGCCCCAGTGGTGCGGAAGATTTTAGGTATTCCTTCCTCCTTAGAGGTTTTATGTATCGTGCCTCTGGGTTATCCGGCAGAGAAACCATCCCCAAATACTAAGTACCGAAAAGGTAAAGTTCATTGGGACCGTTATTGAAGTATTAGCCTGGCACCAGCAAATTTTAAAGGAGGGCTGGCAAATGAAACTTTACCTTATCCAACATGGAGAAGCGACTTCTGAACAAGTTGACCCACGGCGTCCCCTTACGACACAAGGGCGGGAGGATGTGCGCCAAGTAGCCTCTCTTCTGAAAACCGCAAGAGTAAAGCCAGCGCTGATTTACCATAGCGAAAAACTTAGAGCAAAACAGACGGCGGAAATTATAGCCTCCGCCATGGCCGCCCCTGAATTGATCAAAGAGAGAAAGGGCTTGCTTCCGCAAGATGCCATCAACGATTTAACCCAAGAAATCTCGCGGAGCGCTAACGACTTGATGATTGTCGGTCATCTTCCTTTTTTGAGTAAATTAGCTACCTTTCTTTTGTTAGGGAAAGAAGAAGGAAATTTAATTGCTTTTCAACAAGGAGGGGTAGTTTGTCTTAAAAGAACGGAGGATCAACGTTGGCAGGTGGCCTGGATGGTTGTTCCAGAAATCCTTAAATGAAAAAGGGGGAGAGATGGAAAGACTTAGTTCGCGGGAACGGTTTACTCTGGCCTTAAATCATCAAGAACCCGATCGCGTGCCCATCGATTTGGGTTCGATTGCTTCCACGATTCGGACCGTAGATGCTTATGACCGCCTTAAAATTCATCTGGGTCTGGCTTTGGACAGAAAGATCAGGCATTTTGCTGATGAGCATATAATTCCTGATGAAGAAGTCCTCCAGGCTTTTCATGTGGATACAATGTATATCCGTTTAAATGTCCCTAAATCCTGGCAACGCACCAGGTTAGATGCTTATACGGTGGTTGATGAGTGGGGTGTCCCTTGGTCAAAACATCCCGGCTCTTATTATACTTTTCCGGTTGATCATCCCATGAAGACGGCCACCCTGGAAGAGATCGAGAAATTTCCCTGGCCAGATCCAGACGAGCCCAGCCGCTATGAGGGTTTACGGGAAAAAGCAAAATATCTTTTTGAGAAAACAGAATATGCCTTGGTGGCTGATGGCCTTACCGGGGTGGGGATATTTGATATGACCTGGCATTTGCGGGGCATGGAGAATATTTTCTTAGATATGCTTATTCATCCCGAGTTTACGCATGAGCTCTGTGAGAGATTGACTGATTATTATGTGCGCGTCTACCGGAATTATATGCAAGCTGTGGGAGATTTTGTGCAGATGGTGATCTATTATGAAGATTTAAGCGGCCAGGATGGCCCACTTATCTCTCCCCAACTTTACAGGAAATATATTAAGCCGGGTCATCAGAAAATATTTAGGACTATTAAGGAGCATAGCGACGCCAAAATCTGCGTGCACACCTGCGGATCAGTTTATGCCTTTTTGGATGATTATGTAGAATTGGGGGTAGATGTGTTGAACCCAGTGCAGATAAGTGCCCGAGATATGGATCCAGAGCGGCTTAAAGCCAAATATGGAGCGGTTTTAAGCTTTCATGGCGGAATTGACACGCAAAGATTTTTACCGCGGGCTACTCCAGCCCAAGTGCGGGAAGAAGTGCGGCGGATGATCAGAATTTTAGGCCCAGGAGGAGGATATCTTTTTACCTCTTGTCATAGCATTCAACCCGATGTCTCCCCAGAAAATATCGTGGCCTTATTTGACGCTGCCTATGCATACGGCAAGTATCCATTGACTTAATTAGAAAAAATATGTAATCCCTCATAAGCTGCGAGAAAATTGCAGCTAAGGAAAGTTACAAATTTAAATGATGCCCAGGAACCAGAAAAATTCACTGGCCAAAATAAGGCGGCATTATCTATGTGCACCGAGACGGGTAATGACTTCGCTTGCTCCAAAGTTTAGCCCAGATGAGTTTAAATAGCTTTTTCTCAATTGGCCTGCCTCTGGCCTGCCTCTGGCCCCTTTTTCACCATGGCGACAAAGTCTCGAGGTAAGGCGAGGCGGATTTTAAAATGTATCTTTTTTAAAGGAGGAGTTAAATTGATTCTGGAAAGAAAAGAAGAAAATATGCAAAATATATTGAAGGAGCAGGCCGGGCGTCTTTGGGGGAATGAACGGGCCAAAGAATTAGCATTGATCTTACAACAATTGGCTTATTCCATAGCGGCCGTGGCCAATTACGAGACTCCCTTAGAAGCGGAACCGGCTTTTTTTAAAACTGAATAAGCATAAAATATTTTCCTAATTCGCCGAGGAAAAGATTATGCCCGAACTTTACCAATTATCCTTAGTAGAAATGAGCGAACTGATCAGAAAGAAGCAATTATCTCCTCTGGATTTGATTACGGCCCATTTCCAGAGAATAGAAGCACTCGAACCAAAGCTAAAAGCCTGGGTGTCAATTGATCGAGAAAAAGTCTGGGAACAGGCCCGCCAAGGCGAGCAAATATTAAAGCGCCGGAAAAAAATCGGTCTTCTCCATGGGATTCCTATAGGAGTTAAAGATATTTTTTATACAGTTGATTTAAAAACTACAGGTGGATCGAAGATTTTTAAAGATTTCTTTCCCCCTTATGAAGCTACGGTGGTGACTAAATTGAAAAAAGAAGGGGCCATAATCTTAGGCAAGACGGCCACGACGGAGTTCGCTTATGCCGATCCAGCTCCCACGCGCAATCCCTGGAATTTAGAACATACTCCCGGGGGCTCGAGTAGCGGCTCAGCAGCTGCCGTAGCTTCAGGGATGTGCCCGGCGGCTTTGGGTTCGCAGACGGGCGGCTCAATTCTTCGGCCCGCAGCTTATTGCGGCATCGTGGGCTTCAAGCCTACCTACGGCCGCATTAGTCGCCATGGAGTTTTTGCCTTAGCTTGGACTTTGGATCATGTAGGCTTTTTGACCAGGACAGTTTCTGATGCCGCTCTAATGCTCAAAGTTCTGGCCGGAAATGATCCAAATGATCAGGCTTGTAGTAGTCGTCCTGTGCCCGACTATCAAAAATTTTTAAAGCCGCCCTTGGCTGCTCCAAAGTTAGGAATAATTCGGGAGTTTTATCAAGAAAAAAGTGAACGGGGAGTGTGGAATAACTTTGAGGAGGCAATAGAAAAACTGCGCCGAGCAGGGGCAAAAATTGAAGATATAAAAATGCCGCCGAGCTTTGCCTTGGTCCATGATGCCCACCGCATAATTATGCGGGTGGAAGCAGCAGCTTACCACGAAAAAATTTTTCTTCACCATTGGGATAAGTACGGGGCTAAGCTGCGCGAGCTTGTGGAAACGGGGTTTTTAATTTCCGGCGTCGATTATATTCAGGCGCAGAAGATAAAGAGCTTATTCCGCAAAGAAATGGATGAAATAATGTCCAAGTATGATGGCTTGTTAACGCCCACCACTTCCTCGGCCGCGCCGCGCGGCCTTTCTTCTACTGGCGATCCTTGGTTTCAAGTTCCTTGGAGTTTATCCGGACTGCCCACCATAGCTTTACCGACAGGCTTAAATGGCGAAGGTTTGCCTTTGAGCCTCCAATTGGTTGGGGCGGCTTTTAAAGAAGAAAAGCTTTTGGCCGCAGCCCATTGGTGTGAAAAAGCATTGCAGGTTTCCTTATTCCCGCCTCTATTATGAAATCCGCCAACAGAATTTTGATCTTAGATGGTGATTATGCAGATCTGGGGAAGATAGGAGAGATAATTTTTTCTTATTTTCCTTTGTCTCTGCAAGGAAAGAAGATTCTTTTGAAACCGAATATCCTTGGTCCTTATCCTCCGGAAAAAGGCATAACCACTCATCCATCCTTAGTGCGCGCCTTAGTTGATTTTCTTAAGAAGAAAGGGGCTCTCTGTTTTGTGGGGGACAATCCTGGATTGCCTGGCTATGCCGCCAATGAAAAGTGTGCCAGGATTTCGGGGATCTGGGAAGCTGCCGGAGAAAGCTTTATTAACTTGGCTAAAGAGACTGTTCAGGTAGAAGTTCAGTCTCGTTTTCTAAAGAACCTGATCATCTCTAAAATAGTGTTGGATGTAGACTATATTATTAATCTTCCCAAATTTAAGACTCATCTGCAAACAAAGATCACCGGCGCGGTTAAAAATATGTTCGGGATAGCCGTGGGAGCTGAAAAAGCGCGCGTGCACTTAGCTGCTTCTAAGCCCGAACATTTTGCCGAAGCTTTGGTGGATATTTATCTAATTCGCCCTCCCGACTTAACGATCATGGATGCTATTGTGGGCATGGAGGGAAACGGCCCTTCAGGGAAGGATTTGCGCCACATAGGCAAAATATTGGTCTCTGATAATGGGGTGGTTTTGGATGCCCTAATGGCTGAGATGATGGGCCTAGCCCCTTATATAGTAGATTATCTGCGTTTGGCCGCGGCAAGAGGATTAGGAGAAATCGATATTAGAAGAGTTGATATCCAGGGCCAATGGACACCTTTAAAAAAATTCAAGTTACCTTTCACTCTGGCCAGCCAAGGAAGGTTCGGCACGGTGATTAATAAAGTTTTTTATAGGTTTTTAGCTCGGCCGCGCCTCAAATTTAGGCGCTCTCTTTGCACGAAATGCCGAGTTTGTATTGAGCATTGTCCGGCAGGAGCGTTGTCCATGAAAGATGGTCCATTCTTAGATGAAAATAAATGTGTGGCCTGTTATTGTTGCTATGAGCTTTGTCCGCAACAGGCCATTGAATTTAAGGGCTTCTGGTTTACCTAAGGAATTTGTTCAAAACATCCCTATTTTGGAAAAGTTAAGTCGGGACAAGTTAATATAGTTATTGACCCTTAGGTGAGTTGTTGGATAGAATATATTAGCCTATGAATACTTTTACGTTTTTGAGAAAGATAAAAAATTCTTTGGTGAATTGGGGCCACGCGAGGTCGCTCGATCTTTTCATAACTTTGATTGGCTTGGCGGCTATTTTTGGAGCTACCGGATATGTTCATTTTTGGGCGCCAGCAGGCTGGGAGAAGCATACCAGAGTAATTAGTATCCAGTCGGGGATGCCCTTTAAAGAAATCGCCAAAATTTTAGAGGATAATGGGATTGTCCGTGATCAACGGAGTTTTTATCTTTTGGCCCGCCTGCAAGAAGCCATTCCTAAAGTAAAAGCTGGCGAATACGAAATGCATACCAACATGAAGCCTCTGGAAGTGCTCTGGAAATTAATAAGGGGCGATGTTATCAAATATCCGGTGACTATTCCAGAAGGATATAACATATTTCAAATAGCGGAAACTTTGGAAAAAGCAGGTGTATGCCATAAGAAAAAATTTTTAGAGAAAGCTCGTGACCCTAATTTGATTGCTTCTTTAGGGTTTAGTGAGGAAAGCCTGGAAGGTTATCTATTCCCCGATACGTATAATTTTCCGAAGATGATGGAAGAAGAACAGGTCATTCGTCAAATGGTTTCGCGCTTTAAGACTATATTTGCCCCTTTGACCAAGCGCGCTCAGGAGATGGGTTTGAGCCGGCGAGATGTGGTTATTTTGGCTTCCTTAATAGAAAAAGAAGCGGCAGATGATCAAGAAAGAAGATTAATTTCCGCGGTCTTCCATAATCGTTTGCAAAGAGGAATGCCCCTTCAGAGTGATCCCACCGCCGTCTATGGGATTAAAAAAGGTTCCCAGAAGATTACTAAAACTGACCTCCTTAGGAAAACGCCTTATAATACTTACCAGATTAATGGACTTCCCAAGGGGCCTATTGCCAATCCCGGTTTAAAATCACTGGAGGCAGTTTTATACCCAGCCCAAGTAAATTATTTGTATTTTGTAGCTAAAAATGATAAGACCCATTATTTTTCCCAAACTTTAGAGGAACATAATCGGGCTGTAGCGAAGTATCAAAAGAAAAATAAAAGAAGCAACGCGGAAAATAAAGAAAAATATCTTGATATGTAATTTTTTAATTATTCAAATGCGTTGCTCTATCGCATGCTTCGCCTTAAAAAATTTTATTTTTTTCTCCCCTTTTTTAAAAATTTCCTCAAAGATATCCATTAATTGCCTCTTTGATCATTTATTTTGTAAAAAAAAATAAAATTTTCTTGACAAGTTAGGAAGAAAACTTTATATTGACGAAAAAGTGGTATAAAGTGGTTAAAAGTGCTATAAGAAAGCTATTTTAATGTTTAGGGGAAGGTTTGAACATACAATTGACGCCAAGGGGAGGGTTTCTATCCCGGCGAAGTTTAGGGAATTGTTAGCGGAGAAGTATGATGATCGTTTAATAATTACCAATTTCGATAGGTGCTTGGTGGCTTATCCTTTTGAGGAGTGGCGGGTTTTGGAAGAGAGGATAAGTTCTCTTTCCCTGGTTAAGAAAGAAGTTAAAGCCTTCCAGAGGTTTTTTATTTCGGGGGCTGTAGAATGTCCCATTGATAAATTAGGTAGAGTTTTAATTCCCCCGAGCCTAAGGGATTATGCCCAGCTGGAGAAGAGCGTGATCTTTGCGGGAATGCTCAAAAGGTTTGAAATTTGGAGTAAAGAGCGGTGGCTCGAAGAGATCAAAAGATCGGAAGAAGATTTTGAGAGTATGGCGGCGGCCTTGGCCGATCTGGGATTGTAATGGAGGAGCCGCGGCATAAGCCGGTTCTCTTAGAAGAAGCAATTAAATTTCTCCTTGGTCAGCCAGGGGGCATATACGTTGATGGTACCGTAGGAAGCGGAGGTCATGCCCGTCTTATCTTAGAAAAGACTGCCCCAGAAGGGAGATTGATTGGTTTAGATTGGGATGGGCAGGCGATAAAACGGGCGACCCAGAATTTAGCTTCTTTTGGGACGCGAGCAATATTAATAAATAAAAATTTTAAAGAAATAGGAGAAGTCTTAAAAAGTCTGGCTATCGATAAAGTTAATGGCATTTTACTGGATTTGGGTATTTCCGGAGAACAAATTGAAGATGGAGAGAGAGGATTCAGTTTTCAAAGAGATGGGCCGCTGGACATGCGCATGAGTGTCGAACTTACCACCACAGCCAGAGATTTGATCAATAATTTATCCACGGCCGAGTTGCGAGATATTTTTAGAAGATACGGTGAAGAAAAGTGGGCCGGCCGTATTGCCAAAGCGATTGTTCGGCAAAGGCAATCTGCACCAATAAACTCTACTGGTGAATTAGTAAAGATAATAAAAAAAGCAATTCCATTTTCTCCCTCGCGGCTCCACCCGGCGACGCGCACTTTCCAAGCGTTACGCATAGTCGTGAATAAAGAATTAGAAAATTTGGAATTTTTTTTACGACAGGCCCCCGATCTTCTTCTTCCCCAAGGAAGAATGGTGATCATCTCCTTTCATTCTTTAGAGGATAGAATGGTGAAGAATCGGTTCCGAGAATTAGCCAGGAGAAATAAGCAAGAATCTGCCGCTTTTCGTCTGTTAACAACTAAACCCGTAACTCCGACGCGCGAAGAAATTACGATTAATCCGCGGGCGCGTAGCGCTAAATTGCGGGCCATTGAAAAAATTTATTGATTAAGGGAGGAGAAATGGCTGAAGCAGTATATAAACGGGTAGCCATTAGCGAGGCCGTTAAAGAAGAAGTTAAGATAAGCGCTAAAGGAGTAAATCGCCATTTATTTATCTTAGCCATCATCATTGCTTTTTTAGTAATAGGTGCCGCCCTTTTTTATGTCTGGGCGAATCAACAAAAAGTTTCTTTGGGCTATGAAATTTCCCGCGTAAGTCAAGAGGAACAGGATCTGATAGAAGAAAATAAAAAGTTGCGGTTAGAGTTGGCCGTCCTCAAATCTCCGGACCGGCTGGAAAAGAAGGCCCTCCAAGAGTTAGGATTTGTAAATCCCCAAAATGGACAAATAATAATTGTACGATGAACGCAGCTGCGCAAAAATGGCCATCGTTTCGTCTGGTTATTCTATTAATCTTCTTTGCTCTTCTTTTTTTAATTGTTTTCTTTAGAGCTTTCCAGCTCCAGGTCCTGAAAAGTTCTCAATTAGCTAAATTAGCCGAGCGGCAGTACCAACGTATGGTGCCCCTGATTCCTAAAAGAGGTATCCTTTATGATCGTCGCCGAGAGGAAATGGCTATAAGCATGGAAGTAGATTCTGTTTTTGCCCAGCCTAAAAAAATAAAGAACATAGAAGAAGCGGCATTAAAAATTGGGCGCATTTTGGGCAAGAAACCGGGAGAGTTACGGCAGAAATTGAAGGAGGAAAAACCTTTTGTCTGGATTCAAAGATGGATAACACCGGCGCAGCGTTTAGCGATCGAAGATCTAAAGATGGAGGGAATTCATTTTTTAAAAGAAGCCAAGAGAGTTTATCCCCATGGAGAGATTGGCGCCCATATTATTGGTATTGCTGGATTAGACTCCAAAGGTTTAGAAGGAGTGGAATTAGGGTATGATGAGTTCCTGCGCGGAGAGCCTGGGTACATTCTTATACCCAAAGATGGTCTGGGTAGGTCCATAATTTCTCAAAATCCGGATTTCCGTCGGGCAGAGGAGGGATGCGAGTTAATCCTGACTATAGATAAAAATATCCAATATATAGCAGAAAAAGAGTTGAAAAAGGCCGTGCAGGCCTGCGGCGCTAAAGGAGGTATGGCTTTAGTTATGGAGCCGAAGACTGGCGAAATACTGGCCATGGCTGTGCAACCTTCCTTTAATCCGAATCATTTTCCTGCATATCATCCGGGAGTCTTAAAGAACCGGATTGTTACCGATACGTTTGAACCAGGCTCAACATTTAAAACCTTCCTTTTGGCCGCTATCTTGGAAGAAGGGGTAGCCTCTCCGCGGGAGCTCGTTTTTTGTGAAAACGGCAGCTACCATATTGGCGGTAAAATAATCCATGACGTCCATAAACATGGATGGCTTACGATGGCGGATGTCATCAAAGTATCGAGCAATATTGGGGCAAGTAAATTAGGGAAGAAGTTAGGAAAGGAGAAACTTTACCATTATTTGAAAGAATTTGGTTTCGGCAAAAAAACGGGCATTGACTTACCCGGAGAAGTTTCGGGATGTTTACCTCATTATTCGGCCTGGTCAGAAGTAGGTTTGGCCAATATAAGTTTTGGTCAGGGAGTTTCTCTTACTGCTTTACAGTTAACCATGGCTATGGCCGCCATAGCCAATAAGGGAATGCTAATGCGGCCGTATATTGCTAAGGTGATCCAAAGTAAAGACGGAGGAATTGTAAAAGAAAACCGACCAAAGATGGTCAAGAGAGTTATTTCTCCTGATACAGCTAACTCCGTCACTGCTATTTTAAAGTTGGTAACACAAGAGGGAGGGACGGGCAAGGCCGCTTATGTTCCGGGTTACGAAATAGCGGGAAAAACCGGCACAGCCCAAAAAGGCCCTTAGCGCTGGACGAGGATACTCAGATAAGCGAGTAGGTTCTTTTATAGGGTTTGCTCCCGCAGATGACCCGCGGGTGGTTATTTCGGTAATTATTGATGAGCCGCAAGGAATTAGTTATGGAGGGGTGGTAGCCGCACCGGCATTTCGAGCTATTGCCGAACAAATTCTACCTTATATGGGAGTTTACCCCAAAGGAGTTACTTATTTAGCCCAGGCCAATCATATCTCGAATGAGCAGTTGGGGAGAGTCCCAAAAGATCTGGCCCCCAGAAATGAAGGAAAGGAAACAGATTCTTCGTTAAATCCTGGGGTGATGCCCGATTTTTACGGCAAGTCCATGCGCCAAGTGCTGCAGATGGCTCACAAACTTGGTTTGGAGCTTAAACTAGTAGGATCTGGGCGAGCCGTTGCCCAAACACCTCCTCCTGGAGAAATCTTATCGGGGGACAAAAAGGGGGTAGTGAAGTTTCAACCAACAATATGAAAAGAGCGCTTCCGAAAAATATTAAAGGCCTTGTTTTTGGCATTTATTAATAATCAGCAGGAAGATAGGAAGAGGGGTATAATTTATTAAAGATGGGCGAGCATGATAATGAAGAGCAGAGGGGTTTTGTCTCGCTTCTTTTTCTTATTCCTGGCCAAGAGTAAAGAAAATAAATAGGTATAAGAAGGGAAGGACGGGTTGATCTTAAAGGACCTCATCGCTGATTTGCCGGTGCAAAAAGTTATTGGTGATCCAGGCATAGAAGTGCGTGGATTGGCTTATCATTCCCGGGATGTCCAAGAAGGATTTCTCTTTGCGGCTATTCCGGGTTGGAGAGAAGACGGGCGCAAATACATTCCGGAGGCCATTGGCCGAGGCGCGCAGGTTCTTTTAGTAGAATCTTTTATAGAGGAGATAAAAATTACCCAAATAATTGTCCCGGATGTGCGGGAAGCGTTAGCCCGCTTAGCCGCCACTTTTTATGACCATCCCTCCCTTTCTTTAAAAGTCATCGGCATTACCGGTACAAATGGGAAGACCACTACCTCATACTTGATCGAGTCCATCCTGAAAGAAGCTGGATCTCGGCCAGGAGTTATAGGCACGATAAATTATCGTTATCAGAGGCAAGTTTGGCCTGCGCCAACTACTACACCGGAGTCTTTAGATTTACAAAGGGTTATGCAAAATATGCGTGCCGCCGGAGTGACTGAGGTAATCTTAGAGGTCTCTTCCCATGCCTTGGATATGCAAAGGGCCCGGGCTTGTCATTTCGACGTGGCCCTCTTTACGAATTTAACGCGTGATCATTTGGATTATCATCGCTCAATGGAAGATTACTTCCGCGCAAAACAACTACTCTTTACCCAATACTTGGGAGAGAGCAAAAAAGATCCTCGTTTCGCGATAGTCAACCTTGATGACCCAAAAGGTGAAGAACTCCTGAGGGTGGCCGCGGGAAGGAAATTTGGTTATGGGATTAAAGAGAAAGGTGATGTTTGGCCAGAAGAGATGGCCGAAAGTCCGGATGGCCTTTGGTGCCGAGTACAGACACCCCGGGGATCTTACGAAATTGAGTCGCCTTTAATCGGTCAGCACAATCTTTATAATCTCTTAGCCGCCATAAGTGTGGGAGAAGTTTTTCAGATCCCTATTCCAGCGATTAGAAAAGGCCTGAGAGAGCTTGACCGAGTTCCGGGGCGGTTAGAATTAATCAAAGGAGAAGACGGAGTAAGGGTTTTTATAGATTATGCCCATACGGAAGATGCCTTGGCCCGGGCCTTGGCCACTTTACGCCAAATATATCCAGGGCGACTCCTGGTGGTCTTTGGCTGCGGCGGTGATCGCGATAAAGGGAAAAGAGCAAAAATGGGCCAGGTAGCGGCTTGGGGAAGCGATTTGGCCATCGTTACCTCGGATAACCCCCGCACGGAGGACCCGCTGGCGATCATAAGCGAAATCGAGAAGGGCCTTCGATTAGTTAAGGCGCAAAAACACGCTGCTGCCGATTTGCTTAATCAGGTAAACTTACCTGATCAAAAGCCCCATTATGTGATCATTCCTGATCGGAGAGAAGCTATTGACTTCGCAATCCGTCTGGCCCAACCAAATGATGTAATTTTGATCGCTGGGAAAGGACATGAAAATTATCAGATCATCGGTACAGAAAGAATTCATTTTGATGACCGGGAGGAAGCTGAACGGGCGTTAGGTTTAAGAAAGGAGAGAAAAAATCTTTAAGCTCACAGCTGGCCAGATTGCCGCGGTAACTCAAGGGATAATTTTTCAGGGAGACCCCCGGACCCAAGTTAGAGGGGTGAGCACTGATTCCCGAACCGTGGCGGAAGGGAATCTTTTTATTCCTTTAAAAGGGGAAAAATTTGATGGCCATGATTTTATTGCCGAAGCCCTAAAAAGGGGGGCCGCGGGAAGCTTGTGCGCCGAAGGAAGAGAAAAATGCTGGGTGGGGAAAAAATTAGATCAAAAATTCTTGTTAGTGGTCCAAGACCCTTTACGCGCTCTGGGAGACTTAGCCCATTTCTGGCGAAATCAATTTTCTTTGGCGGTAATAGCTTTAACTGGCAGCAACGGCAAGACGACCACTAAAGAAATGGCTGCGGCCATCCTGGCGAACAGATTCTCTGTTCTAAAGACGGAAGGCAATTTTAACAATCTCATCGGTCTTCCTTTAACTTTGCTCCAGCTTTCGCCGCAGCATGAAGTGGCCGTTTTAGAAATGGGCATGAATGCTTTTGGGGAAATTCGCCGTTTGCGGGAAATTGCCCGCCCCCAAATTTCCGCTATTTTAAACATTGGCCAGGCGCACTTAGAAAAGTTGGGTGGGCTGGAAGAAGTGGCTCGGGCCAAAGGGGAACTTTGGGAAGAACTTAGAGCTGAAGATTGGATTGTAGTTAATCTGGATGACCCGCGGGTATCGGCCTTGGCTGCCCGCCAAAATTGCCCAAAGAAAACTTACAGCATCCAGCAAAAAGCAGATGTACAAGCTGAAAACATCCTCCATCGGCCAGAGGAAGGAATTGGGTTTGTTTTGAAAATAGGCGCGCAAAAAGAATTGGTGCAGATGCAGGTATATGGAAGGCATAATGTGCCCAATGCGCTGGCCGCCGCCGCTTGCGCTTCTATTTTAGGTTTGAACCTGGAGGAAATCGTATTGGGCTTGAAAGCTTTTCATCCACACCCGGGGAGAGGGAGAATTATAATCCTCAAAAAGAATATCAGAATTTGGGATGATACTTATAATGCTAATCCAGATTCCCTACGCGCTTCTCTAATCGCCTTTCTGGAAACAAAGGGTGCGGGACGTGGTTTATTAGTGCTGGGTGACATGTTGGAATTGGGAGCCGCAGCCTCCGCCCAGCATCAGGAAATGGGCAGGTTCATCGGGCGCTGCGGCTTAGCTTATCTTTTCTTCTTAGGCCAGCAAGCTCCTTTTTTAAAGCAAGGAGCCCAAGAAGGAGGCATGCCAGCGGAACGTATATTTGTGGCTGACCATCATGAAGGAATTTTATTAAAGCTCAAAGAAGTTGGCCAGGAAAATGACTGGATTATGGTTAAAGGTTCGCGGTTGATGAAGATGGAACAAATCGTGCAAGGCCTCCAAGATTTTTGGGGAGCAAAATAAAAAGGTATTTCTTCTTTATGCTTTATATTCTCTTATACTCTCTGCATACGCAATACTCCGTATTTAATGTTTTTCGCTACATAACTTTTCGGGCGATTTTAGCCATCTTGACGGCCTTGGTTATTTCCTTAATTTTTGGCCCATGGTTAATTCGCAAATTGCAAAAGCTGCAGGTGAAGCAATTTATCAGAAATGACGGGCCTGCTTCCCATTTAGGTAAAGAAGGGACGCCAACTATGGGCGGGATTTTAATTCTGGCCGCTATTATAGTGGCGGTCATTCTTTGGGCCGACCTAAAAAACTACTATATTTGGATAACGCTTCTGGTCACGGTTTCTTTTGGGGGGGTGGGCTTTTGGGACGATTATCTAAAAATTACCCGCCGCAATCCTAAGGGCGTATCAGGGAAAAAGAAATTTTGCTTACAAGGAATCCTGGGCATGGGGGCGGCCCTTTTGCTTTATTTTCACCCTATGTTTAAAACCACCTTCAGCGTCCCTTTTTTTAAAGGCATCATGCCTGACTTGGGAGTTTTTTATGTGGCCTTAACCTTTTTCGTGATCGTGGGCACTTCTAATGCGGTTAATTTGACCGATGGTTTGGATGGTTTAGCTATCGGTCCTATCTTAATTACGGCCGGTACTTTGATGGTTTTAGCTTATTTGGCTGGCCATGTAAAGATAGCCAGTTACTTGCAAATTCCTTACGTCGCCGGCAGCGGAGAGTTAGCTATTTTTTGCGGAGCCATAGTGGGTGCTGCCATGGGCTTTCTTTGGTACAACACTTATCCAGCGCAAATTTTTATGGGAGATACGGGATCTGTTTCTCTGGGCGCCGCTCTGGGAGTCGTGGCCGTCATTATCAAACAAGAAATATTATTGGCCTTAGTGGGCGGGCTTTTTGTGTTAGAGACCCTTTCCGTAATTTTTCAAGTTATTTCTTTTAAGCTCTGGGGCAAGAGAATTTTGCGCATGGCCCCTCTCCATCATCATTTTGAGCTAAAAGGTTGGCCGGAACCAAAGGTAATCGTGCGCTTTTGGATTATAACTATTTTTTTAGCCTTGATTGCTTTTAGTACTTTGAAATTGAGGTAAAAAGTTGGACTTAAAGGGCAAAAAAGTTTTAGTAGTGGGTTTAGCCAAAACGGGGTTGGCCTTGATCAAATTCTTAAAAAGCCAAGGCGCGCAAGTTTATGTGTCCGAAATGAAAGAAGCCCAAGAATTGGCCGGGGAGCATAAGTATCTGACTAATGAGGGAATCACCGCGGAATTTGGCGGCCATAGCCTCCCCTTTTTTTTACAAGCCGAACTGATCGTGGTTAGTCCAGGCGTCCCTTTAAACTTGGAGCCTTTAAGGCGGGCCCAAGCAAAAGGAATTCCCGTATTAAGTGAGATAGAAATTGCTTTTCAGTTTCTCCAAAAACCGCTTTTGGCCGTTACGGGCACGAATGGGAAGACTACTACTACTACCTTAATTGGCCAAATACTTCAAGCGGCCCAAAAGCAAGTATTTGTGGGCGGCAATATCGGCACCCCTTTGATTGCCTTCGTCTCTGGCCCCCAAGAGGTGGAGTGGGTGATAGCCGAAATTAGTAGTTTTCAGTTAGAAGGGATTAGAAAATTTCGCCCGCATATTGCCGTCCTTTTGAATATTAGTGAAGATCATTTAGACCGTTATGCTAACTTTCAGGAGTACATTTTAGCCAAAGGGAAGATTTTTCAGAATCAGCGCCAAGAGGACTTTGCTGTTTTAAACGCTGATGATCCCCTGACTTTCCAGTTTGCGCACCAGGTGGAGGCGGAAGTTTTCCTTTTCAGCGCGCAGAGGCCAGTACCCGTTGGTTGTTTTCTGGAGAAGAGTGCCCTCATTTATCAAGGGGCAGATGGTCAAAAAGAAAGATTTAGTTTAGAGCACCTGAAGCTTAAAGGGACCCATAATCTGGAGAATATAATGGCTGCCGTTGTGGCCAGCAAAATCTGTGGGTGTCCAGCAAAGGCTATTCAACAAGTGATAAATGAATTTTCCGGATTGGAGCATCGTTTGGAATGGGTAGGGGAGATAAAAGGAGTTAGGTTTTTCAATGATTCTAAAGGTACTAATGTGGGGGCGGTGGTTAAATCGTTAATGAGTTTTCCGGAACCCATTGTGCTCATTGCCGGAGGGAAAGATAAGGGAGGAGATTACGCGCCTCTGCGCGATTTGATCGCGCGTAAAGTCAAGGGGTTGGCCCTGATCGGCGAAGCGCAAGAAAGAATGTATTCCGCGTTGGGTAAGCTTACGGATACGGCCTGTTTTAATACTCTGGAAGAGGCGGTGCTTTGGTCTTTTTCCAAAGCGGCCCCGGGCGAAATCGTATTGCTTTCTCCAGCTTGTTCCAGTTTTGACATGTTTAAGAATTACCAAGAAAGAGGACAGCGGTTTAAAGAAATAGTCGGCCGTCTGGCGCAGCAATTTAAAGATTCCGCCTAGGGAGGTAACAAAAATCTTGGATGAAAACAGAAAACGTTTTGATTTTCTGTTGCTCGCCCTAGTGGGCGCTTTGGTAGGTCTAGGCATAGTTATGGTTTATAGTGCGAGTTTCGTCATCGCCGGCCAAAAATTTGGGGATAACTATCATTTTCTAAAAAAACAGGCCATAGCGGCCGGCCTAGGGTTTTTTCTGCTTTTTGGGGTAGCATGGACAGACTACCACCGCTGGCAAAAATGGGCTTGGTTGCTGGTTTTGTTGAGCATCATCCTATTGGCTTTTTTAATTTTGCCCGTCCCCGGCCTACGCCGGGAGGCAGGTGTTCCATCCCGCTGGCTAAGATTCTTTTCTTTTTCTTTTCAGCCAGCTGAGCTGGCCAAATTCTCTTTGGTGGTTTATATGGCGCGTTCGTTGGTCAAAAAAGGGGAAACATTGCAGAACTTTAGGTCCGGTCTTTTGCCGCATTTTATTGTTTTGGGAATTTTCTTTGGATTAGTTTTTAAGCAACCGGACTTTGGCACAGGGGTGATTTTCTGTATGCTCGTTTTTATCATGCTCTTTGTGGGGGGGGCGCGCCTGCTGCATTTAGGCGGAATCATTTTAGCCGCTTTGCCCATGTTTTTATTTTTAGCTCTACAGGCTAATTATCGCAAAGAACGTTTATTAGCCTTCTTGAATCCCTGGCATGATCCAGGTAATACCGGATTCCAGATTATTCAATCTTTTTTAGCTTTTGGAGCCGGAAAGATTTGGGGCTTGGGATTAGGCGAAGGAAGACAGAAACTTTTTTATCTTCCGGAAGTGCATACAGACTTTATTTTTTCGGTCATAGGAGAAGAACTTGGTTTGATAGGTGTAACCGCCGTAATTTCCCTTTTCTTCTTCCTGACCTTTAGGGGTTGGCAGATTTCCCTAAGAGCGCCCGATTTATTTGGTCGTTACCTAGGCATAGGATTAGTGAGTATGATTGCCGGGCAAGCTTTGATGAATATGGGAGTAGTGCTGGGCTTGTTGCCTACCAAAGGTTCTCCGCTCCCTTTTTTGAGTTATGGAGGGACCTCTTTGATCATTAATTTAATAGCCATTGGTATTTTACAAAATATTTCATCCCAGGGATTAAGGAAAGTCCGTGAGAATAATGATCGCCGGCGGGGGGACGGGAGGGCATCTCTTTCCCGCCCTAGCCGTAGCTGAAGCTTTTTTAGAAAAAGATGGCCGGCACCAGATCCTTTTTGTGGGTAGCCAAAAAGGTCTGGAAAGGCAGGTTTTGCCTAAACAGGGATTCGCCTTGGAGACAATAGAAGTAGCCAGCTTAGTGGGCAAGTCGTGGAGAAAAAAGATAGAGAGTTTGCTTTTGGTCAGTAAAAGTTTAGGACAGTCTTGGCGATTATTACGTTCCTTTCAACCTGATTTGGTGTTGGGAATGGGGGGGTATACTTCGGGGCCAGTAGTCCTCACTGCTTGGGCCATGGGCAAGAGAACAGCTATCCATGAACAGAATGTTATCCCCGGAGTGAGTAATAAGATTTTGGGGAAGGTGGTAGACCGAGTTTTTATTTCCTTCCCCGAGACTGCCCAATTTTTCCCCCCCCAGAAGACTTTTTGTACAGGAAATCCGGTGCGGAAAAGATTCACAACTCCTCTTCCCCGGCCACCTGCAGAAGATAAGGGGCAATTCACAATTTTTGTTTTCGGCGGAAGTCAAGGAGCGCACCGTTTAAATAGCTCTATGGCCGAAGCTTTGCCGTTACTGGCTGATTTAAAAGAAAAAATACGAGTCATCCATCAAACAGGTCCCAAGGACTATCAGCAGATGCAAGAGATTTATGCGCAACA
Source organism: uncultured Syntrophaceae bacterium (assembly GCA_964484485.1). Lineage (GTDB taxonomy): Bacteria > Desulfobacterota > SM23-61 > SM23-61 > SM23-61 > CAZAGD01. Next base: position 21,581 of record CAZAGD010000059.1, read on the forward strand.
AGGCTGGGCAGCCGAAATTTATTCTTTCCTGGAAGAAATAGAAATGGCCTATGCCCGAGCTGATTTAATCATTTGCCGTGCCGGAGCCAGTACCTTATTTGAACTGATGGCCATGGGTAAGGCCGCGATTTTGGTCCCTTTCCCCTTTGCGGCTAATGATCACCAGACCTTAAATGCCCGCGCCTTAGAGAAAGCTGGGGCTGCTTTTCTAGTAGCTGATGGAGAACTCAACGGCGAATTTTTAAGTAATCTTTTAAGGAAGCTGATAAAAGATCCCGCCGCATTAAAAGAAATGGGCAAACGAGCGGCAGCTCTGGCTAAGTTAGAAGCGGCGCAAAATATCGTAGAACTTTGTTATGAATTGGTGCGTCATGGATAAAAGAATTTTAGGAATGAAGAAGAAGGTCCGCCACGTGCACTTCGTGGGCATTGGCGGCATAGGCATGAGCGGTATTGCGGAAGTTTTAATTAATTTAGGGTATCAAGTCTCTGGTTCAGATCTCACAGAGTCCGAGACCACTCAGCGTTTACAGAAGTTAGGCGCCCAAATTTTTATTGGCCACCGGCCCGAAAATCTGCAAGCAGCCGATGTGGTCGTCATCTCCTCCGCCATTCGTCCAGACAATCCCGAGGTCGTTTCCGCAAAGGAGAGACTAATTCCGGTAATTCCGCGCGCGGAGATGCTGGCTGAATTGATGCGCATGAAGTACGGAATAGCCGTGGCGGGAACTCATGGAAAGACTACCACAACCTCCATGATTGCCACCGTTTTAGCTCACGCCGGCTTAGATCCTACCGCAGTTATTGGTGGCAAACTGAATATATTTGGCTCTAATGCCAAATTAGGGCAAGGGGAGATATTAGTGGCGGAAGCTGATGAAAGCGATGGTTCTTTCTTACAGCTTTCCCCTATTATTGCGGTAGTCACTAATATTGATCCTGAACATTTGGATTATTACCGCGAGCTCTCGCGCATGCAAGAGGCTTTCTTAAAGTTTATTAACAAGGTCCCTTTTTATGGTTTGGCCGTGCTTTGCCGGGATAATGAAAATTTGCAGAGTCTGTTTCCGCATATCCGCAAACCATTTGTCACTTATGGCCTAACCGATGAAGCTAATTTTTGGGCAAAGGAGATAAAATTTGCCGGGCTGCAGACGAGCTTCGTGGCTGGAGAAGGGCAGAAAGAGTTGGGCAAGATAGAAATGCGCCTGCCTGGTCGGCATAGCATTTACAATGCTCTAGCCACTTTGGCCACGGCCAGGGAGCTGGATATTCCTTTTCCCGTGGTGCAACAAGCCTTAGCTTCTTTTAGCGGCGTGCAGCGGCGCTTTGAGATTAAAGGGGAGATAGGGGGCATAATGGTTGTGGACGATTATGGCCATCATCCCACAGAAATTAAAGCCACCCTCCGGGCCGCGAAGGAAGGATGGAATCGGAGGACAGTAGTCATCTTTCAGCCCCATCGGTACACGCGCACCCGCGATTTATTCAAGGAGTTTTTAACGGCTTTCCAAGATGCCGATGTCCTGTTGATCACAGGGATTTATCCGGCCGGCGAAGATCCTTTGCCAGGAATCACCGCCCAAGGGCTTTTTGAAGGCCTAAAGGGATATGGACATAAGGACGTGACCCTCATCTTAGATAAAAATGAAATTCCTGAGCGACTCTGGGGACGCTTACAACCAGGGGATATGGTCATTACTTTGGGAGCTGGGGATATATGGAAGGTAGGAATGGAGTTAATCCGCAAGCTCAGGGAACAAGAGCAGAAATAAAGGGCAAGATTTTTTATGACGTTCCCCTGGCTGATTATACTTCTTGGCGCATAGGGGGTCCAGTTGATTATTTAGTCTTTCCCCAGGATGCCGCTGATCTAAAGGAGGTTTTAGAATGGGCGCGTCGAGATAAAATTCCTTACTTTATCTTGGGTAAGGGCACAAATATTTTAGTGCGCGACGGTGGGTTCCGGGGGATGGCCATTTCTTTGGCTGATGGGTTTAGCCAGGTGGCCGTAACTAAAAATTTATCAGCAGAAGTTCAATTGCAGGCCGGAGCCGGTTTGCCTTTGGGAATGGTAATCGATTTCTGTATGCAAGAAGGTTTAACCGGTTTGGAATTTGCCGCCGGGATTCCGGGAAGTGTAGGGGGAGCCGTGGCCATGAATGCCGGAGCTTTTGGCGGAGAAATAAAAGATATTTTGCAGGCCATATGGGTAATGGATGCTCACGGAAATATGCGCCAAGAACCCAAAGAGAAATTATCGTTTTCCTATCGGGCGCTTAGCCTGCCCCCCGGAGAGATTATCTTAGGCGGACTCTTTAACTTACGACCAGCGGAGATAACGCGGGTGCAGGAGGAAGTACGCAAAATAATTACTCTGCGCCGAGAGAAGCAGCCCTTAGATTTTCCCAGTGCCGGTTCGGTATTCAGAAATCCGCCATCGGGCCCGGCGGGGCGGCTAATTGAAAGGTGCGGATTAAAAGGATACCGAATTGGCGGAGCGCAGGTCTCGGAAAAGCACGCCAATTTTATTATAAACCGCGGCGGAGCCCGGGCTAAGGATGTTTTAAAGTTAATCGAAGTAGTGCGGGAAAAGGTGTGGCGGGAAACAGGTGTGCTCCTGGAATTAGAAATTCGGGTAGTGGGGGAAGAGGCGAGAGATTGAAAAAATGGGGGCCTTCCTTCTCCACAAAGATTCTGGATTAGAGGTATTCTCCAGAATAAATTTAAACAGGGAGCATTAGTTAGGGCCAAGAAAATGGTTTATTGGCGTCGAGAAGAGATGCTCAAGAAAAAGATAGGTGTTCTGTTGGGCGGACGGTCGGCCGAAAGAGAAATTTCTTTGCTCTCTGGGCAGGCAATTTTGGCGGCCCTGCGCGAGAAAGGCTACACGGCTTTGCCCATAGAAGCAGATGAGTCGTTAGCTCAGCGCCTGCATGAAGAAAACATAGAAATCGCCTTTATTGGTCTCCACGGGCGATTGGGAGAAGATGGAGCAGTACAAGGGCTTTTGGAGATCATGCGCATTCCCTACACGGGTTCAGGGGTCCTGGCTAGTGCTCTGGCCATGAATAAGGTAATTTCCCGCCAAATCTTTAGGCAGCATTCTTTGCCAGTCCCTAATTACTTAGTTCTCCATCTGGCAGAGCCCAGAGATTTAAGAAGGCCGCCCTGGCCCCTTTCTTGGCCGGTAGTGGTCAAACCCTGCCAGGAAGGATCTAGCGTGGGGGTAAGCATTATATCAGATCCGCAAGCCTGGCCGGCGGCCTTAGAAAAAGCCTTTAGTTATGATGCGGAAATTATCGTGGAAGAGTATATAAAAGGGCGGGAGATCTCCGTAGGCATCTTAAATAACCAAGCTTTGGGAGCTATTGAGATAGTACCCAAAGTAGAATTTTACAGCTACGAAGCTAAATACACAGAAGGCCTGACTCAACATATATTCCCCGCTCCCTTAGCCAAAGCTGATTATGATCGGATTTTAAGCATAGGACTTAAAGCCCATCTTTCTTTGGGATGCGAGGGAGCTACGCGGGTGGACTTGTTACTTCGCCCCGACGGAGAACCTGTGATCCTGGAAGTAAACTCGCTGCCGGGAATGACGCCCCTCAGCCTGCTGCCTGAGATTGCGCGGGGCGTGGGGATTAATTTTCCCGACTTGGTGGAAAGGATTTTGTTAGGAGCACGTTTAAAGATCCCTGTGAAAAGCTGGAAAGGTATTCCATGAGTTTGGTCAAGGATGATGGCGAGAGGTTGTCCCCAAAAGATGAGCATAATAAAAAAAAGAAAATGGCGGCGCCGCCGGAGGCATATAAGTTGGCCGAGTTGGCTCAACCAAATCGGGCAACGGGCGCTAAATTTAGCTACGGTGGCCAGCTTAGTCTTCTTGGGCAGCAATATTTATCGATATTTTATCCTTACTACGCCCTGGCAAGTGCACGAAATCAGGATTATTGGTTGCGTCCAGGCTAAAGAAGCAGAGCTTTTAGAATTAGCCAGATTGGATCTGGGCATGGAGATTTGGCGATTAAATCTACCAGAATTAACGCAGAAGTTGATTAAGCATCCCTGGATCGAAAAAGTACAGGTGCGCCGAGATTGGTCCCGGCAGGCATTAATTATTGAAGTGCAAGAGCGGACGCCACGGGCCATGATTCTTTTAGATGACCTTTATTTGGTAGACAGACAAGGGAAGGTTTTTAAAAAGGTGGGGCCAAAAGAGAAAGTGGATTTGCCCTTGCTCACCGGCTTGGAAAGCAAAGAAATTAAAAAACAGGATCAGGAAGGGGAGAGATTGATTAAACAAGCTCTGGAACTTTTAGACCTCCTTGCTTATCGGCAAATTATTAATGAACATAATATTTCGGAAATTAATCTCCATAAACAGAGAGGGTTGACTCTTTATACTTTGGAGAAAAGTCTACCCATTTACTTAGGGTGGGGGGATTATAAAGATAAACTAAACCGTCTGGAAAAAGTGCTGGCCGATATCCAAAAGAAAGGGGAAGAAGTAGCCTATGTGGATGTTAATTATCCGCGAAAAATTATCGTGAAGGTTAAAGAAAAACAGCATATACAAGGGGAAGGCCCTAAAGCATTGGTGCAGATGGCTCAAAGGCGACCAAAAATACATTAAAAGTTTAAAAAGCCGGGAGGGAGGAAAGACATGGGCAAAAGAGGAAAAAGAGAAAATATAATAGTCGGCTTGGACATTGGCACCACAAAAATTTGTGCCATTGTGGCCGAGACGACGGAGGCTGGTTTAGACATAGTTGGCATCGGTACTCATCCTTCCCGGGGGATGCGGAAAGGAGTAGTAATTAATATCGATGCCACCATCGAATCAATTCGTAAAGCCGTGGAAGAAGCGGAATTAATGGCTGGGGTAGAAATAAACTCCGTTTATTGTGGCATTGCCGGCAGTCATATTCGGGGGTTTAACAGCCAAGGAATTGTGGCCGTAAAGAATCGGGAAGTAGCGGAGAATGACCTAAAACGAGTTTTGGATGCGGCCCGGGCCGTAGCCATTCCCATGGATCGGGAGATCATCCATGTCCTACCCCAAGAGTTCATTGTGGATGACCAAGATGGAATTATGGAGCCCTTAGGCATGGCCGGGGTGAGGCTGGAGGCCAAAGTGCATATTGTCACCGCGGCCGTCACCTCCGCCCAAAACATCATTCGGTGTTGCCATCGCTTGGGTCTAGAAGTCAACGATTTGGTATTGCAACAATTAGCTGCCGCCGAGGCCGTGCTTATTCCGGATGAGAAAGAATTAGGGGTAGCTTTAATAGATATCGGCGGGGGAACTACTGATTTAGTGGTTTTTTCTCAAGGGGCAGTGCGGCAAACGGCGGTTTTTGCTTTAGGGGGAAACCATCTGACCAATGACATAGCCGTAGGTCTCCGTACTCCCCTAGTAGAATCGGAGAAGATCAAAACCAAGTATGGTTGTGCTTTAACTTCCCTGGTCAAGAAAGAAGAGATGATTGAAGTGCCCAGCGTAGGGGGGCGGCGCCCCCGAACTCTTTCTCGCCAAATTTTGGCGGAAATCATCGAACCCAGGATGGAAGAAATATTTACTTTGGTACACCGGGAGATTCTCAAATCAGGGTACGAAAACCTGATTCCTTCAGGAGTAGTGCTTACGGGGGGTACAGCATCTCTGGAAGGCTTACCAGAATTAGTGGAACAAATTTTTAATTTGCCCGTACGTCGCGGCTATCCCATGGGCATAGGTGGGCTTTTAGATGTGGTCAATAGCCCTATGTACGCTACGGCCGTGGGTTTAGTCTTATACGGCCATCGGCACAAAGGAGAAGGGCGGCATAAAAATCACCAGAATAATAATCATCAATTTTTAGGCAAATTGACCGGTCGGTTGAAGAGCTGGCTGGCTAATTTTTAGGCAGCAAATAAACCGCCTGCGGCCATTTTTCTGGCCGGGCAGGCGGCCTAGATATTGTTAAAGAAACTTTTAAGGAGGTGGGGCGATGTTTGAGTTGGAAGAGAGCAAAATTTATGGAGCCAATTTAAAAGTGATCGGCATTGGAGGCGGTGGCTGTAACGCAGTAAACACAATGATTCAAGCAAGCTTACAAGGCGTGGAGTTTATTGGGGCTAATACAGATGCCCAGGCCTTGGCCGCTTGCCAAGCTCCTCTGAAGATTCAATTAGGAGCTAAACTCACCAAAGGTCTGGGAGCAGGCGCGAATCCAGAAGTAGGCAAGAATGCTACTTTAGAGGACAAAGACCGCCTGCGGGAGATTCTGATGGGGGCGGATATGGTTTTTATTACGGCTGGGTTGGGCGGTGGTACAGGTACGGGCGGAGCACCCATCGTAGCTTCTATTGCCAAAGAATTAGGGGCGCTCACGGTAGCCGTGGTGACCAAACCTTTTTTCTTTGAAGGGCGGAAAAGGCAAAAACAAGCAGAAGAGGGTTTAAAAGAGCTGCGGAAATTCGTCGACACCCTGATAACCATTCCTAACCAACGCTTACTCAACATCGCGGGGAAAGACATGTCGCTTCTGGAAACTTTTCGCAAAGCAGATGAAGTGCTTTTGCAAGCCGTCAAAGGGATTTCCGATTTGATCACCGTCCATGGCTTGATTAACCTGGATTTTGCTGATGTGCGCACGGTCATGTCGGAGATGGGGTTGGCTTTGATGGGTACGGGAGTGGCCAGTGGAGAGAATAGGGCTATGGAGGCAGCGCAGAAGGCTATTTCCAGTCCCTTGTTGGAAGACATTACTATTGCGGGCGCCAGAGGAATTCTCATTAACATAACGGGAGGCCCGGATTTGACCCTCTTTGAAGTGAACGAAGCATCTACGCTGATCCAAGAGGAGGCTGATGAAGAAGCGAACATAATTTTTGGGGCGGTGATTGACGAAAACTTGCGCGGCGAAGTAAGGGTGACGGTCATCGCGACCGGATTCGGCAGAGCGGCGGAGGCCGAGGAGAGAATCGTGGAAATACGTCCGGTGACCAAGGAGGCAGAAAAGACTGCCGGAAGTAGTCCCCGCGTAGAAGAAAGTCGAGAGATCCCCACTTTCCTGCGCCAAGAAAAGGCTGCCGAATCCCGAGAAAAAACTTTGCGTTCCTGGCGCAGCCGAGTCTTTAATAATTTAGGGGAAGATGAGCTTGACATTCCCACCTTCTTGAGGAAGCAGGCCGATTAAGAAAATGGAGCGTCCTTTAAAGTATAAGCAAAATGTCCCATAAATTATTTGTCCGGGCCCAAAAAATTTTAGCAGCGGAGAAAAATATTTTTCCAAGCGAACAAAAATTTTCTAAGCATAAACCCAAAGAGGTTTTGTCCATTGCCTTAGCCTATCCAAATCGTTATTATACGGGCATGTCTAATCTCGGGTTCCAAACGGTTTATCGTCTCTTCAATGTTCAAGCTGGTACGGAATGCCAACGGGTATTCCTTCCCGATGCCGCGGATATAGAAGAATATTATCGGACGAACACCCCTCTTTTTTCTTTGGAAACGCAAAAACCGGTGCGCGATTTTGATGTCTTGGCTTTTTCTATCTCCTATGAGAATGATTACCTCCACCTCTTGCAAATAATGGAATTGGCCAAAATTCCTGTTCTGCGAAAAGACCGCCGAGAAACAGACCCTTTGGTCATGGCCGGAGGGGCCACGGTTTTGCTTAATCCAGAACCCTTAACTGATTTCGTGGATTTTTTTTTCATTGGGGAAATTGAACCTATAGTTGGGGCCCTCACCGAAATATTACGCCGCGGGAAAGAGAAAGAACTTCCGCGTTTGGAAATTTTAAGAGAGCTGGCCGAATTAGCCGGGGTGTATATTCCCCAATTCTACGAAGTTACTTACTCTCCTGAAGGCTTGATTACCTCTTTTTGTCCTCAAGATAAGGTGCCGGCCAAGATAAAGAGAGTATATCTGGGAGATTTAGATTTCTATCCCACTTTATCTGCTATAATAACTCCCCAAACCGAGTTAGCCGAGATGCTTTTAACCGAGCTGAGCCGCGGATGTTCACGCCGTTGCCGTTTTTGTGCTTGCTCATCCGTTTACCATCCGCATCGCCTTCGGGATGGGCCGCAATTAAAAAAAGTGTTGCTTCAGCAAGGCGAAGAGGTGGTTAAGGTTGGCCTATTAGGGGCGGCCATCTCCGATTATCCCCACCTTCTATATTTAGGAAGAGAACTGCTCAGTTCCCAGAAAAGTCTATCTTTTTCTTCTCTCCGGGTTGATTCATTAACTCAAGAGTTGGCTGACCTCCTCCGGGATAGCGGCCAAAAAACAGTCACTATAGCCCCAGAAGCAGGATCGGAGCGCATGCGCCGCATTATTAATAAAGGATTTAATGAACAGAAGATTTTGGAGGCCGTAGATCTGTTGGCGGAAAGAGGCGTAGCCAATTTGCGGCTCTATTTTATGATCGGTCTTCCTTGGGAAGAAAAGGCCGATGTGCATGAGATAGTGGAACTTACGAAAAAGATTAAACACCGTTGGCGTAAGAAAAGACGAGGTCAAAGGGGGAGTGAGAAAATTAGTTTGAGCCTCAATTCTTTTGTCCCCAAACCAGCTACTCCCTTCCAATGGCATCCTTTTGCTGAGCCCCAACAATTAAGAGAAAAAATTAAATTGATCAAAAAAGGGTTGGTTAAAGAAGGGGAAGTTTCCGTAACCGCCGACCTGCCTAAATATGCCTACCTGCAAGCTCTTCTGGCCCGCGGAGATCGTCGGGTAGGCAAACTGCTTTGGGAAGCCCACCGTTTACACGGCAACTGGTCCCAAGCTTATCGAACTGTGGATCTTAATCCTGACTTCTATGTCTTGCGCCCCAGGAGAAAAGAAGAAATTTTTCCTTGGGATTTTATTGACCATGGAATAAGCAAAGAATATCTTTGGCAGCAGTATGTAGAAGCCTACCAAGAAGCTCTGTCTTCTAAATAAACTTACTGGTTTTAATTTGGTCTCTCCCCTCCTGCCTGCTTCTTGCTGGCGAGAAATATCAAAACTGTTAGACGGTCAGGTA
>CAZAGD010000060.1:0-11512 GCA_964484485.1 uncultured Syntrophaceae bacterium
TTAAAACTGATCGACGGTAAGTAAGATTGGTCCTTGACTTGAAAAGGGAAAAAAATTATATTGGCTTACCAGTCAAATATTAATTTAATAATCTAAGAGGTGAAAAGATGGCCCTCAATTTTGACCTCACCGAAGAACAAAATTTAACCCGCCAAGCCGTGCGCGATTTTGCGGAAAAAGAAATTGCCCCTTTAGCTGACGAGCTGGATGCCAAAGAAGAATTTTCTGTGGAGCTAACTCTAAAGATGGGGGAACTCGGGCTGTTGGGTTGTTTCGTGCCGGAAAAATACGGTGGGTCGAATATGGGCTACATATCTTACATAATTGCCGTAGAAGAACTGGCCAGAGTTGATGCTTCGCAGGCGGCTACAATTGCGGCGGGCAATTCTCTTGGTATAGGGCCAATTTATTATTTTGGCAATGAAAAACAAAAAAAAGAATGGCTCCCCAAGCTGTGTGCGGGCAAGATGTTGGCAGCCTTTGGGTTAACGGAGCCCAATGCCGGGTCAGATGCAGGGAGCTCGCAGACCAGAGCAGAGCTCAAGGGAGATTATTGGGTAATCAACGGTTCGAAGATATTCATCACCAACTCGGCCAATCCTTTGACAGGTGTAGTTATTGTGCAAGCCATAACGGGAGTAAGGGAAGACGGAAAGAGAGAATTAAGTTGTTTCCTGGTGCCCAAAGATGCTCCAGGATTCACTGCGCGGGAGATGAAAGGCAAGATGATGTGGCGCGCTTCCAATACCGGCGAGCTTTTCTTCGAGGATTGCCTTGTTCCGAAAGAAAATTTATTAGGCAAAAGAGGAGATGGCTTTCACCAGATGCTGGCCACCCTCGATGGAGGAAGACTGTCCATTGGGGCCATGGGTTTGGGTGGGGCGCAAGGGGCTTTCGAAATGGCCCTTCATTACGCTAACACCCGCATTCAATTTGGGCGGCCTATAAGCTCCTTTCAAATTAACGCCTTCAAATTAGCCGATATGGCCTTGGAAATAGAGTTGGCCCGGAACCTCTTATACAAAGCATGCTGGTTGCGAGAAAAGAATCGCCCGTTCTCCAAAGAGGCGGCCATGGCCAAACTTTATTGTTCCGAGGTGATGTATAGGTGTGTTAACCATGCCGTGCAGCTCCACGGTGGTTATGGATTAATGAGAGATTATAAAGTAGAACGCTTCTACCGCGACCAAAAAATCTTAGAGATTGGTGAGGGAACGTCGGAGATCCAGCGCATTATTATTGCCCGCAGTATAGGTGTGGCGGGAAGAGCTTTATAAAGATCGAATTAAAGAAGGAGACAATATGCAGAAAAAGAAAGCAAAAAAGGTGTTGGCCAAGGGAAAGAAAGAAATTGGCTGGAAATCAACTCAAGTAAGCGCGGATGATTTTCTTACCGATCCTGAGCATCACGGCTATGCCCCATGGAAGGGCATGATTGCTCCCCCTCTTCCTAAAGTCCAGAAAGCAAGCTTGGGAGAACGTATTCGGTCGGTTAGGGAGTTGCGAGGCCTTACTTTAAAAGACTTAAGTTCACGCACAGGAATCAGCCTTTCTACTTTGAAACAGATTGAGGCCAATAAGATTATTCCGCCCTTAGGGGAGCTTATAAAATTAGGTAAGGCTTTGGAAATGAAGATGGGGTATTTTATTTCTCCTGGTGTGGAAAAAGCAATGACTGTGGTCCGCGCTGATAACCGGAAACCTGTCTCTCGGTTTGGCACGAAAAAGAGTGCTCGCTATGGTTACTTTTATGAATCTTTAGCGCCGGAAAAAGCTAATCGCTTTATGGAGCCGTTTTTAATCACTATGGTGCCCAGTGCCATAAAGGAGCTTTCCACTCACGACGGTCAGGAGTTCATTTTCGTCCTGGAAGGCGAGATGCAGGCTCAAGTAGGTGATCAGTTTGAAATTCTTCATCCCGGAGATGCTATTTACTATGATTCTCAGATTCCCCATCTGGTCAAATGCGCCGGCCAGAAAACAACGAAGATATTAGCCGTGCTCTATACTGGTTCCAAATAGGCCGGTTAGTCTTTATACATGGCTTCAATTAAATCTTTGAAAGCCTCATTGATATATTTCCGCTTAACTTTCATAGTGGGCGTAACTTCCCCATCTTCTACAAAAAGTTTTTTGGGTAGGATGGTAAATTTTTTAATCGTTTCTACATTGGCCAGCGTTTTGTTTACCGCATCTACTTCTTTCTGGATCAGCTTTTTAATCTCGGGATGTTGAGTTAGGCTGGCGTAAGTGGTGTATTGAATTTTATTGTCTTGGGCATATTTTACTACGTTATCTTCATCGATGACTATTATGGCCGTCAGATATTTGCGCCGATCACCGATGACGATGGCATCGTTAATATAGGGACTGAATTTTAATTGATTTTCGATATTCTGCGGGGCAATATTTTTGCCACCGGCAGTGATGATTAAATCTTTCTTCCGGTCGGTAATTCTGAGGAAACCTTCTTCATCCAGCTCACCCACATCTCCAGAATGCATCCATCCATCCTTAAGGACTTCGGCTGTAGCTTCCGGATTCTTGAAGTAGCCTCTAAAAACATTGCCGCCTCGAAAACAAATTTCTCCATCTTCGGCTATTTTTACTTCTACGCCGGGAAGGGGCTGCCCTACGGTCCCGACCTTAACTCGATCACCCTGGTTGGCGCAGGTGACTCCGGTGCCTTCCGTCATGCCATAGCCTTCCCGGAGGGGAATGCCAATGGCCTGGAAGAAACGGATAACATCCGGAGATATGGGAGCAGCACCAGAGAAGGCTAAGCGGACTCGGTCAAATCCTAAACGCTCCTTTAATTTCCGGAAAGTGGCTAAGTAAGCAAAAGCGTATGCTAAACGCAGCCAGAGTGAGATAGGCTGATGAGAAGTTTTCAGGTTTGCATATTTTTTACCAATATTGAGGCTCAAGTTAAATATCTGGCGTTTAAACCAAGTAGCATCGGCCATTTGAATCATGATACCCGAATGATATTTCTCCCAGATCCGGGGGACACCGTAGGCTACGGTGGGGGAAACTTCGCGCATATTTTCTATAACCGTATCCGTACTCTCTATAAAATTAACAATCGCTCCGTATTTGATATTCATAAAGATAGTAAAAAGCTGCTCGAAGATATGGCACAGGGGGAGGAAAGAAAGAAATTCATCTTGTTCCTCTATGGGATTGCCTTCCGCCATAGCCCGGGCCATCCAGGTTATATTGCCATGGGTGAGCATAGCTCCTTTGGGGGGGCCAGTAGTTCCGGAAGTGTAAATCAAGCGGGCTAAATCGTCCGCCTTGACTTGCGACCAGCGCCGGTCGAAGATAGGGGGATCTTTTTTTTCTTGTTCTTGACCTAAGGACAAAAATTCATCAAAGCTCATCACCATGGGATCACGAAAATGTTTTAAGCCTTTAAGATCCCAGACAATGATTTTTTCTAAGCGGGGGACTTGTGCTCGAAAACGAAGGGCTTTATCAAGTTGTTCTTCGTTTTCGACAAAATAGAAGCGAGACTCGGAATGGTCAACTACGTATTGACACTGCTCCCAACTGTTGGTCGCGTAAACCCCCACGGTCACGCCTCCGGCATGCATGGTGCCTAAGTCAATATAAACCCATTCTGGGCAATTCTCCCCAATGACCGAAACGCATTCCCCAGGTTTCAGCCCCAAAGATATTAAGGCTAAAGCAACCTCCTTTACTTTTTGGTGGTACTGACGCCAAGTGACATCATGCCAGAGGCCCAACTTTTTATAACGTAAAGCTACTTGATCCTTAGAGAGCTGCACTCGCGAATGGAACATTTGGGGTACGGTCTCGCCCTCAGCTACGGTAGTTTTAGGCATAGAATTCCCTCCTGCTTATTAAAGTTCAGATATAATATATCAAATTTTTAGGTAAATTAGTCAATGCCTAAATTTAATGTCCATCTATCACTTTTAGCTTTGCTTACCAGGACAACGCCAACCCCTCTGCTCCTGCCTGCCAAGTGGCCATGGGGGACGATTTAATGAATGATTAGCGTTTAAGTTGACCAAGGTGGGCAAGAATTACTACCCCCCGTTATTAGGTCCCTGGAATTTTCTTTCCCAAAGGCGAAAGCGGACAGAAAAATTGTCGAATTCAATAGAAATAAAACCTTGGGGAGTAATAGAGTGATTGCTGCGGCGAGAGAGACGAAAGTATTTGGTGGTCCATTTTCCAGGAGGAACAACGAAAGCTTTAGTTTCTACGTCTTGGTAGACCATAGGTTCTTGAAAAATTCTGATAGCTTTAACTTTTAGATCTTGAGAACTGGCCCGATCGTTTTTAATCTTTATCTTCAAAGAGGAAATGGGAAGAGAAGAACTTTTTTTAAGGTTTCCTTTGCCGGAGATTTGAATCTCCAGCTTAAAAGCGTAGGGACCCACGGCAAATATTTTACTTTCGGCAACGGAATATGCTAAAAGGTCAGGATTAAAGATAAACTGAAATAAGAAAGTAATTCCTAAGATTAAATGTAGTTTTTTAAAGGGCATATCCGTTTCCTTTCTTTTAGCTCTTTTCTTTTTCCAAGGCCGAGTTCAAAGAGCCGAGAATATTCTGGCAGCCTTCTTTATACTGTAGATGGGGCGTTTCCATAGTGACTACAGTATCAGGGGGGACAGGCTGGGTTATCCACACATTACCACCAATTACCGAGCGGGCCCCTATACGAGTAGGCCCCAGAATAGTAGCATTAGCATAGATGGTCACATCATCTTCTATAGTTGGATGGCGCTTAATTCCCCGGATAAGGTTACCCTGATAATCCGTAGGAAAGCTTAGGGCGCCCAAGGTGACTCCTTGGTAAATTTTTACTCGATCCCCGATTTCTGTGGTTTCACCGATAACCACTCCTGTGCCATGGTCAATGAAAAATTCTTGCCCAATTTTAGCGCCGGGATGAATATCGATGCCGGTTTCGCTATGGGCATACTCGGTCATAATTCGGGGGAGCAAAGGTACTCCCTGAATATGCAGCTCATGAGCAACCCGATATACCATAATAGCCAGAATACACGGATAACTGAAGATAATTTCATCGAGGCTTTTGGCTGCTGGATCTCCACGGTAGGCGGCGCGTACATCGCCAGCTAAAGTGGCCCGGAGAGTGGGAATTTTTTTTAAGAATTCCAGAGCTTCTTTTTGTCCCCCCTCAATGCATTGGGAACAAATACTATGGAGACGACGGCATTCGTGGCGAATGGAACGGGTAATCTGGGCGGCCAATTTTTCAAAGAGGCGATTAACCATATCTCCGATATGGAAACGCAGAGCGTAAGGGCTCAATTTTTTCTCGCGGAAATAACCCGGAAAGAGAATTTCTTTCAAATCGTTAAGAATTTCTATAACCGATTCTTTAGAAGGAATCATAATCGGATCAAAATGGGCGATAGTATCTTCTTTATGGCAGCTTTCCACGATGTTTTCTATAACCTGGGGAAGCTGACTGCGGTATTTTTCGGTAAATTCGATTTCTATCTCACATTGATTTCCGGCAGGGAATTTAATATCTTTTTCTTCCTTCATATACTACAATCCTTTCCTTCCTTTATTAAAAACGGCGATGGCGCCGAATTTGATACAGTAGAAAAAAAAGAATGGCGGAGAACGAGACGATTGTTCCAGAAACTGGCCAATCTAAAAAGAAAGCTATAACCAGTCCCCCCAAAACCGAAACCAAAGCTACAATGGCCGAAATTAACATAGCCTGAAAGAAACTTTTGGCTACCTGCAGGGCTGCGGCAGCCGGGATAACCAGGAGAGCAGAGACGAGTAAAATGCCTACTACTTTCATAGCTAAAACCACAGTGATGGCAGCCAGCATGGCCATAAAAGATTCGAGCCTGGCCACTTGGATACCTGAAGCTTGAGCAGATTCAGGATCGAAAGTTAAAAACAGAAATTCTTGATAAAAAAAAGCTACGGTGATCAAGACTCCTAAGGCTAAAATTAAAGCCAACCATACTTCTTCTTTTTCGATGGCTAAAATATTCCCAAAAAGATAGCCAAAGAGGTCCACATTAAAACTTCCGGCCAAGGTGACGATTATAATTCCCAGAGCCATGCCTAAACTACTGACTATGCCGATGGCCGTGTCGCCATAAAGGCCCGTGCGCATTTTTAACTTCGACATACCCAAGGCAGCTAAAATGGCCACGGCCAAGGCTATCAGCGTGGGAGTAATGTATAAAAAAAGGCCTAAAGCTACGCCGGTGAAAGTTACATGGGCTAATCCATGGCCTAACATGGCATCACGGCGGAGGACTAAAAAAACCCCCAAAACAGCGCAGGCAAAGGAGATAAAGAAACCAGCCCAAAGGGCCCGTTGGATAAAAATATAGGTTAGGAAGTTTTCCATTATGGGCATCAGTGACGATGGCAGATAAGATGATGTTCTCCATGGAGGAGATCCTGGACAAACTCTGAGCTACAAAATTCCGCGTGCGTCCCATGGAAAAATAAACGCTGATTTAAACAAGCTACTTTATTAACATGCTTGGTCAAGACGCCGAAGTCGTGCGTAATAAGTACTATGGTCAATTTCCGACGTAGGTTGAGTTCGGCTAACATATCATAAAAACGGGTCTGAGTTTCCGCATCCACACCTGTAGTCGGTTCGTCTAAAAAAAGAATATCTGGCCCATTGACGATGGCCCGGGCAATAAGAACACGTTGTTGTTGGCCGCCCGAGAGCTCGCCTATACGGCGATTTTTCAAATCTTGCATATCCACTGCTTCCAAAGCTTGATCGATGGCTGCTTCATCCTTGGAAGTTATAAAGCGGGGGAATTTCTTTAGCGAAAGGAGCCCCATGGCCACCACTTCCTTGACCGAGGCGGGAAAATAGGAATCAAATTGGGTAGCTTTTTGTGGAACATAACCAATTTTTTGCCATTGTCGGAATTGCTCTACAGGCTTGCCCATTAGGAAAACTCGTCCGGTAGAGGGCTTAAGGAGACCCAAGATGATGCGAATAAGGGTAGTTTTTCCAGATCCATTGGGGCCGATTAAAGCCAAGAAGTCTCCTGCTGAAATATTAAAAGAGACGTCTTTTAATATTGGCAGACCCTTAAGGTACAGGGAAACGTTTTCTACAATAATTAGAGACCTTTGTTCATTCATGGGGCAAAGTGGTTTAATTATTGCAATTAAATATTTACAGTTATCACTCTTATCTCACTCCGTGGTCTGGCTTTATCGAGTTTCCTCAATGAAATTGGGTCGTAATTACACATAAGAAATAAAACCAAATGCGGCAAGGGACAAGCCCTTGCCCTACATTTGAGATTTTTTTAATTTCTCGTAGGGCAAGCCCTTGGGGCTTGCCGAACCACGCATGAAGATGTCGTTTATTTTATGCTCCCATTAATAAATCATCCTATCGACTTTAGCCAAGAGTTGCAAGAAATTTTTAATTAGCGTAGCCTTGGCTTGGCATTCTTAGATAGTTTCCACTATTAATCGGAGCAATTAAATATTTACAGTTATCACTCTTATCTTACTCCGTGGTCTGGCTTTATCGAGTTTCCCCAATGAAATTGGGTCGTAATTACACATAAGAAATAAAACCAAATGCGGCAAGGGACAAGCCCTTGCCCTACATTTGAGATTTTTTAAATTTCTCGCAGGGCAAGCCCTTGGGGCTTGCCGAAACCCGCATGAAGATGTCGTTTATTTAATGCTCCCATTAATAAAAGAGTAAATTGCCTATTTATGAAAAGTAATAGACAGGGGGGATAATTTTCTATAAAATAAATTAGATTTTTGGCGAAAGATTTTAATCCAAATTATCATGAGCAATCATTTGATTTCGGTGGATACTTTTCTTTTCTATCTCATAAACCAAAAAAGCCAGAATACCTTCTTTGATTGGTTTATGCCTTTTATCACCGATTTAAAAAATTTTATTTTTATTCTGGCAGGACTGGCCGTATGGGTTCTTTACCGCCAAAAAAAAGAAGGAATTTTTTTCTTAATCTTTATGGGAATAACATTGACGGTTACAGACCAGTTTTCCAGTAGTTTTCTTAAAGAACTGATAGGGCGAATTCGCCCTTGTCATACTCTGTTAGAAGTGCGCTTGCTGACGGATTGCAACACTTCTTACTCTTTTCCTTCTGCTCATGCGGTTAATATTTTTGCCGGAGCTTTTTTTCTGGCCAAGCCGCTTAAGGAGTTTTCTATTTTTTTTTATGGCGTCGCCAGTTTGGTAGCTTATTCCCGAGTTTATATTGGAATTCATTATCCTTTGGATGTCTTGGGAGGAGCAGCTTTGGGCTTGCTTATCGCCTGGCCGCTGCGTTGGTTCAATGGTTGGGTGGTAAATAGATTTAAAAAATGAAGAGAGGTTAAATTATGCGGAGTAATGCAGAAATTGTGGTAGATGCTTTAGAGCAGTTAGGAATCCGTTATGTTTTTGGATACCCCGGGGGGCAAAATGCCCGATTTTTGGAGGCGATGTATGGCAGCAAAGTGGAGTTTATTTTAGTAACTCATGAAGCTTGTGCCGGATTCATGGCTGACGTTTATGGTCGTTTAACTAAAAAGCCAGGAGCATGTCTTTCTACTTTAGGGCCTGGGGCTACTAATATGACCACTGGCGTGGGTAATGCCTTTTTGGATCGTGTACCAGTGTTAGCTTTTACGGCCCAGATGGGAAAATTCTGGAAAGGCCGGACGGTGCAAATGCACATAGATCATCAAAAACTTTATGCGCCTATCACGAAATGGAGTGGGGAGTTAAAAACAGGTCAGGTTTACTCGACGCTTAAAAAAGCAGTGGAGATTGCTTTGGCTGAACAGCCTGGTCCTGTCCATCTGGATTTTCCCGAAGATATGGCCGAAGAACTTTCCGCGGAAAAAAAAGAGGAACTTTTTTTAAATCCTCCTACTCTGCCAGCTCCTCAAGAAAGCCTGCTGAGGAAGGTAGAGGATTTGCTCTCTCAGGCAAAATATCCCTTGGTAGCTGTAGGCTTGACCATGAATCGGGCTGGAGCGACCAAGGAACTCCAGGAATTTATAAATAAACATCGCCTTCCCGTAGTAACAACTTTAATGGCCAAAGGACAGGTAAGCGAAACAGAATCGCCATTAGTGGGAGTTGTAGGCAGAGCCCGGCGCGACATTGTGGCCGAATATTATAAACCGGCAGATTTAGTCATGGCCATTGGCTATGATCCGGTGGAATTTAACTATGAAGATTGGCTGCGCAAAGATCTTCCTCTTATTCATATAGATACAGTCGCGGCAGACATCCACTCTGATTACCGCCTAGCCTGTGAAATAGTAGGGGATATCAGGGAGACTTTAAAAGCTTTACTGAAGCTACCCCCCTTGCGGCATAAATGGGATTTGGAAGCTCTGCGTAAGCACCGGCAAAAGCTTTACCAAGCTTTGACTCCTCCCCAAGCAAATTTTTCTCCCCATCATGTTTTGTTGGCCATGAGAGAGATCCTTCCCAACGATGGTATTCTCGTTGCCGATGTGGGGGCGCATACTCATTTAATTGGTCAGCTCTGGGATACGCGCGGCCCAGGGAATTTTCTTGTTTCTAATGGTTGGTCCTCTATGGGTTTTGGCATACCAGCAGCGATAGCGACCAAATTGATTCTGCGTGATAGACCAGTGGTGGCGTGTGTGGGAGATGGGGGGTTTCTAATGATGGTGGGCGAGATCAATACAGCCGTGCGTCTCAAAATACCTGTGGTTTTTGTAGTCTTGAGAGATGGCTTTTTAAGTTTGATCAAAGTCAAACAAGCGCGCAAAGAATATCACCGGTATGGGGTAGATCTTTTTAATTATTCTTATGCTTCTAGCAACAATTTCTTTGGAGCCCCAGTAATTTCAGTACAGAATGAAGAAGAATTCCGTATTGCTTTTAGAAAGAGCCTGGAGGGAAATAGTCCAGTAGTAATCGAAGCCGTAGTTGATCCGTCAGAATATGATATAATCGTGTAAATTAAGTGTCCGCAGAATAATTCTTAATTTTTCAGGTTCATCCATTTCTTGAATTTGTTTGCCCAATGGACAAACATGAAAAAGTGAATTTAATATGAAGGAGCGAAGGGAGGAGATTTGCCATTTTTAAATTCGAAATATTAAAGTAATGCCTTACTGAAGGGTGGAGATTTTGCTTTTTCGGCCGCAAATTTGGAAATAATAAATTCTGAGGCATGGAGCCATTTTTAGTTATCCCTCACCACGTCTTTCTCCGCTGGCGAAAAGAAAGGCTTGTCGCTTACTAAATTATACCCCCCTTTTCCCTTAACTCCCCTTTTTTCCCTCTTAATTTAAAAGGGGGAGAGGGGAGTTACAAAATTCCGAGAGGGACAATAGATTAGATTTGTGGGGCAAACCATTGGCGAACTTGGCCAGCCATAAAGTCTTACCCTAAGAAATAAGAAGATGATATGTAACCCGCCCTTCAGTGAGGGATTACATATTAAATTTAAAAAAATATTGACTTATAAAAGAAGAAGGGATAACATAATTATAAAGATTATTTACCTTTCCCTGATAAATAATAACGGGGAAAGGTTATTATTTTCAGGTCTTGGACCTGATTATTTTTTTAAGGAGGTTAGGAAAATGATTTGCGAAATTATCAAAGTGGGGAAGGAGTGCGCCTTTATGACCAAAAAGGGGTGCTCCTTCAACGGAGGGAAATGCTATCCGATTGTAGATCGCTGCCGCGGCTGTGCGCGGGTGGCGGTATTCCCTGCTGGCGAATACTGCGTAGCCTGCCCAGATCCGGCAGCAAAGTGGTCTGGTAGAGACTGCAATTTAGCAACCCACCTGGTTAAAGAAAAAACTCCTGAGGTGGTCAAAGAAATCAATCCTCTCAAAGCTTCCAAAAGAAAAGCTGCTGGTAAAGCATAAATTCCCAGCAGTCCTTTTTTAAAATTCCCCTTTTTTATTTTAAAATCCCGGGGCTTTTATGGAGAAGAAATTTGTCTCGAAAAAGCCCCGGGCCTGGGCTGGAAAATAGTCTTGACACTTAGCTTATATTGATTTAATATAAAATTAAAAATGACGCGGGGTGGAGCAGCCTGGTAGCTCGTCGGGCTCATAACCCGAAGGTCCCTGGTTCAAATCCAGGCCCCGCTACCAAAGATTTCAAGGGGTTACAAAAAATTTGTACCCCTTTTTTATTTTCAATGTGATAAATTTGTGATAAATTTTTATTCAATTTCATCTAAGACTTCAATGCCAGACCTTAAACTCTCTGGATAATGATGAGCATACCGCATGACCATAGAAATACTTTTCCACCTTCCCAGCTTTTGAACCTTATAAATGTCTACCCCAGCTTGTACTAAGCGAGTTGCGAACGTATGGCGTAAATCATGAAAACGAAAGTTTTCAATTTTTGCTTTTTCAAGTGCTGAAGAAAATGCTCTTATCAGATTCCTGGCATCTAATTTATTATAATTTTTGTTGAGGAACACATATCCAGAATCAGCCGGATTATTTTTCCTGAGCTCCC
>CAZAGD010000061.1:0-26381 GCA_964484485.1 uncultured Syntrophaceae bacterium
TGTTAATTCTTTTTTCGGGTAGTGGGGAAGATTTTTTCTTCCGCCTTTCCTTGGGCTGCAAACGATTGGAATGGGAAAAACATCTTTCTATTCTGCTCACCCCCTTAGGAGAAAGGGGCGCTGTTCCTAAGCCTGCGGAGCTTTGGGAAACTTATGAATTGACCACTATTGGTTTAGACCGTATGGGCATTGTCTACCACATATCCCGGCTGCTGGCTGATAAAAATATTAATATAATTGACCTGCATACCAAAACCATTCCATCTCCAGAAAGCGGTACTCCCCTTTTTACCATGAAAATGCTCATTCAAGTCCCGAAAGAAATATCTCCTGATTTTTTACGCCAAGAACTTAACATTTTAGGCGAAAAATTAGCTATCGATATATCTCTTAAAAAAGCTTAAATCTCTTTTTACTAACATGAAGCCTATTATCGCCATAATCGGCCGCCCCAATGTAGGAAAATCTACTCTTTTTAATCGTTTGCTCAGAAGACGTCAAGCTATCGTGGAAGACGAACCTGGGGTAACTCGCGATCGAATTTATGGCGAGGCCACTTTCGCTGACCATTCTTTTATCTTAATTGATACCGGAGGTTTTGAGCCGGCCCCAAATGCGTCAATACAAAAGCAGGTGCGGGAACAGGCCGAAATAGCTATAGAAGAAGCTGATCTCATTCTTTTTCTCCTCGATGGCCAAGAGGGTTTAACTTACGCTGACTTAGAAGTGGCCAATTATCTCCGCCAAGTGGCTAAGCCCGTTATCTATGTAGTTAATAAGATTGACACGGAAAGTCAGGAAAAAAATCTCTTCGATTTTCATCGCTTGGGGGTGGCCAAGCTCCAGGCGATTTCAGCCGAACACGGACGGGGAATTCCCTCTCTAATGGAAGAAGTGGTTCGCTTACTGCCTCCGTCTATCTCTCCCGAAGAAAGGAGAGAAGAAGAAATTAGGGTGGCTATTGTGGGTAGACCAAATGTAGGCAAATCTTCGCTCCTCAATCGGCTCCTGGGTGCTCCCCGCGCCATTGTGGATGCCACGCCCGGTACAACTCGGGACGCTTTAGACACTCCCCTTTACAAAGATGGTCAAAAATATATTTTTATTGATACAGCGGGGATCAAGCGCAGAAGTAGGTTAACTAAGCGTTTAGAAAAGATAATGACTTTGCGGGCTTTGCGAAGTTTAGAACGTTGCGATGTAGCCTTGATCACTATCGACGGCTGGGAAGGGTTAACCGAACAAGATATGCGCATTGCGGAGTTCGCCGCGGAGAATGGCCGGGCCATGATTCTTGTCGTCAACAAATGGGATTTAGTAATAAAAGATGCCCACGCCCAGCAGCGTTACCGGCAGCGGATTCATCAAGAAATGAAGACCTTAGACTATGTGCCCGTTCTATTTACTTCTGCTCTTACTGGCCAGGGAATGGAAAAAATTTTTAAACTCTTGGGCCAAGTAATTGCGGAGCATCGCAAAAGAATTCCCACGGCAGAGTTAAATAAATGGCTCAAAGAAATTGGGCAAAAATACCCTCCCCCTTTGGCGGGTACCCGCGTGGTAAAACTTTACTACATGACCCAAGTAGAAGTAGCTCCGCCCACTTTTGTCATCTTTACAAATCTGCCGGAAGAAGTAGATACTTCCTACCAACGTTATCTTCTGCGCCAATTGCGGGAGCGATTCGGCTTCTTGGGCACTCCTCTCCGTTTATATTGGCGGGCCAAAAAATAAATTAGCCAGAAAATTTTTATCCTTGGGGCAGCTTCTCTAAGAATTCTTTTATGGCCTCCTCAAAGCCGGCGGGATTTTCTAGGTTACTTACATGGCCAGCTTGGGGAATAATTCTCTTTTGACAATTCCTAATTTGAGCAGCATAAATATCCAGGAACGGTAGATAAGGTGTATCCCACTCTCCAGCTAAAGCTAAGGTGGGTGCCTTTATCTGGTCTAATAAACCTGTAAGCGGTTCCATCTGGGCTATGGCTAAGCAGGACTGCGCAAAACCAAGGGAAGAAGTTTTCATAAACCGCTCTTTTTCACGCTGCAGCCTGGCGGGGTTTTTAGTTGCTAAGGTTTGAAACAAGGGCAGGGCAAAGTAAGCCTCGGCCGTCTTCGCCATGCCTTCTTTCTGCGCCATCTCGGCTAACCATTGGAAACGCTGTCTGCTCTCCTCGGGGGTCTCGCTCTGGGCATCGCATAAAATGAGAGCTTTAATCTCTTCGGGGTATTTCAGAGCAAATTTCAAAAGGATCCTGCCCCCTAAAGATAAACCCAAGATAATAGCTTTTTTCAAACCTAAGAAGCGCAGAAATAAATGGAGATCATCAGCGAAGAGTTCCATAGAATAAGGATGGGGCGGGCTCTCTGAGGCTCCATGGCCGCGGAGGTCATAGAGAATGACTTGGTAATGAGGAGAAAACTGGGGTATCTGTAAATCCCACATGCTCTGATCCATGCCCAAGCCATGGATAAATATAATCGGTGGCCCGCTGCCATAAATATTGTAGTAAAGATCAAACCCATTTATGAATGTTTGGGGCATAATTTCCTCCTTTTAAACATTAAATTTCTTCTCCTTTATTTTCAGCAGCCTCTTCTCTGCCTTTTACTTCTTCTTCCATGGCTTCATCCACCAGGGCATCAAAATCTTCTCCTAACTCTTCTCCTAACTCCTTGCCCATTTTTTTCATCCAGCGCGCCATACTCGCGGGATCACGTTCATCCAGATCACTAAATTTACTGGGATCTGCCAAAGACTCCAGCCGACTCTCCTCGGACCGAATTCTGGCCACGCGCGAGATAAGGCGGGTCATTCTTTTACCTTGGCACTTTTTACACTCTGGCGAAAAAGGCGTCCGGATGTTCAGGACTAAGAAGCTCGATATCTTCCCGCAATCCTGGCAAAGAAATTCGTAAATGGGCATCCTCTTCCCTCCCTTGACAGGATCTCTGTTTTCTACTCTAATAAAATAAAGGTTTTGCTCATGATTTGCATTTTAACGAATTTCTTTAAAAGCAGCAAGAGGTCGTGGCCTCTTTTATTCCTATGCGGCCTAATCTTCTTTCTTTGTTTAGGGGGCTGTCTTTATCAGCTCGCCTTAGAAAAACCGCCAGGGACGTATTCCTCCTTTAATCTTAAATCTTCTCCCTTGGCTATCGCCCCGGCTCTTGATGCCCCGGGCTTTCCGGAATCTGGGAAAATTCTTACCCAAAGCCTACATGATCTTTTGCAAGAGAAAGGATTTTCTCTTATTTGGCCCCCGCATTGGGCCATTCCGGCTACTTCTTCTCTGGCCATTTTAGAAGCTAATAATCTGCCCGAGAGATTAGCCACCAATTTTTTACTAAAAGGTTCTATCTTAGAATATGCCCAAGAAGCTTCGGCCATCGGTTCGGCGGGTTTTCCTGCATGGCAGGGAACGCATGATGAATATATCTTTTTGCCCACTTACCGCCAGGGATATTGTTATATTAGAATAAAATTAACTCTTTGGAATTTGGAGAATAAGACTGTTTTCTGGGAAAGGGAGGGAAAGATCTCTGGCCCATCTTTTGCCCGGCAATCGCTCCTGCGCAGATTGCTCCGCCATCTCTGTGCTGATTTTCCTTCCTGAAAATTTTTCCCTTAATAATTTGACCTACTTGTCTTTATTCTGAACGGGGAAGGCGGTTCATCAACTCGGCTACTGCCTGGTACGGCTTCTTTCCCTCATAGATAATTTCATAAATCTTCTCTGTAATGGGCATTTCTATGTTTAAGTTCTGGGCCAAATCGCGCAAAGCTTTTGTTGTCCGCAGACCTTCGGCCACCATTTTCATGCCGCCTAAAATGTCTTTTAAGGGTCGCCCCCGACCAATTTCTATCCCCACTTGGCGATTGCGACTCAAATCACCAGTACAAGTTAATACTAAATCACCCAAGCCGGCCAATCCAAAAAAAGTTTTTTCCTTACCCCCCATGCTTACTCCCAGTCTGGTCATCTCGGCCAGACCTCGAGTTATTAAGGCAGCCCGGGAACTATGGCCTAATCCCAGGCCATCAGAGACTCCCGCGGCTATCGCCATAACGTTCTTCGCTGCCCCCGCTAACTCCACCCCGATCAGATCATCATTCGTATAGACCCGAAAATAGGGCCGAGTAAAAAGCGCCTGCACCTGGGATGCTACTTCGGCCTGGGAAGCTGCTGCCGCAACTGCCGTGGGAATTTTGCGGCTTACTTCGCGGGCGAAACTTGGTCCGGAGAGACAGGCGATTTTGAGCTTTTTTGTTGGGCCTGATTCTTCTCTTATTATTTGCGTTGCCGTTTTAAAAGTCTCTTCCTCCAGGCCTTTGGTGGCGCTAACAATTAAAGCCCCTTTCCGCAAAAAAGCACCCCCTTCTCTGAAAACAGCCCTTACGGCGTGCGAAGGAAGCGCGCACACCAAGACGTCTTTATCAGAAAAAGCCTGGGAAATTGATTGGGTGAAGGAAATGTTCGCCGCCAGAGCCAGTCCTGGGAGGAAATAAGTATTTTCCCTTTTTGCGCAAAGAATTTTGAATAACTCTTCCTCGAAAACCCAAAGTTCCACGCAGGAAATTTTTTCCGCTAACAGGTTGGCGAGGGTTGTTCCCCAACTTCCCGCCCCGATAACACCTACCTTTAATTCAGCACCTGAGCTCATCGCCTATTCTTCAACTTCCCCTTCTGGTTCTCCAAAGTTCTCGCCCAGAGCCTCTTCCTTTTCCTCTTCTTTTTCCGCCAATCTGGTGACGGCCATTACCCGCTCGCCGTTCTCTAAGTCGATGAGTTTAACTCCTTGAGTGTTTCGGCCAATCACGGATATATCCTCTCCAGACAAGCGGATTATTTTGCCTCGGTCAGTTATCAGCATGACTTCATCTTGCTCAATTATCTGCTGCACTCCTACTAATTTCCCGTTACGCGGAGTGGTCTTAATGGTGATTACTCCCTTCCCTCCCCGACTTTGCCTGGGATATTCTTCTATAGGAGTCCTTTTGCCATAGCCCTTTTCCGTTACGGAGAGGATCGTCCCTCCTTTAAGCTCAGGATTTATTATGTCCATGGATACTAAATAATCCCCTGGGCTCAGCTCTATCCCCTTTACGCCTCGCGCTGTGCGCCCCATAGGTCTAGTTTCTTCTTCGGCAAACCGGATAGCTTTCCCTTCTCGCGAACTCAAAAGAATTTCTTTGGCTCCGTCGGTTAGACCGGCGGCTATTAATTCATCTCCTTGGTCTAAAGATAAAGCAATGATCCCTCCGGAACGGGGATGGCTGTAAGCCAAAAGATCCGTCTTCTTTACTATGCCTTGTTTAGTAGCCATGAAGACGTACTTGCCTTCGATGAATTCTTTTACGGGTAAGATAGCCGTAATCTTCTCTTCGGGAGCAAGGTTGAGCAAATTAACGATAGCCTTTCCCCGCGCTAATCTTCCCCCTTGGGGAATTTCATGGACTTTTAACCAATAAACTTTGCCCGCGTCTGTAAAAATAAGAATATAGCTATGCGTGGAAGCGACAAAGAGATGTTCCACAAAGTCCTCTTCTTTAGTGGTCATACCCATTTTCCCGCGGCCGCCCCGCTTTTGGCTGCGATAAAGGCTGATGGCGTTGCGCTTAATATAGCCTGAATGACTGACCGTGACCACCATATCTTCTTCGACGATTAAATCCTCCAGGCTGATATCCAAAGCTTCTTCCACTATCTCTGTGCGCCGCTCGTCACCGTACTTTTCTTTTATCTCTTGCAATTCTTCAATTATTAAATTGAGCAAAAGTCTTTCGTGGCTTAGAATTTCCCGCAGCCGGGCAATAAGCTTGATCACCTCTCGATAATCTTCGTTTATCTTTTCCCGTTCCATGTTGGTCAAACGCTGCAGGCGCATTTCTAAGATGGCTGTAGCCTGGGCCTCGGAAAGGCCCAAACGGCTCATCAGACTCTCTTTTGCTTCCTTGGGCGTTTTAGATGAGCGAATAAGATTAATAACCTTATCTAAATTATCCAAGGCGATCTTTAGCCCTTCTAAGATATGGGCGTTGGCTTCAGCCTTGGCCAGTTCAAATTTCGTGCGGCGGGTAACTACTTCGCGCCGATGGTTGATAAATTCCTGCAATAATTCTTTGATGTTTAAAAGGAGCGGCTGCCCATGGACGATGGCTAAAAAGATTATGCCATAGGTAATTTGCATTTGGGTGTTTTTGAAAAGTTGGTTGAGGATGACCTGCGCTACGGCATCTCTTTTGAGCTCTATGACCACGCGCAATCCTTCCCGGTCAGATTCATCGCGCAAATCGGCAATGCCCTCTATTTTCTTCTCTTGGACTAACTCAGCTATCTTTTCTAAAAGCTTTGCTTTATTTACCTGATAAGGTAGCTCGGTAATAACTATGGACTCTTTTTCCGTTCTCTTTTGCCGCTCAATGAGCGCGCGCGCCCTTAATTGAATAATTCCTTTGCCCGAAAGGTATGCTTCCCTTATGCCTCCCCTACCCAAGATAAAACCGCCCGTGGGAAAATCCGGACCGGGAATAATTTTTAATAATTCCTCAATCGATATCTCCGGATTGTTAATGAGCGCTATGGTAGCATTGATTACTTCCGTCAGATTATGCGGCGGAATATTGGTCGCCATACCCACGGCTATTCCTGAGGATCCATTAACTAAGAGATTCGGAAAACGGGCTGGCAAAACAGCAGGTTCGCTTAAAGTACCATCATAATTAGGCCCAAAGTCAACAGTTTCTTTCTCAATATCGGCCAGGAGCTCACCAGCTAAGCGGGCCATACGCACTTCTGTATATCGCATGGCTGCCGGTGGATCCCCATCTATAGAACCAAAGTTTCCTTGCCCCTCGATCAAAGGGTAGCGCAGAGAAAAATCTTGGGCCATTCTCACTAAGGCATCATAAACGGCCATGTCCCCATGCGGATGATATTTTCCAATTACATCACCTACAATTCTGGCCGATTTCTTGAAGGGTTTATTCCAATCATTACCTAAGTCATACATGGCATAAAGCACCCGGCGATGCACAGGCTTTAAGCCATCGCGGACATCGGGGAGAGCTCGCCCGATAATCACCGACATGGCGTAATCCATATAGGACTTCTGCATTTCTTCTTCTAATTTCACAGGTAAGCGGTTTTGAAAATTTGCCATGGCCATAGTTAAAGTATCCCTCTATTGCTTAAAATTTAATAAAAGTTAATGACCGGATTATTAAATATCGAGGTTCGTTACGGTCAAGGCATGTCGTTGGATAAACTCTCGGCGAGGTTCAACTTGGTCGCCCATAAGTACAGTAAATATCTCATCTGCTTTAATAGCATCTTCCACTTTTACTTGGAGCAGGGTGCGGGTTTCCGGATTCATGGTCGTTTCCCAGAGCTGTTCGGGATTCATCTCTCCCAAACCTTTATATCGTTGAATCTCCACACCCTTCTTGCCCTGATTCATAACTTCTTGAATTAAAGCGGCAAAACTTTCTATTTTTTTCTCCTCCTCGCCCACTTTCAAGATAAAAGGTGGTTGTCCCAAAGATTTGAGCTGCTGACAAATTTTTCTTAGTTCCTCAAACTGAGGAGAGCTAACTAATTCCGCATCAAAAATAGTTTCCCGCCGGGCACCATTATTGTTTAAAAAACATTTGATATTATAGGTACCATGTTCCATATCTTTTTCTAAGATTATCTCGGCCTCTTTATCCATCTTTTTTAAGAGCTGGCGAGCCTCAGCAATTACTGCTTTAAGGTTTGCTTCTGATTTCATAATATTTTTATTAAAATTTTCAATTTGGGCAAAAGCTAAAATTAGATCGGCATCCATCTGCCTTCTGACCCAGCGGGCCAGGATTTTTTCTTGCCGGATAACCTTTTTGATGACTTCTAAAAGACTTTTGCCCACCAGGCCGTTCTTATTTCCGCCGGCCATTAAATTTAGATTTTCTATTCCCTTTTCTAATAGATAATCTTCTAATTCTTCTTCACTGCGTAAGTATTTGGGCGGTTCTTTTCCTTTTTTTACCCGATAAAGAGGCGGTTGCGCTATATATAGGTGCCCGCGCTCGATGAGCGGAAACATTTGCCTATAGAAGAGCGTGAGCAAAAGGGTGCGAATATGCGAGCCGTCCACATCTGCATCGGTCATGATAATAACGCGGTGATAGCGCAATTTTTCAATGTCAAATTTATCCTCCCCAACGCCAGCTCCTAAGGCGGTAATTAAAGTTTTTATTTCCTGATTGGCCAGCATTTGATCAAACCGGGCTTTTTCCACATTCAGAATTTTGCCGCGCAAGGGTAATATGGCTTGGGTCCGCCGGTCCCGGCCTTGTTTGGCTGAGCCGCCAGCCGAGTCGCCTTCTACTATAAAAATCTCGCTCTCCCGCGGGTCTTGCTCTTGGCAATCAGCTAATTTTCCGGGCAAGGAATCATTATCCAAATATCCTTTGCGCCTGGTCAATTCTTTCGCTTTGCGGGCTGCTTCGCGGGCGCGCGCTGCTTCTATTACTTTTTCCAAGATCTTCCGGGCCACCCCGGGATTTTCCTCAAAATATGTGCTCAACTTTTCATTTACAAAGGCTTCGATTATTCCTTTAATCTCGCTATTGCCGAGCCGTGCTTTAGTCTGTCCCTCAAACTGCGGATTGGGCAGCTTGATGCTTATTACAGCAGTCAAGCCTTCCCGCGTATCGTCTCCAGAGAGGGAGATTTTTAAATTTTTTAAAAGATTATTGCTCTGTCCATAATTATTTATGGTGCGCGTCAGTGCGGACTTAAAACCAACTAAGTGCGTCCCTCCATCATGAGTATTAATATTATTGGCAAAAGAGAAAATGTTTTCCGTATAACCATCGTTATATTGTAGGGCAATGTCGATATAAATCCCTTCTTTTTCGCCCTGCAAGTGAATGGGCTTGGGATGAATGGTAGTCTTATTCTTATTTAAGTATTCTACGAAAGAGACTATGCCCCCTTTATACTGAAATTCTTGTTTCTTGTCTGCCCGCTCATCCGCAATGGTAATTTTAATCCCACTATTTAAGAAAGAGAGCTCCCTTAATCTTTGCGAAAGAATATCAAAACTAAAATCAAGGCTTTCAAAAATCTCGGCATCGGGACGGAATTTTATCTTTGTTCCCCGTCTCTTCGTCTTGCCCAGTGTTTCCAAAGGAGTAACCGGATTCCCTCTTTCATATCGCTGAAAATATACTTGTCCATCTCGCCAAATCTCTAATTCTAAATATTCGGAAAGGGCGTTGACCACGGAAACTCCTACACCATGCAGACCTCCAGCATATTGATAACTATCACTATCGAATTTTCCTCCCGCATGCAGCGTAGTCATGACTACTTCGGCGGCCGGCCTACCTTCTTCTTTATGTATATCGACTGGAATACCTCTTCCGTTATCTTCAACGGTAACACTATTATCTTCATGGATAATGACGTCAATTTTATTGCAAAATCCCGCGAGAGCCTCATCTATGGAATTGTCCACTACTTCATAAACTAAATGATGCAAACCACTACTTCCCGTACTGCCAATGTACATGGCCGGTCTTTTGCGCACCGCTTCCAATCCCTGGAGAACTTTTATATTATTAGCGGTATATTCGTTACTTTTTTCTGGGAGCGATTTATTCTTTTCCATACTCTTCTATATCTTTTTCCCCTCTTTCAAATTTAAAAACGCATGGGCATTATAACGCATTTATGCAGATCATCTCCCACGGGCCTAAATATTGCCGGACTATTTGGATCTTCCATAGCTATAATTACATCGTCACTCTCAAAATTATCTAAGGCTTCTAAAACAAATTTGGCGTTAAACCCAACGCTTAAATCATCTCCTTTATATTCTGCGGGAATTTCTTCTTTCGCTTCCCCGATTTCTGGGTTATACGTGGATAGCTCCATAATTTTGTTGCTCAAGCTAAATTTTACGCCTTTTGATTTTTCGCTAGCTAAAACCGATACTCTTTTTAAACACTCTAAAAATTCAATCCTTTTTAAGCAAATACTTATCTTTGTTTTTTCTGGAATTACTTGTCTATAATCTGGAAAATCAGCATCTAAAAGACGAATTACTAAAGTTTTTTTTCCATTTTTTATTATAAAATTATTATTTTTTACGCTAACTAAAATTTTTTCCCCATCTTCATCTAATATTTTGGACAATTCCCATAGGCCTTTTTTAGGCAGCAAAATACCTTTATCTATTCCTTTAATTTCGTTATCTATTTGTCGATCTATCATCGATAATCTATATCCATCAGTGGCCACCATGCGCAAAAATTTTTTTTCTTCTTTGATTTCCTGGGCCATGAAAACTCCCAATAAATTTCTTCTCGATTCATCATTCGACACAGCAAAAATTGTTTTATTTATCATTTCATTTATTAGCTTATTTGGCGCTTCAACAAAATCTACTTCTTTTTCATAGCTGGGTAGAGAAGGATATTTTTCCACCTCAACTCCCATAATGTTAAATATTGATTTACCACTTTTTATCTCCACCCAGAAATTTTCTTTTAATTTTATAGAAATTATTTTTTCGGGTAATTCTTTTACTATTTCAAATAATTTTTTTCCTAAAATACCTATTTTTCCTTCTTTTTTTATTTCCGCAGCATGACTTTCTTTGAACCCAACTTCTAAGTCTGTAGCCGTAATAACTATTTCTTTTCCTTTAGCTTCTATAAGCACATTAAGCAATATGGGCATAATACCTTTTTTGTCTATTATCCCTTGCACTCTATGTAGTCCCTTAGTTAGAATTTCCTTTTCAATTATGAACTCCATATACTTCTCCTATTTTTTTAAAAGATACATATAGTAATATTATTAATCGATGTTTTATAGTTCATAATATCAAAAAAAAATTTAAATTTCAAGGACTTTTAATAAAAGTACCAGTAAAAAAATAAGTGAAAAATATGTGGATAATTTTATCCACAAGACATACCATAATTTTATCCACAAATCATTAACAGGATTTTAGATTATTATTGACACTATTTTTGGAGGTCGCCTTTTAGAGTATCAATAATATTTTTTATTTCAGCATCTTGTTGAATTTTTTTTTCAATTTGGCGACAGGCATGGATGACGGTTGAGTGATCTTTACCCCCAAATTTATTGCCAATTTCGGGAAAAGAAGCCTTGGTTAAATTTCGGCAAAGGTACATAGCAATCTGCCGCGGCAGCGTATAAACCTTTAATTTCTTATTAGATTTTAAATCAGAAATTTTCAAATTATAAAAATTCGCCACACATTTTTGGATATTTTCAATACTTATAATCTTTTGGCGATCCTGAAGGAGATCTTTTAATATTTCATTGGCCATAAAAATATTTATTTCCTGGCCGGTAAGGGAAGAATAAGCGCGCAAGCGCGTCAAAGCCCCCTCTAATTCTCTTATGTTTGATCCCAAATTTGAGGCTAAGAATAGGCCTACTTCATTGGGAAGAGATATATTAAAATATTCTGCTTTTTTACTTAAAATGGCGACTTTTGTTTCTATATCTGGCGGTTGAATGTCGGCAATAAGGCCCCAGCTTATGCGGGAACGTAATCGCTCTTCTAATCCTGGTATATCTTTTGGTAATTTATCACTGGTTATGACTATCTGTTTGTGGGAATCATACAAGGAATTAAATGTATGGAAAAATTCTTCTTGGGTTCTTTCTTTGCCGCCTAAAAATTGAATATCGTCAAGTAAAAGGACATCTTTATTCCTGTATTTGTTCCTAAAGTCGGTCATTTTTTCATATTTTAAGCAATTTATCAGCTCATTAGTAAATTTTTCTGAGGAAATATAACATACTTTGAGCAAAGGATCATTTTGCACAATCCTATTGCCAATGGCATTAAGCAGATGAGTTTTACCTAAGCCCACGCCCCCGTAAATAAAAAGGGGATTATAATTTTTCGCGGGAACATTAGCTACCGCCAAGGCGGCCGCGTGGGCGAATTGATTACAGGAGCCGACCACAAAGGACTCAAATGTGTAATTTGGATTTAAGCCATCGTCTCTTAAGGGAGGCGCTATAGGCTTGGGGGAGGGAAAAGTTTCAACTTGGTCGTAATCTGTTTTAATTTCCTGGTTTTCTTTTATTGAAATGTTTAAAGAATAAGTTCTATTAGTTACCTGCTGCAACGCCTCTCTTATAAGAACCAAATAGTTGTCTGTTACCCAATCCTTAAAGAATTTATTGGGTACCTCTATTTCCACGGTATTTTGACCCATCTGCTTGAGGTGCAAAGGTTTGAGCCATATATCAAAAGATTTTTCGCTAATTTTTTCGCTCACTAAAGCTAAAACTTTATTCCAGACTTCTTTCATAATTTTTTAAAGGGTAAAAGAAATTAACAAAGTTATCAACAGCTGTGAATAACTATTTTTAGAAAAAAATCAAAAAGTTATAGGTATTCCTAATTTTCTTTTAATGGAGAAAGATTTTCGAAACAAGTATATTTATCTATAAAAGCCAACTCGAATTTGTCCGTTGGTCCGTTCCTTTGTTTACCAATTATAATTTCAGCCTTCCCTTTATTAGGATTATCCTCTGAGCGATTATATACTTCATCTCGATAAAGGAAAATAATCACATCAGCGTCCTGCTCTATGGCTCCCGACTCTCTTAGGTCAGCTAACTGCGGCCGTTTATCGCCGCGATCTTCTACCCGCCTATTTAATTGAGATAAAGCGACTACGGGGATATTTAACTCTTTGGCTAGGGCTTTTAGCGATCGGGATATATCGGAAATCTCCTGTTCTCTCGTCTCTGAATCTGTTCGGCCGCGCATGAGCTGCAAGTAATCTACGACAATTAAGCCTAAATTATGCTCGGACTTTAAGCGGCGCGCCTTAGCGCGCATCTCTAATACAGAAATAGCGGGTGTATCATCAATGAAAATAGGGGCCTCCGAAAGTTTTCCAGCCGCTCTCGTTAGTTTGGGCCAATCATTTTCGCTTAAAAAGCCCCCCCGCAAGCGGTGGGCATCTATTTTGGCTTCCGAACAGAGCATGCGCAGAGCTAACTGTTCTTTGGCCATTTCTAAAGAGAAGATGGCGCAGGTAATACCTGCCTCAATAGCAGCGTGCTGAGCAATATTAAGAGCAAAAGTAGTTTTCCCCATAGAGGGCCGGCCAGCTACAATGATCAGATCAGAGGGCTGCAGACCAGAGGTTAATTCATCCAGCTTGGTAAATCCAGTGGGTACGCCAGTAATAATTTGTTTTTTCTCATATAATTTTTCAATGGTTTTGAAACTAGATTTTAGGATTTCTTTTAAAGAGTAGAATGAGGGACGCACCCGATCTTCTGATATTTCAAAGATGAGACGTTCGGCCCGGTCTAAAAATTCATTTATATCTCCAGAATTCCCATATCCTTCGTTGATAATTTCTGTAGCCCGCTGGATGAGCTTTCTAAGGAGAGCTTTTTCTTTTATTATATTAGCATAATAGGCAATATTAGCGGCCGTAGGTACACTATTCACCAGTTGATTCAAATATTCCAGGCCCCCCACGGCCTCTAATTCATCTTTTTTCTTTAAGACTTCGGAGAGGGTAATCAAATCAACAGGTTCATTACGCTCATAAAGCTGGATCATGGCTGAGAAAATCTTGCGGTGCGCTTCGCGGTAAAAATCACCGGTTTGTAAAATCTCCAGCACTTGATTTAGGGCTTCGTTTTCTAAAAGAATACCGCCTAATACGGAAACTTCCGCCTCTAAATTTTGAGGCGGGAGCCGCTGCATTAAGACATTCATCTCTACCTCATTAGATTTTTAAAGAGCCGCTTTTCTAAGCCTTATTTTCGGACTCCTGAGCTTTATCGGATACTATTTGGATATTCATCTGGGCTGTAACTTCCGGATGAAGCTTTATAGGGATTGAATAAGATCCCAGCTTTTTTAAGGGATGCGGCAAAAGAATTTTTTTGCGGTCAACAACGATACCCTTTTCTTGTAGCGCCTTTTGCAAATCAAGGGAGGTAACGGAACCGAAAAGTTTTTCACTTTCCCCGGCCGTGCGGCGGATAGTAAAGGAAATGCTCTCTATTCTTTGGGCTTCTTCACGAGCACGTTCCAATTCTTTGCTTTTTTTATGCCGGAAAACCTCTCGTTGCTGTTCCCAAATCCTAATATTCTGCGGTGTCGCCTCCATTGCTAATTTCTTGGGAACGAGAAAGTTTCTCCCATACCCTACCGCTACCTGGACAATATCGCCAGCTTTTCCTAATGAGGGAACATTCTCTAATAAAATTACTTCCATTTTATCCTCCTCTTTAAACTGTAAAGGAGAAAATATCCTTTAATGTACTTTCAGGCCTATTGAATCCTCTCAGACCCCGCATCCTATCTTTCTTCTCCATTGGGGGGAAGGTGGGATAGGATTTTAGCACTTTATTTTAGGGACGTAGCCCCAGTTTCTTTCTGCTCACCCGGACTATGCGCCAGATTATCAAAAACACGGAGAGCGCATAGTCAAGACGCATTAAAAATGTAATTTTGAAAGAAACTGGCTGTGTCGCCCCAAGCGAGCTTTTCGGAAAAAATTAGGAACTTACCACGGTAAAGGGCATAAGCGCTATATTACGCGCCCGCTTTATGGCGGTGGTTAGCTCCCTCTGGTGTTTAGCACAATTCCCCGATATTCTTCGGGGAAGAATCTTGCCTCGTTCGGTAACAAAATGGGAAAGAGTTTTTACATCTTTATAGTCTATCTTCATGTTGCTATCCGCGCAGAAGACACAGACTTTCCGGCGTTGAAAGGGCCGCTTTTTCTTTACTGGGGCTTTCATGTTAGGTCTCCTTCAGTAGTCTGTTCCGGATTTTTAGCCTCCATTCCTTTTGGTGGTGGAGGAGTTTCTTTGGGGGCTGATGGGGAGGCTGTTTTAGTTGGCCGCTGAGCTTTAACCGTAAGATATTTCAGGACGCGATCATTCAGCCGGAAATTCCTTTCAATTTCCCGCACCAGGTCAGCAGTTGCCCGATAATCTAAGAAATAATAGCGCCCGTTTTTATTTTTCCTAATTTCATAGCCTAATTTTTTTATGCCCCAATCCTCTAAATTAATGATCTCCCCTTTATGAGCGGAGATTAAGGACCGTATTTTTTCTTGCAAGGCAGCTTGGTCTTCTTCGGAAAGATCGGGTAGGGTAATAAAAATAGTTTCGTAGCGTCTCAATTATTTTTCCTCCTTTTGGGTTCGATAGCTCTTCTTCTCAGAGAAGAGCAAGGAGCTTTAAATATCTTTATAACTTAAGTGGGCAAATAGATCAACAAATTTTTCCTTATTTTTTAGCTTAGATAGTTTGGGGCGGTATCCGAAAAGAAAGTTTGATCCAGGAGCATCACTTTTACTTTTTGGCCCGTCCGAGCTTTGGTTAGCTCGGCCGGAAGGACGATCAAACCTTGAGCCTTTACCATAGAAGAGAGTATACCTGACCCTTGTTCGCCAGTAGTGGTGGCTATTATTTTATCATTTTCTCGTAATAAGCGACAGCGGAGAAAATGCGTAAGGCCGGCTTTCTTTTCTAAATCCTCGCCTAATTCAGCTAAGATAGTTGGTCGAAAAATTTTAGTATGGCCCGCCATTTTTAATATTGCTGGGCGCACAAATTGCTCAAAAGAAACCATGGATGAGACAGGATTTCCGGGGAGACCGAAAAGGGGTTTGCCGGAGACTAAACCGAAGGCCAATGGCTGGCCCGGACGCATGGCTACTTTCCAGAAATTAATTTGCCCCAATTTTCGCAACATATCCTTTACTAAATCATAGTCGCCAACAGATACGCCTCCGGAAGTAATTAAGATATCGGCCAGAAGACCCTGCTGAATTTTATTTAGGAGATCTTCCAGGCGGTCTTGGGCAATTCCTAATATGATAGGTTCCGCGGCGCACATTTTAACTTGGCTAGCAATAGAATAGGCGTTACTGTTTACTATCTTCCCCTCCGTCCAGGGTTCATCAATTTCTATTAATTCATCTCCCGTGGATAAAATAGCTACGCGGGGTTTCTGATAGACATAAACAAAAGCTCTTTGGCAAGAAGCTAACATGCCAATATGAGCCGGCTGGAGAATAGTTCCCGAGGATAAAATTTCCTCTCCCTGTTTAACATCCTCCCCGGCCAGACGGATGTTTTTCCCGGGAGGAGTTTCCTTTAGAATTTTTACCGCCTCGCCGGCTTTTTCCGTATCTTCCACAGGCACGACCGTATCTGCTCCTTCCGGGATTGGTGCCCCCGTCATAATGCGCACAGCTTCTTTTTCCCCAACGCGCCCCTTAAATATCTGGCCGGCAGGAAGGTCAGCTATAACTCTTAAAATAATGGGCCTATCTGGGCAAGCCCCCTTAATATCTGCCCAGTTGACTGCATAGCCGTCCATGGCTGAGTTGTTCCAAGGGGGGATATGGCGAGGGGCAGCTATATCTTCGGCTAATATTCTTCCCAAAGCAGAAAGAATGCTAATGCGTTCTTTCCCCAAAATAGGAATCTGTTCCAAAATTTGTTTTAATGCGGAATTGATCTCGATCATGGCTGATTATGGTAATTCGTTGGGTCTCTATGGCGGAAGCAAAAGTTCTAAGCCGGGTTTTATCTTATCCTTGGGGTTTAGGCCGTTAAGTTCGCAAAGCTGATTTATATTTATTCTATATTTGCGAGCAATACCCGCTAAATTTTCTCCATAACGGACGCGGTGCTTTTGGTTGCCCAAAGCAACCAACTTCTGGCGAACAGCAATGTTTCTTTCAAAAACTTCCTTTTTCCCCAGGGGAAGCTTAATTTCAAAATCCCCTTGGGGAGGAGTTTTATCTAATTTTAGAGAAGGATTAAGAGCTTTTAATTCCGCCAAATCTGTTTCCGAAATCTTGGCAATCCAAGCCAAGCTGGTAGAGGGCGGCACTATAATCTTTTCATAATTTAAGGGAGGATGATAGGGAACATTGGAAAATCCATATTTTTCTGGCTCTTTAGCAATAAGCATGGCGGCTAAGAACATGGGTACATATTTTTTGGTCTCCGCTTTTAAATATCTGTGTTGGGCGATCTGCCAGAAGTCTTGGCTTTGCGTTTTTTTCATAGCCTTCAAGATTTTTCCTTCGCCGGCATTATAACTGGCCGCGGCTAATTCCCAGCAGTTAAACATTTCGTATAGTTGCTTTAAGTATTCCGCGGCTGCATAAGTTGATTTTTCTGGATCACGACGTTCATCAACCCATTTATCAACTCTCAATCCGAACCTCTTGGCTGTTCTGGAGACAAACTGCCATATGCCGGTGGCTTGGGCGCGGGAGACGGCAAAAGGATTAAAACCAGATTCAATTAAGGCCAAGTAAAATAATTCCTCGGGTAGATTCTTTTCCCGGAAGATTCTCTTCATCATTTCTTCATAGGCCTGCGAGCGGGCCAGGGCTTTGCTAAAAAAGGAATCCGCTTTATTTTGAAAATAATTTATGAAATCTTTAACTTTTCCATGAAGAACAGAAGGAAAAAGGGTAGCTATAGATGTGGATTGTTCAGTAGATGACTTTCCTCTTTCTTCTTTATTTGGGTCTGGCGGCAGACTTTCTAAAGCAAAATTTTCTGAAGGATAAAAATCTCCCACAGGATCAAGAGCCGGCTTAGGCTCTTGAAGAAGATTATTAAAAGAGAAGTAATATGGCTTTATTTCCTCTATATCTTCGGCGGCCAATGAGATCTCCTCGCGGAGATTATGTTTTCTCTCTTTTTTCTTAGTTCCTGATGGAAGTGATGCCTTAGGAGGAAAAACTTCTCGAATTTCCGAAAAATAAAGTTCTTCTGGGGTAA
Organism: uncultured Syntrophaceae bacterium; assembly: GCA_964484485.1. Lineage (GTDB taxonomy): Bacteria > Desulfobacterota > SM23-61 > SM23-61 > SM23-61 > CAZAGD01. Next base: position 17,835 of record CAZAGD010000061.1, read on the forward strand.
GTAATGGATCTACGAAGGAAAAGAGCTCATATTCTGAAGGAAGAAGGTTACTTTCCTCTATAGGGAAGTCTTTTAATGCCAGCTCAAAGGATAGGTCTAAAATTTGCTCAATTTCTGCCTGGGATGATGGGTTTGTCTTTACCATCTCGGTCCAATGGCCAGTTTTTTTCTCTTCTTGGTAAATTTCAAAGTTATTTTTAGGAGGCGAAGATAGAGAAAGAGGGGGAGTGTTCTTTTCCATAATAAAAGAGAAACCACTGCATCCGCTCAGGAGCGATATAGTTAATCCAAGAAGGATAAGAATCTGCCGAATTTTAATAACCTCCTTCTCTTTTCTTTAAGAGGGTTTTATAATAACTAAAGGGAAAAAAGCTGTCAACCCTAAAATTTATTGGACAGGTTTCCTCCAAAAAAATAATAGGGCTATTAATAAATATGAGCAATTTTAATAAGTTAAAATAAATAACATGCTTAGGGGGTTCCCTCATGATTTTCTTTTTTCTTATTTTGGCTTATTTATTAGGATCCATTCCTACGGGAGTAATCGTAGCTAAAGCATTCGGTAGTATTGACCCACGTACCCAGGGAAGTGGAAACATTGGGGCTACAAATGTATTTCGGACAGGGGGGAAGAAGTTAGGGATTATTACTTTAACTGGTGATGTATTGAAAGGATTAATCCCTGTCGCTTTGGCCAAAGGATATGTTGCTTCTTCTTTCTGGATCGGCGCCATTGCTTTAGCCGCTTTCCTCGGTCACCTCTACCCAATTTTCCTCAAGTTAAAAGGGGGAAAGGGAATTGCCACCGGACTCGGGGTTTTTCTGGCCCTTTCTCCCTTTCCAGCCTTGCTTTCTTTAGGCGTTTTTGCCGCCGTAGTTTATAAATGGCGGTTCGTTTCCCTTGGTTCCTTGACTGCTACGGCCGCCTTTCCTCTTTTCTTATTTTTAGCGAATGCCCATCCTAACTTTATTCTCTTTGCCGTCATCATTGGTGTTCTTATATTTTATCGACATCGAGATAATATCGCTCGTTTGCGCGCCGGAAATGAATCAAAAATCGGCCAACCCAAAATAAAACCAACATGACGAATATAAAAAGAATTCTGATAGGGCATGCGGGAGGCATTGGCGATCTCTTATTGGCGCTCCCCGCTATGCGCCTCTTTTGTCAAAACTTTTCCCCTTACGAATTGGCCTTATTAGGTTATCCTGAACGCTTGGCCTTAATCTCCTGGGATTTAAAAGCCCAGGCCATTCACTCCATTGATTCCGCGGAAATGGCCTACTTGTTTTCGCCAGTAGATAAAATTTCCAGCAATTTAAAAGCCTTTTTTTCTTCATTAGAAATAGCCCTAATATTCGGCCAATCTTTGGGCCAGGGATTGAAAAAAGGTCTGGAAAAATATGGGATAAGGGAGATATTCGTTATTAATAATATTCCTAAAGAAAAAGGAAGAATCCATATCCGTGACCATTTAATGGCTGACCTCAAGTCTTTCGGAATCAAAGGCGTCATAGAAAAATCGCCCCTCCAGCTTCCCGAAGAAGCAGAGAAATTTGCTCATCAATTTTGGCCAGAGAAAAATATTTATCCGCCTCAAAGAGTGCTGGCCATTCACCCTGGAAGCGGGAATCCAGCTAAAAATTGGCCAGCCAAGTATTTTGCTCAGGTGGCTGACTATTTTGCCGATCTGGGCAAAATTCTTCTTATTTCGGGACCTGCCCCGGACGGAATACCAGAAGTTATGAGCAAGCTTAAAAAAGCTAAACCAATTATGGTTCATAATTTACCTTTATTAAAATTGGCCGGCTTGTTGAAAAGCTGCGTGGCCTTCCTTGGCAATGATTCCGGTATTACCCACTTAGCCGCCTCCTTGGGCGTACCAACTTTGAGCATATTCGGCCCCACGGATCCTCAGGTTTGGGGGCCGCAAGGAGAAAATGTGCAAATCCTTTATGCCCATAGCCTCTGCTCTCCGTGTTGGCCAAATATTCCGAATAATTGCCGGCGCTCATGCCTCTCCGATTTGACAGCAGAAATGGTCATGGAGAGATTAGCTACTTGGGTAAAATTTGCCAAATAGCCGCAGCAGGGCACCTGGGCCATTTCGTTACTTGGTCGGCGAGGGAAAGAGCAAGGACAGGAATAGCAAAAAAGGTAACAATTAAGAAAAAGATAAGCCAATAACTTAATTTTGCTTTCATGCCCATATAAATCCTCCCGTAAGCAGAAGGAGTTGCATTTAGCATGCCAGAAAAGGATCAAGCAGAAAGCCTCAATAAAGATTTAAATTAATTAAAATCGAGCAAATTATAAGAGAAACTGGAGGGATAACCCTGACGGCCAAAGGGAAATATTCCTGTCTTCAGTCCCATTTTGAGCACAAGTGAAAATTTAACGGTATTTATTTGATCATGGCTTTTAATTTCTCGATCTGTATCCGAATATTATCTGCCCTGGGCCCAGAAGGTTCTAATTTAAGGTAATCTTGCCAAGCAGCAAGAGCTCCCTTTAAATCACCTTTGTCGTGCAAGAGAACAATGCCTAAATTATACCGGCTATTAACATGTCGGGGATTATCTTGCGCCGCCTGTTGGAATTCAGCGATGGCTCGATCCGGGTCGCCCTGGCGGCGATACATAATGCCCAGGTCTGTGCGCACATCGGCATTCTTAGGATCTATCTTTAAAGCTTGGGTATAGACTTCAATAGCTTTGGAAAACTGGTTAGTATCAAAATAAGCATTTCCTAGGGCAATGAGCGCTTGCAGATCTTGGGGATTATTTTTTAAAATAGCTTGGAGCTGCTCAATTTGATTATAAATTTTAGAATCTGGGGTTGTGGGGGAAAACTGCGTAGGGCCAAAATATTTTTCTTCATAGTATACGGTAACTACGACCCCTAAAATAATACCCGTTATAAATGCCAGGCCTATAAAAAGGAAAGCAAATTCTTTTTTCATTAAAACAATATTAACATTCCGTATAACACTTGGTCAATCAAACTTAATCCTGGCCGAGTAAGTTTAGTGACCGAATGGCGATTCAACCCAAGCTTCCTAGGGTCGCTCGCCATGGCCAAAAGCTTTATGCGCTACAGTCTCAAACAGGGGATTAAACGATTCTATTAATTTGGAGGGCAAGCCTTTAGGGCTTGTCCTATGCCTAAGGCCCCAATTATTTTCTTGCCTCGGCAGTTTAGGCTGCATATGATAAATATTAAAAAGGTTGATTATGGGCATTTATCTTCTAAAAAGAATATTTTTGCTGATACCTCTTTTCATCGGCATAACGATCATCTCCTTTGCCGTCATTCATCTCGCTCCAGGTTCCCCCATTGATTTGGCGACTGACTTGAATCCCAAAGCTACAGCGGAGGTAAAAGCCAGAATGCGCGCGCTTTACGGCCTGGACAAGCCGCTCCCTATCCAATATTGGCATTGGCTCAGCCGCCTGGTAGTATTGGATTTTGGGCGATCATTCTCGCAGGATGGGCGGCTGGTGATAGATAAAATTAAGGAACGTCTGCCCGTGACCATCTTTATAAACCTCACCTCTCTTTTGCTTATTTTAGCCATAGCTATTCCATTGGGAGTGCTCTCGGCAACGTATCGGCATTCTTTTTTTGATAAAGCTACCACAGTTTTTGTCTTCATAGGATTCGCCATGCCTACTTTCTGGTTAGCTCTCTTATTGATGATCCTTTTCGGTGTCCATTTAGGCTGGCTACCCATCTCCGGATTAAAGTCTTTAAATTATGAATACCTTCCTCCGGCTGCCCAATTTTGGGACCGGATTAGTCATCTAATTTTGCCTATATTTATCTCAGCCTTTGGAGGGTTAGCCGGCATGTCGCGTTATATGCGCTCTAACATGTTGGAAGTAATCCGCCAGGATTATATAGTTACGGCGCGGGCCAAAGGACTTTCTAATCGCCAGGTAATCTTTAAACATGCCTTGCGCAATGCCTTACTGCCGGTAATTACTATCTTGGGACTATCAATTCCTGGATTAATAGGGGGAAGCGTAATCTTTGAGACCATTTTTGCCATCCCGGGCATGGGGCAACTTTTCTATGCCAGCGTTATGGCTCGAGATTACCCGACGATCATGGGTATGTTAGTTATAGGAGCCATCCTTACCTTATTGGGAAACCTAATTGCCGATGTAAGCTATGCCCTGGCTGATCCACGAATTCGATCGCTATGAATACAAGCATCGCTAAAAATAGAGATTTTACTAAGGGTGAGAAATTATCCCACCTCTTTTGGAAGAGGTTCCGCAAGAATAAATTAGCTGTTTCCGGGGCGCTGATGGTTATTTTTCTTTTCGGGGTAGCTATTTTTGCTCCCTGGTTAGCCCCTTACGATCCGGGACAAATAAACGTAAAGAAAGTATTAGAAGGCCCCTCAATGGAGCACCCCTTTGGGACTGACCAACTTGGCCGCGATGTCTTAAGCCGGATGATCTATGGCTCGCGAATTTCTCTTCTAGTAGGATTTGTGTCTGTAGGTATTGCTTGTCTCGTCGGCGTCTTCTTGGGCGCTTTGGCAGGTTATTATGGCCATTGGGTGGACAACTTGCTAATGCGCTTAGTGGATATTATGCTTTGCTTTCCTACCTTCTTTTTAATCTTGGCGGTCATCGCCTTTTTAGAGCCGAGTATTTGGAATATCATGATCGTCATCGGTCTTACGGGGTGGATGAGTGTAGCCCGACTGGTACGGGCCGAATTTCTTTCATTAAAAGAGCGAGATTTTACGCTGGCTGAAAAAGCCTTGGGAGCGAAAGATTGGCGGATTATATTTCACCATATTTTACCTAATGCTCTGGCTCCTGTTTTGGTAGCCGCTACCTTGGGTGTGGCCGGAGCTATTCTTACCGAGTCGGCCTTGAGTTTCTTGGGTATCGGCGTGCAGCCTCCAACTCCCAGTTGGGGAAATATCCTTACCGCGGGAAAAGACAACATCCAAATTGCTTGGTGGCTTTCTCTATTTCCTGGCTTAGCTATTCTACTTACCGTGATGGCCTACAATCTTTTAGGAGAGGGAATTCGCGATGCCATCGATCCGCGATTGAAATAAAAAAGGCCAGCCAAGGTCAGGAGGAATGATGGAAGAAAAAGAAATGGTCATTATAGGCGGGGGGCCTGGAGGATATGTTGCTGCCCTCAGGTCAGCCCAGTTAGGAGCCAAAGTCACTTTGATTGAAAAGGAAGAATTAGGAGGAACATGCCTAAACTGGGGATGCATTCCCACCAAAGCGTTACTGCGGGGGGTGGAAATCTTAGAAAATTTGCGGCGCGCCAGCGAGTTCGGCCTGGAAACTGGAGAGGTCAAAATAGATTTTTTAAAATTGATGGCCCGTAAAGATAGAGCCGTTAAAACCATAGTTTCAGGGGTTACTAATTTGCTGAAAACATGGGGCGTGGAAGTTATCAAGGGTAGGGCTTCTTTACTCTCGCCTAAAGAAATTGAGGTAGTTGATAAGCAAGGAGAAAAACGGAAGATATTGACCAAGAAACTGATCCTCGCGCCTGGTTCAGTTCCGGCCGAGCTCCCCTTCCCGGGGAGGAATCTGGCCCAGGTAATCGACAGCAATGGCGCTCTGCAATTAAAGAGCATTCCGCAATCAATAATAATTATTGGCGCCGGCCCTATAGGTTTAGAATTTGGGATTATCTTTGGAGCTTTAGGGAGCAAAATAACTATTTTGGAAATGATGCCTCAGATTCTTCCGCAAGAAGACGAAGAAATAGCTTCAGCTTTGGAGAAGGGCTTGAAGAAAAATTCTATGCAAATACATTTGAATTGTCTGGTAAGAGAGATAAGAGAGAATCAAGAAGGTGCCCCAGAAGTAAGAGCCATTTTAAACAATAAAGAAGAAAAGTTATTTGCAGGAGAATATGTCTTGATTGCCGGAGGACGGCAGCCTAATCTGGAGGGATTGGCCGCAGAGAAGGCGGGGATTAAGTTAGGGCCTAAGGGCATAGAGGTCAATGAAAAGATGGAGACAAATATCCCTGGCATATACGCCGTTGGCGATGTTACTGGCCGAATCCTTCTGGCCCACTTTGCCATGGCCCAAGGAGTTGTGGCTGCAGAAAATGCTCTGGGGCGCGCGTCTGTCCTGGACTGTCGCGTAGTTCCCAGGTGTATATACACCATCCCCGAAGTTGCGGCTGTAGGTTTAACAGAAAAAGAAGCCAAAAAAGCCGGGTATGATTTAAAAATAGGGCGCTTTCCTTTTGCGGCTAACGGTAAGGCGACCGCCATGGGCGAAAGAAATGGATTCGTTAAGGTTATTGCTGAGAAGAAATATGGCGAAATCTTGGGCCTGCATATCTTTGGACCGCAAGCAACCAATTTAATCGGCGAGGCTATTTTAGCCATGCGCCTGGAGGCCACAGCCCAAGATATAGCCCATACCATTCATCCGCATCCGACTCTTAGCGAAGCATTAATGGAAGCAGCATTGGACATTGATGGGGAAGCTCTGCATTTGCCACCCCCAAAGAGGGAATAAATTCATTTTTTAGAAAGGATCCATATGGATTTTTTATTGATGCAACCATACCGATTAAAAAATTTAAATTTGCGTAATCGCTTAGTCATGGCCCCTATGCTCTCCAGGCTTTGCTATCCAGATGGCGTAGTTTCTCCTCAACTAATAGATTATTATGCTACCCGGGCCAAAGGTGGGGTAGGGCTTATAATAGTCGAGTATTGTTATATTGATCAGAAAGAAAGCAAGGCCAACCAAGGCCAATTAGGCGTATATAGTGAGCAACTTATTCCTGGACTGGCTGATCTCGTGGAAGCTATTCAAGAATGGGGGACTAAGGCTGTATTACAAATTTGCCATGCTGGGCGGAGCACCTCGGCGAAGATTATGGGGCGGCAACCGATAGCCCCTTCAGCCATGCCCAGCTATACAGGAGAAATGGCGCGGGAGATGACCTTAGCGGAGATTGAGCAGATCCAAGAGGCTTTTGCGGAAGCGGCTCGGCGGGCTAAAACTGCCGGCTTTGATGGCGTGGAATTGCATGGGACTCATGGCTACCTTCTGGCGCAATTTTTATCCCCTTATACTAATCGCCGCCCAGATATTTATGGACAGGATCGGGGGCTTTTTGCCTTGCAGACCCTGGAGCGGGTGCGCTCTAAAGTGGGAAATGATTATTTAGTAGGGTACCGCCTTAGTGCTGAGGAATTTGTCCCCGGCGGAATTACCTTAGAAGAAGCGCAGAGATTCGCCTGCAGATTGGTAGAAAAAGGAATTGATTATATTCACGTCTCCGCCGGCCTGATCGAAAATGGGGAGCATTTCGTTATCCCCATGTATTATCCCCAAGGCTATCTCCTCCATTTAGCCGAAGGGATTAAGAAGAAAGTAAAAGTTCCCGTTATAGGCGTCGGGGCGGTGCATAACCCCTATTTGGCTGAAGAAGCTCTGCAGAAGGGCCGGGCGGATTTAATAGCTATGGGGCGGGCATTGATTGCCGATCCAGATTTACCCAATAAAATTAAAAACGGCAGTCTGGCGGAAATTCGCCCTTGTCTGCGTTGTAATGAGGGGTGCAGCAGCCGGGTGCGCCAGAGCAAGACCCAGCGTTGCGCAGTGAATGCCGAAGTGGGTCGGGAAAGGCAGCTACGTCTTCATCCTGCTGCCCGCCCAAAGAGGGTTTGTGTCATCGGCGGGGGCCCAGCCGGTTTAGAAGCAGCCCGGGTTCTGGGCCAACGGGGCCACCAAGTGACCTTAATAGAAAAAGAAGACGAATTAGGTGGACTTCTGCGCTATGCTACTATTCCAGATTTCAAAGTTGAGCTGCGGAGCTTTTGGAAATATTTAGAATATCAGGTGCAAAAATTAAAAATAGAGATTCTATATAATACGCCGGCAACTTTGGAATTAGTGGATGAATTGAAGCCTGAAGCTATTGTGCTGGCCACTGGATCTACTATGCTTCTTCCTCCAATTCCAGGAAGTAACCTGGCGATGGTGGGGACTGCCCTCGATTTTCTTTCTGGTAGATTTCGCCCCGGAAAGAATGTTTTCGTCGCCGGCGGAGCAGCCTTGGGCTGTGAAGTAGCTGCTCATCTGGCTTCCCTGGGCAAGAAAGTAACGGTGGTGGAGATGTTGGGTGATTTGGCCCTTGATCTGGAACTACGCTCGCGCCAAGCGTTAAAGAAATTGCTTGCTGAAAGAAAAGTTAAAAGCATAACCGGTTGGAAACTTTTTAGAATAGAAGAAAACAAGGTATGGTTGCAAGGACCGCAGGGGGAAGAAAAATGGGTTGAAGCTGAATCTGTAATTCTGGCTTTAGGCCTTACCCCTAATCAGGAACTTTTTAATCCTTTGCAAGAAAACTTTTGGCAAGTTTTCATGATCGGCGATGGCCAATCGCCCCGAAAAATATACCAAGCAATTCATGAAGGAGCTTTTGTGGGCAGAGTGATTTAAGTTATAATAAATAAAAATGCGGCGAAGGCTCTATCCTTAGAGATATAATAGGCGTTTGAGGGTGAAATTTAGCTCCTCTTTTAA
>CAZAGD010000062.1:0-6302 GCA_964484485.1 uncultured Syntrophaceae bacterium
GTTTACAATCCATTGGCCACAATTTATTTGTTCCCTCCGAAGCTTCGGGGGAAGCCGTCCAGGGTAATCCAGGAACTGATGAATTTGGGACCATTCTCCAGGGATTTTTGGAGATGTCTAACGTGGATGTGGTAGAAGAAATGATTAATATGATCATGACGCAAAGGGCCTATGAAATCGGTTCCAAAGTAATCCAGGCTGGAGATGATATGCTGCATATGGCCTCCAATTTGCGGAGATAAGGTTAAATGGTTAAGTTCAAGATTTTAAAAATATATTTGCTCCCCATTCTTTGTTCAGCAATCCTGATTTATTCTTTAGGTCACACCGAAACCAAGACTGACCTCCCAAACGGTTATGCCATTGATTCAGAAAGAGTGATGGGGGTTTTAGAAGATTTTTTAAAGACCCACTTAGAAAAACAAAATCGCTCAGTCAAAGTCAGCGAAATTCGCGGTTTTAAAAAAATTTTCCTACCCGAAGGAGTTCTTTCTTGGGAAATAAAACTTCCTGATAGATTCTTCCAGGGTGGCAGTATCCCGGTAACTTTAACCTTCTATATTAATGGCCGCAAAGCTCAAGATGTTAATTTTCAAGCGCAAGTTGAGATTTATGCCTGGGTAGTGGTGGCTAAAAATTATTTACCCAAGCATCAGCTTATTAAAGAAAGCGATGTGCATCTTGTTTACCGGAATATTACTAAATACCCCATCGATGTGTTAACGGAGATTAACGAAGTTGTGGGGAAAAGGGCAAGTCTCCATATAAATAGTTGGGAGGTTCTACGCAAATCTATGGTGGAAGTGCCCCCCTTAGTGAAAAAAGGCGACTATGTAACTCTTTTGGCCGAAAATGAGGGCTTTCGGATTACGGCCTTAGGGGAAGTGAAGGAAGAAGGACGTCAAGGAGAAATAGTGAAGGTTTTAAATATTTCCAGCAAAAAAGAGATATTTGGCCGGGTTTTGGACAGTCAGACGGTGCAGGTAGATTTTTAGGAGGGGACATGCCTAAATATATGGAAAAAAAATATTGCTTCATGATGCTCTTCTTGATTTTGGGGAGCTTAGGGGGGTGTATGATGAAACCATCGGCTACTTGGAAATCATCCCCTGCGCCGCTAAAACCTGTATCCCCGCTTCCTTCCCCCCCGGCGCCCATAAGTGAAGGTTCTTTGTATTCTCCCCAGATGGGCATAAATTGGTACACTGATCTCAAAGCCAGAAATGTGGGCGATATAGTAACCATAAACATTGTGGAATCAGCGAAAGCATCCAAGAATGCTTCCACAAAGACTTCCCGTAATTCTGAATTTGGAGCGAGTTGGAGCGGCGTCCTTTCCAAATTGAGTGGTAATTGGTTTGGTGATGAGCATAAAGCTTCTTTTGACAATGAATTTGAAGGAAAAGGCGAGACCACCCGCAGTTCCCAATTAAACGCTTATATTACGGCCCAAGTAATCCAAGTCTTGCCCAATGGGAATTTAGTAATTCAAGGGTCGCGCGAAGTACGGGTAAATAATGAGAACCAATATATCAATATTCAGGGAATAGTTCGGCCCGAAGATATTTCGGCCAACAATATAGTCCTCTCCACCTTTATTGCCGAGGCCAAGATTGAGCTTACTGGGCAAGGAGTTATTGCGGATAAACAAAGAGCCGGGTGGTTTACCAGAATCTTAGATTGGATTTGGCCATTTTAAATATTTATAAAATAGGAAGAAGAGATATGAAAAAAAGCTTTTTCCAAAGCCTAGGTCTGTTAATAATTCTTTTGATTTTTTCCGCTCCTTCCTGGGGCGCGCGTTTAAAGGATATCGCAACTTTTAAAGGAATTCGGCATAATCAATTAATCGGTTATGGGTTGGTAGTAGGCCTCAATGGTACAGGAGATAGTCCCAATGCCGAGTTTACCATCCGGTCGATCAGCAATATGCTGGAAAGAATGGGAGTCCATATTCCGCAAGAGCGGCTTAGCCAAATTCGCTTGAAAAATGTAGCTGCGGTAATAGTAACGGCCTCTTTGCCTCCTTTTGCTAAAGTGGGGAGTAGGATTGATGTGCATGTCTCTTCTCTTGCTGATGCAACTTCCTTAGCGGGTGGCACTCTCCTTTTAACCCCGCTCATCGGCCCTGATAAACAAGTATATGCCTTAGCCCAAGGGCCCCTGGCCATTGGCGGCTTTGCTATTGCAGGAGCTTCGGGCAGTGGGGTGCAGAAAAATCATCCCACCGTCGGGATTATTACCCGCGGGGCAGTGATTGAAAGAGAAGTGCCTATTTCTCTGAGCGGGAAAAAGGAGCTGTTTCTTACCCTCTTCAATCCCGACTTTACAACCGCCGAAAAAGTTAAAGAGGCGATCAATCGCCTTTTAGGATTGAGCTATGCTTCCTGTATTGATTCGGGAACTATTCAGATAGAAGTACCTTATTCCTATCAGCAACGAGTCCCTCAGTTGATTTCCTTATTGGAGCAAATTGAAGTGACCCCAGATACAGTAGCCAAAGTAATTATAAATGAAAGAACAGGCACCTTAGTATTAGGGGAGAAAGTACGCATTTCTACCGTAGCCGTGGCGCACGGAAATTTAAATATCCAAATAAAGGAGAGATTGCGCGTCTCCCAACCCAGTTCTTTTGCTCCGCCTGCTCCCCCGGGTACGCCGCCTACGGTCATTCCTCCTCGGGAAGGCACCGGAACAATTGTTACGCCGGGATCAGCTACAGTGGTTACGCCGGAATCGAGCGTAGGAGTGAAAGAAGAGGGCAAAGGATTAGTAGTTTTATCTGAAGGGGTAGATTTAGGAGAGTTAGTGAGAGCACTCAATGCTTTAGGAGTAACTCCTCGGGATTTAATCACTATCTTGCAGAGTATTAAAGCGGCTGGCGCCTTGCAAGCGGAGCTGGAAATTCATTAGAATTCAGAGTTTAAGAAAATGGAAAAAGGGCCGATACAAAATATAAAAAATTTAGCCGAGAGTATTTCTGGGCCAACTAATTTGCGCCATGGGCAAAGAGATGAAGAAAAAACTAAAAAAGTTTGTCGGGAATTTGAATCTTTATTGTGGCAGCAAATTTTCAAATTAATGCGCAGCTTGACCTGGGGCGGAGCCAGGGGAAGCAGTATTTGGGCAGGTAATGAAATATACCAAACTCTTATGGAACAAGAAATGAGCAGGACTCTGGCTCACCAAAAGGGGATTGGTATAGGCGATTTTCTTTATAAACAGATAATTAAACAACAAGAAAAGATGCCCTCAAAAGCGATTATTCTTGGAGAATAGTTAATGACCACAACGGCAGCCCAATGGGCAGGTTTAGAAAAATTGATGGCCGAAGAAATAAGTGAGTATCATGCCTTGATCCAAGAGATAAAAGAGGAAGCTAAATATCTGAGGGAGAATGACCTCACCTCTCTTATGAAATCTGTTAACCGCATGGAAAAGCAAAGGGAGATATTATTAAAAATAAACGAAAAGATTCGCGAAGAATTGAAAAAGGTAAAAGAAACTACTCCCCTTCCCTGCTCAGTATCTATTTTCCAAAAAGTGCAGAAGCACGAAAAAGAGATTATGTCTCTCCAAGAGCTCGCGCGCATGTTAAACCTGCAAAATAAGAGTTTTCTTCAAGAAATCCTGGGATATTGGAAAGAAATTTTAGGCATGATAGCTTCGTCTGGTAAGGCTGAAACATATGCCGGGGCAGGCGCAAAAAATCACCCAAGCAATCCTTGCTTTTTAAATCGACAGGTGTAAGAATGTCTGGAGTAAGCGGTGTATTTAATATTGCTAAAGGGGCTTTGCAGGCTCAATTATTATCTCTGCAAGTGGCTAGTCATAATTTAGCCAATGTAAATACCCCTGGGTATACACGCCAAATCGCCTTATTAGAAACGCAACCATCAGCTTCTACAGGCCGGCTAAATTTAGGCCTGGGTGTAAACGTGGCCTCAATAACCCAGGCTGTAGATATTTATACTACGCAAACCATCCATAGAAATATTGCTGATCTTTCCGAGAGCGATACCAAAGCTTCAATTTTAAATTATATCGAGAGTCTTTTTAATGATACTTCAGGCACAGGCCTCGCTCAGGCCTTGAGTGAGTTTTGGAAGGCCTGGCATGACTTGGCTAATAATCCGAGCGGAATTGGTGAACGTACTTCTCTTTTAGGAAAAGCGGAGAATTTATGTAGTTTTTTCCATTCGTTACGAAATAACCTGAGTCAAATTATTGATCAGGCCAATGCCAGTATTACCATCGCTCTGCAAGAGGTAAATGTAATCACTTCCCAAATTGCTAAATTAAATGGGAAAATCCTGGAAGCCGAATCTGCCGGAGCCGTGGCTAATGATCTACGTGATCAAAGGAACATTCTATTAGAAAAATTATCTAATTATGTGGGGAATGTATACTTGGAAGATGAGAATGGAGGGCTTAAAATTTGGGGTGGCCAAGGTCTAAGATTAGTTGATGGCCTGGAATATTGGGAATTAGAAAGTGCTGACGGACAAATATTTTGGAATGATATTCCCGTAGATATTAGTAAGAGGTTGACCGGTGGGAAGATCGGAGGTTGGTTAGATATTCGAGATGAAATAGTTCCGCAATATATAGCTAACCTTGATGAATTGGCCGGCACGCTCATCGCCCAGGTGAACGCGCGGCATTTTGATGGCTACACCTTGGAGGGAGAAACAGGAAAATATTTCTTCAAAAATTTCCAAACTGCTCCAGAGTTGCCCACCCCCTCGGACTATACCAATGCCGCGGCCTACATCCAATTGAGCACAGACGTCCTGGGGAATCCGCGTAATATAGCGGCTGGAGGGAGCACAGGCGATCCGGGAGATAATGAAAATGCTTTAAAAATATTAAATATCCAAAATGATGGTACTAACTCCATTACTAAATGGGTATATAGCCAACGGGGAGATTCGCGCACGAGCAATACCTTAAATGCTACTTTAGAGCATTATTACCATAACCTCATCGGGGAGATAGGCCTTTTAACTGAACAGATGCAACAAAAGAAGGAATTTATGCAGACATTTTTAGATCAATTAAGAACAGTGCGTGATTCTGTCTCCGGGATAAACATAGATGAAGAGTTAGTAGAAGTAATGAAAATTCAGCGGGCTTTTGAAGCTGCTTCTAAATTAATTTCCGTTGCTGATCAAATGCTGCAAAGTTTATTGGAGATTAGATAACAATGCGCGTAGCTACCAGGACTATATACTATAACTTACAAAAGAAACTCCTTTCTTTGGAAGAAAAACAGCAAAAGATAAATGAACAGATAGCCTCGGGAAAGATAGTTAATAAGCCATCAGATAATCCCCTGGCCACGATAAATGTTCTCCACTTAAGGACGGCTTGGTCACAAGTGCAACAATACCAGCGCAATATGGAAACGACCAAAACCTGGTTAAATTTAACAGAATCGGCGTTACAGCAGACCGAAGAATTAATTGGTAGGGCTAAGGAAATTGCTACGCAGATGGCCAGCGATACGCAAAATGCATCCACCAGAGTCCTGGCCGCTAAAGAAGTAGAGCAACTCTTAGAGCAAGCTATTTCTTTAGCTAACACCGATTTAGGGGGGAAATATATTTTTGCCGGCTATAAAGTTAATACCGTTCCTTTTTCCAAGGTGGGTGAAACCGTTCAATATAATGGCGATACTAATAACATTCAAATTCCCATTGGCCAAGGGGAGACTCTGCTAATCAACAAAGATGGTCAAACTGCTTTTATGGAATCCAATATTTTTACTGTATTAGGAGCTCTCCAAACGGCCCTGGAAAATAACCAGACAGCAGAAATTCGCCAGCAGCTGGAAAATTTGCAAGAGGTAGCAGATCATTTTAATAATCAAATAGTTGATATTGGTTCGCGGTTGAATCGCCTGGAAGCTAAACAAAATATTCTTAAAGACTTGGATCTTTTCTTTCAAGAGAGAATTTCAGCAGAAGAAGATGCGGATATTTCCGCTTTAGTTGTGGATTTAAAGGCTAAAGAATTGGCCTATCAGGCGGCCCTACTCTCTTCAGTAAAAATCCATGAATTAACTTTATTAAATTATTTGCGTTAAATTAAATAGAGCAGTCATTTTTGCCAGGGAGGGTGAAAATGCTGATTTTAACCAGGAAGATAGGCGAATGCATCGTCATCGGGGACAAGATAAAAGTTTACGTGATGGATGTGCGCGGGAAACAGGTGCGCTTAGGTATTGAGGCCCCGGCCGAAAACGTTATTTATCGGGAAGAGATTTTCCAAAAGGTCATCGAAGAAAATAAATTAGCTGC
>CAZAGD010000063.1:0-30958 GCA_964484485.1 uncultured Syntrophaceae bacterium
TAATATAAAGATATGTTCACAGTCCTAACATTAATGGCAATCGGAATCATTATCGGATTCACGATCCAAGACAAAGCGAAAATAGTAAAAGCAATAGATCCAATGATTAACATTGCAATTTATGCCTTGCTTTTTTTACTCGGCATTTCCGTGGGGACAAATGAAATCATAATCAGTAATTTGGATACACTTGGGGCACAAGCATTGTTATTAACTTTAGGAGGAGTAATGGGGAGTGTTGTATTGGCATTTTTCACTTACAAATTCTTTTTTAAAACAAAAAAATGAAAAACTCGCTTATCATAGTCGGGTTTTTTGTCCTTGGTATATTCATCGGACTCTACAATCTATTACCTCAAATTTTCGTTGAGATAGATTTTAGTATATATGCTCTTTATATTTTGATGTTTCTTGTTGGCGTGGGAATTGGTGCGGACAAAAAAGTCTGGGAAATCTTGAAAAATGCCAAACTAAAAATAGTTTTAGTCCCATTGACGGTCATAGTAGGCACAGCTATTGGTGTTACTATCGTTTCACTCTTCCTAAAAGATGTCAGCCTTCGTGAATCACTGGCTATTGGGGCTGGTTACGGATATTACAGCTTATCTAGTATTCTTATAAGCCAGATTAGTGGAGAAGCACTCGGGGTAGTGGCTTTAATTGCCAATATCGCCCGAGAAATTACGACACTCTTAGTTACACCTTTATTTGCAAAATATTTTGGAAAAATCGCCCCCATAGCCTCTGGAGGGGCGACGTCAATGGACACAACACTTCCCATCATTATTAAATTCGTGGGGAAAGAATACGCAATAATATCAGTGTTTAGTGGGATAGTATTAACAATGCTTGTGCCCTTTGCTGTAGCATTTATCTTGAAATTTTGAATCGTGAATTTTTGAAATCATGATCGCAACACATCGGACAAAAGCGTATAGCCGGTTCGGCACTTTTTTCGGCTGGCTTTCAGCACAACCAAAAGTGCTTCTCCCATATTTGCTGTTGGCGGCTCACTACGTTCCCTATTATATCACCAGCAAACATTGGCTATACGCAAACGTTAGCTGTCATTGGCTATAATAAAAATGTCCTAATTGGTAACCCCCACCCGATCAATTTTACACTTGCTTTTAATCTTATCTTGCTTCATAATTTCCTCACTTGCAGGGTGATATTCTTTGTTTTTTCATCAACCACATTATAACCAAGATTTATCGCCCTGCAAGCTAATTTTCCCACAAAACACAAACAAAAAATCGCTCAATTTAGGATTGATTAAATAGGGAGACGAATAATTGATTCTTAGAAATCCCTTTTTCTTTATCGGAGCAGTAATTTCCATAATCTGCTTACAGGTATGGTTCTGCTATTTAAGTTTTAATTTTTTTCTGGAAGACAATTATTTCTTGGCTCTCACTTTTTTCCTTCTCGTTCCCTTTTTGGCCCTGCTTATTGTTCTTTATTTCCTTTGGTTTCGCCAGCAAAAAGGAAAATTATCATAAAGGGATGTTTCTTTTGAAAAAAATTGGAAGAGAAAGCAATCTTAGGGGACTTCCATCTTCGCTTGGGGTTAGCAAAAACGAAATAAATACCAAATATAGATAGCCGAATCTTTATTAAAAGCTATTAATGGGAGCATAAAATAAATGACATCTTGATGCAGGTTCGGCAAGCCACAAGGGCTTGTCCCTTGTCACATTTTCGGATAATACGAAGATCAAGGGAGTCGGCTCGATGGAAGGTGTTAAGGACTTGAGCCCTGGCATAAACTGTTCTGGGATGTCTGATATTATGGACTAAATGGACGTTTGACACGACCCAATTTTTATGCAAAAATTGTTATTTAATAACTAATTAAGAAAAAAAGAATTCTGGATATTTTCACGCCTGATGATCTGCTTCAAACAATTTTCTCCCCAATTTGTTATTAGGAGGTTTATAGACCATGGCCGCCGAAAAAGATTTTAAACTTACTTATGCCACAATGTTTAACCCTCCAGAAGAGTTCCACATTCGTTTCGAGGAAGAGCTCGGCAAAGTGAGAACTAATTTAGGTAAAGAGTATGCCATGATTATAAATGGCCAAGAGCGATATTCCTCTGAGAAGTTCGCAGATCGCAATCCCGCCAACACCGATGAAGTGCTCGGCATTTTCCAAAAAGGTACCACCGAAGATGCCCACGATGCTATCGCGGCGGCCAAAAAGGCCTTTAAAGCCTGGAGTCGTACCCCATGGCCAGACCGGGTGGCTCTTATTCGCCGGGCCGCCGAACTCATTGATCAACGAATTTATGAAATAGGCGCTGTCCTCTCCCTGGAAGTGGGTAAAAACCGCACCGAAGCTCTTGGAGATGTAGCTGAAACCGTGGATCTCTTTCGTTATGCTTGCCAATCAATGGAAGAACATCACGGCTTTATCGTGGAAATGGGCCGCGACCCCTTGCCCGGATTCCTGGCCACTAATTTTTCTGTGCTGCGGCCCTATGGTGTGTGGCTAGTAATCATTCCTTTTAATTTTCCATGTGCCCTCGCTGGCGGCCCGGCAGCAGCGGCCTTGGTCACGGGCAATACTCTGGTGATGAAACCGGCCACTGATACACCCTGGACGGCACGTCTGATTGCTGAATGTCTACGTGACGCTGGCCTCCCAGACGGTGTTTTTAATTATGTTACAGGGAGTGGAAATACCATCGGCCAGGCCCTCATCGAACATCCAGATGTGGCCGGAGTAACTTTCACTGGGTCATATGAAGTGGGCATGAAAATTTACCGCCGTTTTGCCCAGTCACCTTGGGTACGACCTGTAATTCTCGAACTGGGCGGAAAAAACCCAGCTATTGTCTCGCGCCACGCCAACTTGGATGATGCGGCCATCGGTATTACCCGCTCGGCCTTCGGGCTGCAGGGGCAAAAGTGTTCAGCCTGCTCACGGGTTTATATTGAAGAACCAGTGTATGATGAACTGGTGGAAAAACTGGTATCCTTGACCAAATCCTTAAAAATTGGCGACCCTACTGAACGGAGTGTATACTTGGGCCCCGTAATCAACCAGAATTCATACCGCGATTACCAGAATTTTGTCAAAGAACTGCAACAAAGCGGCACCATTCTTACGGGTGGCCAAATTCTCACTGAGGGAAACCTGGCCAAGGGATATTTCGTAGCTCCTACCCTGGTAGCTGATCTGCCTCTTAACCACCGCCTATGGAAACACGAAATGTTCGTGCCCATCACCACTCTGGCCAAAGTCAAGAATCTCCAAGAAGCAATGGACCTGGCCAATGATGTTAATTATGGCCTCACCGCTGGTTTCTATGGCGCCCCCGAAGAAGTAGAGTGGTTCTTCGACGAAATTGAGGCAGGAGTTACTTACGCCAATCGTCCTCAAGGTGCCACTACAGGTGCTTGGCCAGGCTTTCAGCCTTTTGGGGGCTGGAAGGCCTCAGGAGCGACTGGAAAGAACGCTGGCGGAATTTATTATCTTCCATTGTACATGCGCGAACAGATTCACACCTTGGTTAAACGACTATAAATTTTTAATTTCAGTCAAGGATATATTATCTAGCTGCCAACCCTTATCCTCCCTCAACATCCCAAAATCATCCACAAAATCACCACCAATAACTATAATAACAATAAAGGACTACATGTAGTCTGCTTATCTATACTTCCCTTCCAGCCCCAACACCAGAAAATGCTTCTCAATTAATTGCGGCAGCCCCAAAGCCCGAAAGGTTTCTACCAGCAAGGGCAGACCAGCAATAGAAGCCAAATAGAGATGCAGAACAGTGAGCGTAGGTATTTTGGGAGTACTCAACGTCGTCCCCAGAAATTGAAAGCCTACTTTCAGCATCCCAAGGTGCAAAAAACCGCTTTATGCGGCAAACATTTTCCACTCCCCCAAATAATTATTTTCTTTTCTGGGCCTCCTCTTCTCTGAGTACCCTGCGCAGTAATTTACCAATGCTATTTTTGGGAAGCTCTTTTCTGAACTCAATATATCTAGGGTATTTATAAGCTGCCATTTTATCTTTGGCCCAATCTATGAGCTCTTGTTCAGTAATCTTGCCTTCGAACTCGGGCTTTAAGACTATAAACGCTTTAACTGTCTCGCCTCTTTTAGGATCCGGAACAGGAATGCATGCCGCTTGGTCTACCGCTGGATGGCGCATCAAAAATCCCTCTACTTCTTCAGGAGCAATATTGAATCCGGAAGCTTTTATCATTTCTTTTTTTCTTCCTAAAAAATAAACATATCCATCCTGGTCAAATTTACCCATGTCCCCAGTATATAAACGTCCATTCCTTAGCGCATTTTTGGTCTCCTCAGGCTTTTCCCAATAACCCTTGAACACCGCGGGGCTTTTTACCGTTATCTCACCTACAACTCCGATCTCTACTTCTTTTTCCGGATTGTCGAAATCCATTATCCGTAAATCTGTGTCATAAATAGGAATGCCCACGCTCCCTATCCTTGGTTTATCTAAGGGACTGAATGTGTCGCAAGTATGGGTTTCACTTAACCCATAAGCAGCCTCAACGAGAATGCCACCTTTGGTGGCTTTGCGCCAGGCTTCAACTAATTCCTCCGTTAAAAAAATACCAAAACTTGTCACTGGATTTATGCGCAAAGAACTTAGATCATATTGCCCTATCTCAGGTAGAGCCAAAATATCCAGATTCATGGGCACAGTACTATACATCTTCGTACATTTTAAACTACTAATTGCTATTGCTGCGGCCCGAGCATCAAATCTACTTAATAAAACCATTGTGCATCCTGTATATAGCGGAGAGGTCATTCCCCATAGCATGCCGGCAATATGAAAAATAGGCATCGCTGTAAGCATTTTGTCTTCAGGAACATATTTGTAAACCTGAGCATTAGCTGCCGATTTAAATAATTGATTTTTATGAGTTAGCATAGCCCCCTTGGGTAAGCCAGTAGTTCCGCCAGTAAATTGCAAAAGAGCAATGTCTTCCATAGAAATCTCCAGAGGATTTAAATGGAGACTTGGGGAATTTAATATGTCCATTAGTTCTATAGTTCCGGGAAAAGTTCTTTTCGGCTCGAGCATTGTCTCATGGAAAGGAACAATAGGATTAGCCGGCATAAAATCTTGAAAGCTTGTTACTATTACTGTCTGCAAGGAAGTCTGCGGGCGAACTTCTTCAAGGACTGGGTAAATTTGATCGAGACACACTATGGCTTTTGCTCGGGTATCGTTCAATTCTGCTTCTAATTCCCAAGCTTTGAACATAGGGCTCAGGGGAACGACAATGGCACCTGCCTTATGAGCTCCAATTTGAGAGATAACATACTGGGGACAGTTCTGCAGGAAAAGAGCGATCCGATCTCCTTTTTGTACTTTGTTCTGACTTAAGAAAGCCGCAAAACGCTCGGTATATAGATCTAATTCTTCATAGCTAATTTCTTTGCCATAGTAATTTATAGCCACTTTCTGCGGGTTATTTCGCGCATGCATCCTTAAATATTCAAATATCGGCTTTTCTCCATATTTATATACTAATTTTTCCGGAATACCATCTGGCCAATTTTTCATCCAGATTTTTTCCATATTAATTCCCCCTTATCCTTTATGAAAATTTTTTTAAAAAATTTAATCCTCCCCTCTTAAATTATTTTAGTCATTTTTATTATACTCAATACTTCCTAAGAGTGCATTCAAGAAAAAATTATATCGGTGAATATCATAATATTGTTTTGACACTCATTGAAGCAATGCCATATACAGCCATTTTCTAATTAGTTTCTTTAAAATGACTTGATTCTATGCCTCTGCGAATGATTTTTTATAACGGTGTCATCATGAACCAATCTTATAACAGAATTATTACATATCGCAAGACCGGACTCCTATATCTGTTATATTTCAAGACCTAAACCCAAAACGTTTAGTAAGCGGCAGGCATTTCCTTCTCGCCAGTGCAGAAAGGCGTGGTGAGGAATAACCAAAAATGGCCAAATGCCTCAGAAGTTATTATTTCCAAATTTGTGGCCTAAAAAACAAAATCTCCACCCTTCAGTGAGGCATTACAGCATGGCAATTTTTCTATTTGCTTATTGATTTTTTCCAGTCTATAATTCCTGGCAGGCAACTGCTCTGGGCAAATTGAATACTTTTAATTGCTCCATACCCTAAAATCTCTTCTCGGCGTTCATTTGAGCTGCCTTTTTTAAGACGATCCATATCTTGATCTATTTCCAAACTAAGGTTTTGCTCAATGTTAGTGCAACTTTTATCATGAGGAGGAAATATGGGAGAAAATAATCCATTAAAAAAAGTTTTTATTTTAGTCTTGATAACTTATTGCGTAGCATTTATGGCTACCTCCACTCCCGCGGCAGAATTCAAGGCGAATTGGCAATTAATTGAGAGCAACAAAATAGGAGATACGGGTAATTTATATGTAAAAGATTATTCCCTAAGAATGGAGGAGACCAAAACCCAAGTTCAGCAAACCTATATGATTGTAGATTGTCAAAGCGAGATTACTTACTTGATATATCCAGATAGAAAATCTTTCTTTATGCTTCCTCAAAATTTAAGCGGGTTTATCCCCCGAAGAACACTTATAGAAAAAGCTGTGAAAAAGCATGTCGGCTTAGAGAAGCTTAAGACTTATGATTGTGAAAAATATCAATATTTCCTCCCCGGGAAAAAAGATCCCATAATTACGCAGTGGGTGGCTAAAATTGTAGATTTCCCTATTAAGGCTTGCTATCACGAAGAGAATAAATGTTGGGAGATGACCAACATTCAAAAAGTTGCGGTAGATGAGAGTATCTTTCAGGTTCCTAAAGATTTTAAACATATGACCGTAAAGTCGTTGGAAAAAGGGGAACCGCCCAAAGCAGTAGCCCAAAAGCCATCTACGCCTAAAGAGGAAACAGCTATGCTCATCGATATGGCCAAATTAGCTTACTATAAAGGGTATAAGGCTAATGCAGCTGCGCAGCTTAAGTATGCCTTAATGGCTGTATGGCAAGAGTTACCATTCACGGTGGCCAAAGTACGCTTGGTCAAAGAAGATAAAAGTTTTGAACAAAGAGCAAACAATATCTATAACGCTGGTGAGCGAATATACATAGCTTGCTATGTTCTTGGTTACCAGTTCAAAGATGACCGAGCTCAAATAACTTCTGACTATTATTTTTTAGATTCTAAAGGAAAGGAACTATTGAGTCAAAAAAAATTCGGCAATTTTAAATGGGAAACAACACTTCCCGATCCTGAAACCCAGCTGAATTTTAATTTCCGTTTTACCGGCGTTCCTGCTGGAAATTATACGCTTAAGGTAGTCCTTCATGACGAATTTTCAGGCAGCAGCGTTGAGTTTGCCGAAAAAATTGTTTTTAAATGAATTTATTGCTCGAAAAATAGTCTTGATAGATTTATTAAATATGACTTTAATAGTCATAAGAATTTCAACAATAAAAGGACCACGATGAAAGTAGCAGCTGTTTCAAAATTAAAGGCCTCTTTAAGTGAATATTTGAATCAAGTTAAGGCTGGAGAAGAAGTTTTAATTACAGAAGGAACACCGAAAAAAATTGATCAAAAAATTATGAAATGGGAAGGAAAAGGAGGGAAAGATAATGCCTATTCAAGATTTGATTGGCAAAGAAATTCCGACTTTTGAAATGCCTATTGAACGGGGAAAAATTAGAGAATTTGCAGCCGCTATCGGAGACGATAATCCCATCTATTATGACCTGGAATACGCTAAAAAAACTAAATTCGGCGGCATCTTAGCTCCGCCAACTTTTACCACCACTAAGTCTTTCTGGCGCATTGGGGGCACCAATCAGGAAATTGCTGGATTGGACAACCGGTTTGTCTTGCACGGCGAAGAAGAATATGAATATTTTGCGCCCATTTTAGCCGGGGATACTTTAACCTGTAAAGGTCGCATTGCTGACGCCTACGAAAAACCCGGCAAGAGAGGCGGTAAGATGATTTTTGTAGTTTTTGAATTTAATTTTTTCAATCAACGGAATGAAAAAGTTCTTACTTCGCGGTCAACCCTTATTCAAACGGGCGGAGTGGTAAAGGAATAAGACTAATGATTGATGTGCACAGCATTTGAAAAAGGAGAGAGAATATGGAACCTAAAGTTCTTTTTTTTGAAGATGTTCGCGAAGGAGATGAAGCTCCTTCCTTGGTCATTCCCCATATCACCCGCACCCAGATTGTGAAATATGCCGGTGCTTCTGGAGATTTCAATCCCATCCACCACGATGAAATTTATGCCATCCGGGCGGGTAATGAAAAAGTCTTCGCTATGGGCATGCTTACGGCGGGCTTTTTAAGCCACATGATCACCGACTGGGTTGGCGATGGTAATCTGCGGCGCTACAAAGTGCGTTTTACGACCCGCATTTGGCCGGGTGACACCGTTACCTGCAAAGGTAAGGTCACCCGGAAATATGCCGAAGGCGGAAAGAATTTCATTGAAGCTGAAGTTTTTGCCGAAAACCAGCATGGTGAAAAAGCGGTCACTGGTTCTTTTGTGGCTGAACTACCCTCCCGTCTTAAATCTTAAAAAGCCCGCTCGTATATTTTTTCAATATCTTTTACAGAGAGCAATCGTGGAGAACGCGAGAGCAATCTCTGTTCTTTATGCGCTTCCACGGCCCAACGGGGCACCTTATTCTTATCCGTAATATTCAAATCTGTTAAAGAAGTTGGCAGATCAACACTTTGCAATAAATGTTTGATTGCTTCTAAGGCTCGGGTGGCAGCTTCTCGAGCAGGGAGGCTGTCTATCTTCTCCCCCATGGCCATGGCCAGCTTGACCATTTTTTCTTGTTTGGCTACCATAATTCCTTCAAAGCAGGCTAAGAGGAGCGCGCTTAAGGTAATGCCATGAGGAGTATGGTATTCGCCTCCCACAGGGTAGGCCATGGCATGCACAAGACTCGTCCCGGAATTATTAAGAACTATACCGGCCATCAAACTGCCCATGGCCATGTAATAGCGGGCTTCTAAATTTTGGCCGTCGGCAAAAGCAGGGCCGAGCCAGCGGGTAATAATAGAAACAGCTTCCAAAGCTAAGGCATCAGTAATGGGGTTAGCATTTTTGGAAAGGAAGGGCTCAGCCGCATGGATGAAAGCATCTATGCCCGCACTTGCTGTGACTCGCGGCGGGCAACTTATAGTTAACATAGGGTCTACAATAGCTACATTTGGTAATAAGGCAGATGAGGCCACGGCCTTCTTTACATTTACTTCCCGATCAAGGAAAATGGCGTGTTTGGTTACTTCTGCCCCTGTTCCCGAGGTCGTAGGGATAATAATTGTGGGCTTGCCGCGCTTGGGTACTTTTTCCCGTCCGAAATAATCTTTGGTTTTCCCCGGATTAGTCACCAAAGCTGAGGCCATTTTGGCCACATCTAAAATACTTCCTCCTCCCAAGCCAATGATTACATCAAATTTTCCTTGGCGGGCGATTTCTGCTGCTTCTTCCACCACACTGGTGGCTGGCTCAGGAGTATCCCTTCCCTGGATATTAACTTCTATATCTATAGATTCTGATTTCAGAGAAGATAAAGCTTTCTCCAAGATACCTGCTTCTTTGACATGAGGCCCGGTTATTAAGAGAACTCGCCCCGCGCCTAATTTCTTTGCTTGTTGTCCCAGCTGTTGGATAGTATCCATCCCGAAGATAATAGATGGAGTGGCGAACTGTATCGTCTGAAACATCTTTTTTTAATCTCCTTTTCCATTTTTTTCAAAAAAAGAGGACCTAAAAATTAGGCCCTCTTTTAATTTCTTAAATTTTCTTTTTTAAACTTTATTTAGATTAGTAATGTTTGCTAATTCCTCTAACACTGTAATGACCACGGAAGCTTCCATTTCTCCTTTTCCTCGGTTCTTAGCCGCCTTCACAATCTCGCGGGTAATACTCCCCGTAGGAAGAACTGCCCCCACTTCATCAGCCAGTTTGATGGCGGTAGATAAATCTTTATACATGTTGTTTAGAGAAAACCCCGGAGCAAATTCATGCTTAATCATCCTGAGCCCCCTCGTTTCCATAGCTCCAGTACGGGCACCGCCGACCGAGGTAATTTCCATTACTTTAATAGGATCAATACCTGCTTTTTGAGCCAGAACTAAGGCTTCGGCTACAGCTTGGATGGCTATGCCCATAATCAAGTTATTGATCAACTTGAGAGTAGTTCCTTTCCCATTTTCACCTACGTGAATAATCTTCACGCCCATCTTTTCAAAAATAGGCATACAGGCCGCAAAAGTATCTTTAGGGCCGCCGACCATTATGCCCAATTTTCCTTCGGCAGCTACTTTCGGATTTCCGGTAACGGGGGCATCCAGCATTATTACCCCTTTTTCTTTAGCTCGCGTGGCAATTGATCGCGACATTTCCGGAGCAATACTGCTCATATCAATCAAAATTAATCCTGGATGCGCTCCTTCCAAGACCCCATTTTTCCCGCAGACCACCTCTTCCACTGCTGCCGAGTCAGTAACCATGGTAATCACTACTTCAGATGCTTGAGCTACTGCTTTCGGCGAGTCAGCCCAATTTGCGCCAGCTTTAAGGAGAGGTTCTGCTTTTTCTTTTGTCCTGTTCCACACAGTTAAGGAGTATCCCCCATCCAACAAACGTCGGGACATTTCTCTTCCCATGAGGCCTAAACCGATAAAACCTATATTTTTCATGATATCTCCTTAGAATTTTCACCAATCTTATAATTTATTGAACTTTACCGATATTTCGGACAGCCCGAGCTAACCTCTGGGCATCCTTCTCCCAGAAAACCTTAAATTCATCAGCATCTAAATATGAAATGGGTGTATCCATCTTCTCCATGGCTGATTTGAATTCTGGAGATTTCACAGCTTCCTTAACTGCCCCCCGCAAAATCCTGATCACCCCGGAAGGAGTAGCGGCTGGGGCAAAAAATCCGGACCAAATATAAAATTCCACATCTTTATATCCCAGCTCCATAAGCGTGGGGATATCAGGAAAAGCAGCTAATCTCTTTGCTCCCCAACAGGCCAAAACCCGGAGAGTTCCCGCTTTAATATGGGAGATAGCTACGTTCGGCCCAAGAGAGGAGGTATCAACATGCCCGCCCAAAAGAGCAGTTAAAGCCGGACCACCTCCCGCAGTGGGAATATGCCTAAGTTTAATTCCCGCTGCATGAGCAAACATCTCCATCGCCACGTGCATAGTGCCATAAACGCCGGAGGAACTGTATTTTATTTCATTGGGCCGCTTTTTAGCATCAGCTACGAAATCTGCTACAGTTTTCCAGGGCGCTTCATTTCTAACTACAAAAATCGTTGGGTCGGCAGTTAGCAGAGCAATGGGGGCAAAGTCTTCCATTTTATAGGTCTTTGGTCGGCCAAAAAGTTCATCTACCACTGGCATGACTGAAATGCTGGAAAGAGCCACCATTAAAGTATAACCATCTGGTTTACTTACGGCCGCCGCCTGCATACCCACTGCCCCGCCAGCACCGCTTTTATTCACTACCACTACGGGCTGTTTAAGAATTTTTTCTAAAGAGGCAGCAAGAGGACGAGCAACCAAATCAGCCACTCCACCGGGAGGGAAAGGGACGATAACTTGGATGGGTCTTGTTGGATAAGCTTCCTGAGCTTTTCCTATTCCCGGGGTTAAAGCAAAGAAACAAATTGTTGCTACTACCGCCATTATTTTTCTTATTTCCATTTTTTATCCTCCTCGTTTAGTTTAATTATTTGCTGGTTTATTTCGCCAGTCTTGATAGCAAGTAATTTTTTTATCCTTTCGCTAATCGGTCTCTCCAGTCCATCCCTTTGCGGATTAAAGGAATTATAGCCAGAATAACCATAACTAAAGCTCCGGAAAGAAAAATGATAGAAATTGGCCGTTGGACAAAAATGACATAACTCCCCGCGGACATCGCTAGCGCTTGGCGGAGGCTCATCTCAATGGTTTGGGCTAAAACTACGCCCAATACAATGGGAGCAGTTTCAAAGTCAAATTTCCGTAAAATATATCCCAAAAGCCCCATTATTGCCATAATTCCTACATCAACCAAACTGGTGTTAACTGCGTATACCCCCACAATACAAAGCATAAGGATAGTCGGATAAAGAATTTTATATGGTATGCGCAAAAAATTAACAAAGAGTCCCACCAATGGCAAATTTAAAAGCAAAAGGATCAAATTGCCCACGTACATACTGGCAATGAGCCCCCAAAAAATTATCGGCGAATCTTTTATAAGTAGAGGGCCAGGGTTAATGCCATGAACCATTAATGCGGCCAACAATACTGCTGGAATAGGCCCTGTAGGTACACCTAAAGCGAGCATCGGGACTAATGCTCCACAACTTGCGGCATTATTTGCCGATTCTGGCCCGGCTACTCCTTCTATTGCTCCTTTACCAAATCGTTCTGGATGTTTAGAAACCCTTCTTTCTACAGCATATGATATAAAAGTAGAAATGATATGCGCTGATCCAGGAATGATCCCGATCAAAAATCCCAGAACTGTTCCTCTTCCTATGGGCGCAATTGAGTCCTTAAATTCTTGTCGTGAAGGAATAAGGTCTTTCAAGCGGGGTTTTAATACCTCCGGGCGAACTGGTTGTCCTGCGGTAGCTAAGATTTCTGCTATCCCAAAAAGGCCAACGGCTACTGGGACAACTCCAATACCATCCCCTAAAGCAACAATCCCATAAGAAAAACGAAAATAACCTGTAAAATGATCAATGCCGATCATACCCAGGAGAAGTCCTAAAACTATCATAGCTAAATTTTTAATCATCGATCCCCCAGTCATATAACCGAGGACTAAAAGGCCAAGGATCAAAAGAGAAAAATATTCTGGAGGGCCAAAGCCAAGGGCGAATTTGGCTAATGTAGGAGCCATAAACATAAGGCCAATAACGCTTAGGGTGCCAGCAATATAAGAACCGATAGCAGAGATAGCTAAAGCAGGGCCCGCTCGTCCTTTTTGCGCCAAAGCATAGCCATCAATACAAGTCATTACTGAAGCTGCCTCTCCTGGAATTCTCATCAAAATAGAAGTGGTAGAACCTCCATACATAGCTCCGTAATAAATCCCAGCCAAAAGAATAAGTGCTGATGTGGGGTTTAAACCAAAGGTAGTCGGCAAAAGTAAACTAATTCCGGCCAAAGGGCCTACCCCCGGAAGTACGCCTACTAATGTGCCAATGAGACAACCCATAAAAGCATAAAAAAAGTTCATTGGAGTTAAGGCGGTAGCAAAACCCAGGTATAAGTTCTGAAGCGTCTCGGCCATTAAAATCCTAAACCTCCTCGGGGCAAAATAACTTTTAGCAAATTATCAAAAAGCCAAAAGGAACCAAAGGAAAGTCCAAAACTTAAGCTGAGGGTAAGCCACCATTTAAGACGCTCCATTACCCCGAACAAAAAGACTAAAATAAGAAAAATAGTAATTCTGTATCCCAGTGACTCTAAGAAAAAAGTTGCCAAAAGGCAACAAACAAAGATGGCTGTAGCGTGACGTCCTTCCACCCAAGATAAGGAGCGCAAAGGAAGTGAAGACCGCCCCCGAATAATCAAGATTATCGCCAAAAGGGCTAAAAAAGAAGCTAAGATTAATGGCAAATATCCTGGTCCAGGAACACTATGAGTGCCTAAAGGTAATTTTCTATCTTCCCAAGCTATAAATAAAGAAAGGATAAGAAGAGCTATTCCACTGACTCTATCTATGGTCATTGATCTTTTTCGAACTTTAAAAAAAATTATTAACTAAACTTTTCTACCAAGAAGTTGAAGAAACTTTCAAACCGCCTACGAAATCTCCAGAATGTGCTTTTTTATAGTCTCCAAGTGCTCCTTCATGATCTTTTCAGCGCGATGGGCATCCCGATCTTTTAAAGCTTCCACTAAATCTTTATGTTGTTGAAAGTAAGTTTTTTTTCTTTCTTCGTTCAATGATGCTTCTTTCAGAATTCCCCATACATTACTCTGCCTTATTTTATGAATAATCAAAAAAAGTGAGATCAAAATATTATTATCCGTAGCTTTGGCTATTGCCAAATGTAATTGTTCGTCCCAAATTTCAAATTCTGAGGTCTTGGTTGCTTCCTGAGAACGTTGCAGATAGCTTTCCATTTGGGATAATTCTTGAAGAGAGGACCGCAAAGCAGCTAGCGCTGCCAGCCTGGGCTCTAATATTAAGCGGGCTTCCATAATTTCCGAAGGGTTGGTCATGGCATGAAGAGAGGATATGCCCTCCTGCCCGGTATTGGGCTTTGGACCGAGAAAGGTTCCCCGCCCTACATGGCGCCAAATTAATCCTTCATTCTCCAAAGCCATTAAAGCCTTGCGTAATGCTGAGCGGGAAACACCCAACTCTACTGCCAAAGTTCGTTCTGGAGGCAACTTTCCATTGACAGCAATCTTTTCATTTTCCAGAATGCTTTTTAGCTTTTCTATGATATTTTGGGAAGAATGCCTAAGCGCGGCCATGTATGGTTCTTATCCTTTATTTAACCAATTTTTACCAATAATTTATAAAACGCCTATTTTAAGAAAAAAAATACCAATTTTTTTAGAAAAAAGCAAACAATATTTTATCGTTAATAAAGATCAATTTTAAACCAATTATTGATTGGTATTTGCTTTTTATTATATTAATCTATGATTTGCTCCATTTTGAGTTACAAAAATTTTATTGATTTACTTCTTTCCCTTTTGGTTAAAGCTGCCATGAGATTTGAAATTAATGGAAGATAGTGATGTTACCATTTTGAGCTTTAGAGAAATTTTTCCAAATTAATAAGGGAATTTCAATTTATCGATCATCTAAAATATTTAGTTTTCCTAAATCTTTCAGAACTTGGGCAATCTCAGTTAAAGCTGCTTCTTTTAATGGTTGTAAAGGGGGAATAGGTACTCCAACTGAAAATCCCTGAAGTTCCAGGCAAGCTTTAATACAAGGTGCCAAAGAATATTTTTGGAAAATATAGTTTATTTTCCATAGGCGCTTTTGGAGTGTAATTGCCTCTTCCCATCGCCGCTGCTGGGCAAGTTCATATAGGCGAACACTTTCCTCTGGAATCACACAAGATGGTCCAGCCATCCAGCCCACCCCGCCAAACATCATGACCACTAAAGGAATATGGGCTGAGGCACTAAAGACTTTTATCTTTCCTTCTAGTCTACTCATCATGGTTAAGAGATTTCCCGTATTGGCCGAAGCATCTTTTAAGTACCGAATATTGGGCACAGAGGTCAAAGTCTCTATTACTTCCAGGGATAAATTAGTCGCTGAAAAACTCGGGTTGGTGTATAAAACAACCGGGCAGGAGACCGCTTCGGCAATACTCCGAAAATAAGCTATGGTGCCTTCGGGAGAGACTGGAAAGTATGTTTCCATAATGGCTAAAATCCCATCAACCCCAATCTTTTCCATTTCTTTGGCCTGACGAACTGCCTCCCGAATGGAAGTATGGGCCACTCCCGCCACCACGGGCACCTTTCCCTCATTAGCTTCTATAACTACCTCGACCACTTTTTGCCTTTGGGGCCAGGTTAAGTAGGCGAACTCACCGGTACTCCCCAGGGGAGTTAGCCCATGAACCCCTTTAGTTATTAAATGCTTTACCAATGATTTAAGGACCACCTCTTTTACCTTGCCTTCTGCATCAATGGGAGATACTAAATAGGGAAAGACTCCGGCAAATTCTTTTTGAGCCATACTTCCTCCCTTTAAAGTATTCTACGTCCTTAAAGTTTTCTTGATTTTGTTTCCAAATTAAAATAAATTATTTAAAAATTTTTCTCCACTCCTTTTTAAAAATGTAAGGAGCCAGCATTTTTCAGAATGGGAAATAAAAAATTTTTAAAACCACAAGATGCTCTTCGGCAAGCCATTAAGCCAGGTGATCGAATATTCTTCTCTATAGCCTCTGGACAGCCCCAAACTCTTCTGCAAGCCTTGGCTGAAGATTTCGAATATTACCATAATGTAGAAGTTTTTAGCGGTTACATGCTTACTGAACATCCCCTGGCCAAAAAAGAATTCGCTTCTTCTTTTCGCTGCTTTAGTTTTCAAATCAGCCCGCCTTTGCGCAAAGCTTGGGCCGAAGGACTAATTCAATTCATACCCGCCCGCATCTCAGAGATCCCGCGCCTGCTTTCACGTGACGGCCCTTTTCCGGTTGATGTGGTCTTAGTGCAAGTAGCTCCCCCCGATAAAGAAGGAAGGTTCAGCTTGGGAGTTTCGACAAGCCAGGCCTTCCCTTTGGCCTGGCAGGCGCGCAAGGTCGTGGCGGAAGTAAATGAAAATGCTCCGCGCACTTTTGGCCCTTGCTTCCTCTCTGCTGATCAAATTCATTATTTGGTGGAGTCCAACAACCAGCTAATTCCTTATGCCGATATTCAAATTGGCGATACGGAAAAAAAAATAGCTGAATACGTGGCCGAACTCATTCCTGATGGAGCAACCATCCAAATGGGCATCGGCAATCTGCCTACGGCTATTCTCCAGCTCCTGGAGGGGAAAAAAGATTTGGGAATTCATTCGGGAATGCTCTCCGATGCCGTGGTAGACTTGGTGGCCAAGGGGGTTATAACTAATCGTAAAAAAAGTATCTATCCAGGGAAAATTGTAGCTGGTGAATTAATTGGTACAGAAAAATTGTTTCGCTTCGCACATGAAAATCCTTTTTTGGAAATGTATGGAGCAGAAGTGAGTCATAATGCTCAGCTCATTGGTCATATAGACAATTTCGTAGCCATTAATTCTGCTTTGGAAATAGACCTTTCTGGCCAAATCAATGCTGAATCCCTTAATGGGGAGCAGGTAAGTGGTGTTGGAGGGCAGTTTGACTTTGTAGAAGGGGCTTATTACTCTCGAGGAGGAATTTCCATAACAGCCCTTAATTCTTCTGCTGCTCAAGGCAAAATTTCCCGTATCGTACCTTATCTCCCCCCGCAAGCAACAGTTACCATACCCCGTTACATGGCCGATATAGTGGTTACTGAACATGGAGTAGCCAGGTTGCGCGGAAAATCTCTCTCTCAGCGGGCGGAAGCTTTAATTTCTATTGCCCATCCCCATTTTCGAGACAGCCTCTGGGAAGCATTTAAAACCAAAAAACATGGAAAATTCTGAAATCTCGCGAATTTGGAAAGAATTAACTAATTTTCGTAAACAAGAAATCCCCTTACTCTTAGGCATAACAGGTGGAATTGCCAGTGGTAAATCTACTGTAGCCGAGATGTTTGCAAAATTAGGAGCCCCTGCTATTGATTTTGACCAGCTAAGCAGGGTTGTGGTTGAGCCCGAGAAACCAGCTTGGAGAGAAGTAATTGCTTATTTTGGAAAAGATATCACTTTCCCGGATGGGCATATTGACCGGAAAAGACTCTCGCAAATTGTCTTCCAGAATATAGAAAAAAGGAAAAAATTAGAGAGCTTGGTCCATCCATGGATTTTTGCGGAATTTCTTAAGAGACTAAAAGAAATAACTCTTAAGGTAGAGAACAAAATAATCCAGGTCATTGTCCCGCTTCTCTTTGAAGCTAACCTGCAACACCTTTTTCACAAAATCCTATTAGTTTATATACCTCCAGAAATGCAGATGGAAAGATTAATGAAAAGAGATCAAATTACCCGTGATTTGGCTGCAAAAATGATTTCCGCTCAATGGCCTATCGATCAAAAACGAAGATTAGCTGATTTTTTAATAGACAATTCTGGTTCCCTCATCGAAACTGAAAAGCAAGTACAGGCGATTTGGGAAACCTTGCAAAATTTAGTGACCAAAAATAAACTTACCTAAAGGAAATCTCCTTCTCCAGGATTTGATTTTCATTCATACTCTTCAAACCCTTAATCTGCTGGATAAGATTGTTTATTTTCAGATTATAATTCCGGCGTTCAAAAGATTTGCTCACGATAGCTACAATATCCGCCACATTAAAAGGTTTGGAGATAAAATCTCCGGCCCCATACCGAATAACTTCTTGGGCATTCTTCAACGTGCCATAGCCGGTAACGATAATGACTTCTACATCGCTCTTTATTTTTTTTATTTCTTTCAAGACCTCGATCCCCGATAGTCCGGGCATATTTAAATCCAAGGTTACCAAATCAATATTCTCTTTTTCGATTATCTCTAACGCCTCTTTGCCATTTGCAGCGGTGAAAATATTATAAATAGGTTTTAAAATCATCCGTAAAGATTCTCGAGGCCCGGCTTCGTCATCAACTATTAAAATTGTTCCCCTATTTTGCGCCATAAAAAGCTCCTCGAAGTATTTTAAATTTTTAATAGTCAAATTTTTAGCTGCAATTTTTATGCCCTGAACGGAATGTAAACAGTGAGTTATAACTATTTGATTTATCAGAGCTTTTTAAACAAAAAAGATATTCTGGCTTTTTTTAAAAAAGAAGCAGGCTGAAAAATGTCAAATTTATAACAGATTATGTTAGATTTATGAAATGCCAAAGTAAGGCTTGCGTCTGCCTGAGCCAGGCCTGAATTTATCAACCACCTTCAGTTTCAAAGGTGAACGCCGGTCAGGGAAAAAATCTATTGATTAGCTTCTTTCTATTTAGTAAACTAAGGCAAAATCAAATATAAGGAAAATTAAAGGAGAAATTTATGCTGCCTATTGTTTCTTTAAAAGGTACTCCTAAGGAGGTTGGATCTCAGTATGGTTCTGCGTGTCGAGAAATGATTAAAAAAAATATAGACCTTTATTTTCGGCTTTTTAAATATTACGCCAACCTCAACTACCAACAGTCCTGCCAATTAGCCCAACTTTTTATACCCGTCATCCAAAAATTTGATCCTGAACTTTTGGAAGAGATCGAAGGAATTGCGGCAGGAGCAGGAGTAGCTAAAGAAGAAGTGCTAGCGCTTAATGTGCGCACGGAATTAATGTATCCTGATAAGTTGGCTACTGGAGGCGAATGTACTTCTATCGCAGCTCTGCCGCCGGCCACTTTATCGGGGGAAGTCTTAATTGGGCAAAATTGGGATTGGAAACCTCACCTTAAAGAGACCACGGTTATCTTAGAAATTGAACAAATAAATAAACCCAAAGTAATTACGCTCACCGAAGCAGGGGTGGTAGGCAAAATTGGATGCAATTCGGCGGGGTTGGGAGCTTGCTTAAATATTTTAAAAGCGCCGGTGGAAAAAGTTGGTCTACCTATTCATATCCTGATGCGGGGAATATTGAAATCCCCCAGTATGGGAGATGCTATAGCTAAAATAGTATCCATGGATCGAGGATCAGCAAATAACTGCCTCATAGCGCACCGCGACGGTCTGGCTATGGACTTTGAAATGGCTCCGACGACTTTAGACTTTTTTTATCCCCAAAATGGAGTACTTGTGCATACAAATCATTTCAATTCTGACCTTCTTAAGCCGCTGGATGGGAATTTGCCGCAATATCCTGACACTCTCCTGCGTTACGGAATAGCGCAACAAAAATTATTTTCCCGACTTGGGAAAATTACCAGCACCGATTTTCAAGAAGTCTTCCGCGATCACTTCAACTTCCCCAATTCCATTTGTCGTCATCCTGATGGACGCGAACATGAATTAGCCCAGGCGCAAACTGTGGTTTCGATTATTATGAATTTGACGAAAAAAGAAATTTATGTAGCCGAAGGCCCACCCTGCCAAGGGGAGTATGGAACTTTAAATTTTTCTAGTTTATAAACATTTAAAGAGGAGGGAACAAATGAACATTAAATTCAAAACTTTAATTTTTTTTGCTTCTCTTATTTTATTTATGCCCGGCCTTTGGGCCTGGGGAGCAGAATTTCCTACCAAGCCAGTAACCCTCATAGTTCCCTGGCCGCCAGGTGGCTCCACTGATGTAACCATGCGGGTTCTGGCCGAAACAACGAGCAAGTATCTTGGTCAACCTGTGGTTGTCGAAAATAAGCCCGGTGGAGGAGGTACAGTCGGCCCGGCAACTATGGTCGCTACTGCTAAGCCCGATGGCTATACTGTCTCGCAAATTCCTATAACTGTTTTTCGTTATCCTTATATGATGAAAGTTAATTGGGATCCTTTACAAGATTTCACTTATATCATTCATCTTACGGGTTACACTTTTGGAGTGGTGGTCAAAGCTGACTCTCCTTGGAAAACTTGGAAGGAATTTATTGACTACGCCAAAGCCAACCCGGGTAAGGTTACTTACGCTACACCCGGGGCAGGGACGACTTTGCATATCACTATGGAAGTTATAGCTATGAAAGAAGGGATAAAATGGATCCAAGTGCCCATGAAAGGAGGCGGAGAAACTACTCCGGCTGTACTGGGTGGGCATGTAACTGCTACGGCTGATTCTACAGGTTGGGGGCCCCAGGTAGATGCTGGCCAGCTCCGTCTGCTCGTGACCTGGGGAAACCAGCGCACTAAAAGGTGGCCTAATGTCCCCACTTTAAAGGAGTTAGGATACGGCATAGTATCTAACTCTCCTTTTGGCATTGCGGGACCGAAAGGGATGGATCCTAAAGTAGCAAAAATTCTACATGACGCCTTTAAAAAAGGAATGGAAGATCCAGCTTATCAGAAAATCTTAGAAAAGTTTGATATGGAGCCATTCTATAAGAACACTAATGAATATGCTAAATATGTTCAGGAGCTTTGCGCCGAAGAAAAAGTAATTATTGAAAAATTAGGTTTAAAAAAGAAATAAGAAAGGATTTTATGGTGACAGAAGTTTTTCCGAACATTTATCGTCTGGAAATTCCGCTCCCGGGCAATCCCTTAAAAGCTATCAATTCTTATTTAATCAAAGATCAGGGCCGTTATTTGCAGATAGATACGGGGATGAACCGGGTAGAATGCCAAGAGGTCATGACTAAATATCTTCAAGAACTTAGGGTGGATCTAAAGCACGTAGATTTTTTTATTACTCATTTGCACGCCGACCATTTAGGTTTAGTTTCCGAATTAGTTCAAGAGGGCGCCAAGATTTATTTCAATTACCCCGATGCCCAGGTGATTAATGATCCGCAGCATTGGCAAGAAATGGCCGACACTGCCCGCCGCAATGGTTTTCCTGAGTCTGATATTTTAGCGGCCATAAGTAGGCATCCTGGTAAAAGGTATCATGCCCGCCGTCCTCTGGAACTTACGCTCTTGCGGGAAGGGGAAAAAATAACGATTGGAGATTATGCCTTCATTTGTATAGAAACTCCGGGGCATACACCTGGGCATATGTGTCTTTATGAACCGCACAAAAAAATATTTTTTTCTGGGGATCATCTGCTTAATGATATTACTCCTAATATCTCTCTTTGGTCCGAAGATGACGACCCCTTAGCTAAATATTTGCAGAGTTTAGAAAAAATAGCTGCTTATGATATAGAATTAGTTCTCCCCGGTCATCGGGGTCCGTTTACCAGTCACCAGCAGAGAATTGCCGAATTAAAGAAACACCACGAAGCGCGGGCTGAAGAAGTGATTACCATTTTAAAAAAAGGAGAGCAAACGGCTTACCAGGTGGCTTCCCAGATGACTTGGGATATTGATTGCGCGCGGTGGGAGGATTTCCCTCTTCCCCAACAGTGGTTTGCTGGAGGTGAAGCCCTAGCCCATCTGCAATATTTGCAAGGTAAAGGGAAAGTAAAAAGAAGAATCGCCGGGGGAATAGCCCTTTTTAGCCTACCCTAAAAAGTTTAGGCTTTACCAATATCTTTGCCATCGCTTTCCCAAAAAATTTCTTCCATTTCCGGGGAAAGGTTGGGTATTGCTTCCCCTTCTTTCCGGGCTACTCTTAGGCCATAGATAGCTTCTAATTGCGGTAGCACTTTTTTCAGCTCCGGGGTGGTCTCGACTTTTTGATTTAATAGACTGCGCTGGCGAGCTGCCTTCTCAAAGTCCTTCTTATCAATGGGAATATCGTAGAGCAAATTCAAAATCTCCATTAAGCGAACTTTACCCAGGTAATCTTCCTCGAGACTAACATATTGAGGTAAGGAAACTATAAGAGTCATCGTCTCTATACCCATCTGGGGAGCTTTATGGGCAATCAAATAAGTTATGGTAGTTGGTCCCTGATAATTACTAACTTCCACCCCTGCCCTTTTTAAATCTTGTTCGGCGACAGCACCAGTCGCTCTGCCGCTGACCAACAAAGGTTTGGTATGGGGGACAGCGTCATACATACTTCCTAATAAACAATATCTTTTAACTTGCAAAGTCTGGAAAAGGCGTAATACAGAGTCCACGTAAACTTCACTCAAAGAATGTGGTTCCAGAAGATGGAGGAAAAGAAAATCATGCCCTTTTTCCCGCAGAGCATAGCTTATCGTCACATTGGGTATTTTGATGCGCCGGGCCTGGCCTTCAAAAT
This sequence comes from uncultured Syntrophaceae bacterium, assembly GCA_964484485.1. Lineage (GTDB taxonomy): Bacteria > Desulfobacterota > SM23-61 > SM23-61 > SM23-61 > CAZAGD01. The sequence continues at coordinate 22,372 of CAZAGD010000063.1, forward strand.
AGAGCATAGGACGGTAACGAGTAAAATCAAAGAAGTTACCCGGCCGGGCAAATCGGGCCAATTCTTTGGCCCGGAACTGTGCTTCCAACCCTTCCAGAGTTAGGCTGCCTACGTTATTCACATCAATCCAGGGCCGCAGAGTAGCCAAAACATGCGGCTCTTTGAGTTCGGGGATGGGCTCTTGCACCTCAAAGGCCCCGATTCTCATTATTCCTCCCTCCTTCTCATTTTATTATCCCTTTGTTTTCTAATTCTCTCATTTTTTCTTCGGGGATGAAGAGGCGGCCATCTTCCGTAAGCTGAATAACTTCTGATTTTATCAGTATCTTGAGCGCATTTTGCCGATAATCCCGAGGTCGACCGATTCTTTCTAAGATATTGGGCGGAGTTAGTCCTAACTGCTCAATGGTTCTGGCCCGCTCATAGCCGATGGCATTCTCATCTCGAAATATATGGAGCACTTTGAATACCGCCCTCTTGGTCAAACGCGCGGAGATGAAAAAAGCAAATCCCAAAAGGATTATCATAAATAAGATAAAATAAACTGCCGAAATTCCCTCCATGTTTTCCCTCTTTAATAATTAATCTATGTTTCATTTTCAACCATTTTGCTAAAAAGCGCAATTAAAAATTTAGCGTACCTTCTTTAAAAAACGATTACCATCATGTCTCCAAAGGAAGGAGGTGGAAGTCGGCGATCATAAAGAAGTAAAGATTAGCGGGGCGTCATATCATGCCCAACAGAGAACCCACCAGGGCATCTCGATTCTCTAAAGTTATTTCCAGCAAAGTTATGTCATCTCGTCTTTTTATTTTTTCAATAAAAGGTGTACCTTTCCACGCTATGGTGGCGATCAGCTGATTAGGAGCCCCAAAAATTTTCAAAAGGACTTCTCGAAAAAGGGTAGAGTAGCACTCCATCTTACCAATCTCATCAATGATTAAAATATTTTCTGCTGCTGAAGGCCAAATAGCGGGAATGGCTATTTTTTCAAATTGGTTTAAATCCACCCCATACTTACCCACGCGGATTGAGCTTTTTAAGCTTTCATGGGCTAATATAGCCTCTTGGCCATCCAAGGTTATTATAGAAAACCCGACCCGGCGGCCTTTTTCTTTTATTTCCCGGGTAAAGAAGCCGCGACAAGGTTTATTAATTTGGTAAATAAGCTTTTCTACTAATGTGGTTTTTCCACAACGGGGCGGTCCAGTTAAAAGAATATTTTTAGGCTTCATTTTTTCATAAAAAAGAAGGGTCAAGGCGCACATCAATAAGGTAAGGTTGATTCCCTTCCAAGGCCTTCTTGAGCAATCCTTTCACTTCCTTAATTTCTTCTACCTTTTCTCCGTTCACGCCCAAAGCTTTAGCCAGGCCTGGAAAATCGATTTCTGGATTTTTTAGATCCATACCCACATACAAATTTGATTGGGCCGAGAAGCCCCGAAGGGCATAAGTTCTTTCTTTGAGAATGCGGTAGCTGGTATTGTTGCAAATTATAAAGATCACCTTTAATCCATAATGGGCTGCTGTCCAAAGTCCTTGATAAGAATACATGGCGCTTCCATCGCCAATCAGGGCGACAACTGGTCGGTCAGGTAGCGCTAATTTTACGCCCAAGGCCGCCGGAATGCCCCAACCAATTCCACCTCCCCTTAGGCCAAAGTAACATTGCGGATCACGGCCCCGCCACAAATTTCGCAAAGCTCTTCCGGAAGAAATTGTCTCGTCTACAATTACTGCTCCTTCGGGGAGCACATCACATATAGCCTCCATAAGCACTGCGCCCGAAATGCGCTGGCTTTCTTTTTCCTTTTTTATCTTCTCTTTTAAAGTGTTATAAGCTATCTCTTTGCTTTGGCTGATAAGTTCCCTGCGGCGGTAAGCTTCCTTCCTTTGCTCGGGAGTGATCTTTTCTGCCAAAATTTTGGCTAATTCTAACAAGGTCTCTCGGGCATCACCTATCATGGCTACTTGCGTAGGATAATTTTTGCCGATTTCCCAAGGGTCTTGGTGCAGATGAATAATTTTGATTCCCGGAGGAAGTGGATCTAATTCGGAAGGCAACGACATAGTTACTAATTCTCCGCCCACAGCAAAAAGAACATCTTTATCATATAGAGTTTCGCGGACGACTTTTTGAACGCGCGGAAGTGGACCAAGGGAAAGAGGATGGTCAAAAGGGAAATTGCAGGTGCCTGCGGCTGGATTTTGGTAAACTGGAGCGCCAATAATTTCGGCCACCCGGACCAGTTCTTGATGAGCCTTGCGGCGAGCGACAATATCCCCAGCAATAATTACTGGATTTTTAGCTTGCCGAAGTAACTCGGCCACCGCCTCTAAACTCTTTCTGGAAGGGCGAAAACTCTGCTCTATCCTGGTGGGCTCACCTAACTCTATCTCCTGCTCTTCTTGGAGAACATCTACGGGCAGAGAGAGAAAGACCGGCCCTGCAGGAGGAGCAACGGCTACTTTAGCCGCTCGGTGTAAAGCCCGAGGTAAATCTTCCAAGCGGCGCACTTCATAAGCCCATTTTACATAGGGACGAGCTACTTCTGTAAGATTAGACCACAAAATAGGTTCGCTGATCAAAAAGCTCTGATCATGTTGACCAGCAGTCACTATTATTGGCGCCCCTGATTTATAAGCGTTATAAAGCATCCCCATAGAATTTCCTAAACCAGGGCTCACGTGCACATTTACTACCGCCAAATTCCCTGAAGCAACTGCATAACCATCGGCCATAGAAATAGCTACGCCTTCATGCAACGCCAAGATATAGCGAATATCTTTCTGCCCAGCCAGAGCATCCATTATAGGCAATTCGGTACTCCCCGGATTGCCAAAAATGTACTTGACTCCTTCCGCATGTAGAATTTTTAGAAAAGCTTCTCGACCTGAAAGGAAAACCATTTACCTCCTCCTAATTTTTTATCTATCCTAACATGGCTAAAATGCCTTTTCAAATTTATTCCCAATTAAACCATAACCCTTCCGTAATGGATTACTTAACCTCTTTGTTTTTATTTAAAGCAATGGTAAATTAAATTTAAAATGGCACATATGCATATTGTCCAGGGCATAATTGCGATTATGGGTTCAGGGGAAACAAGTGAATCTATGGTCAGGGTGCACCGCTTTCTCCTGCAAAAAGTCTCTCCGCCCATCCAAGCAGTATTCCTGGACACACCTGCCGGCTTTCAGTTAAATGCTGATGAACTTTATGAAAAAGCCCGAGATTATTTTGCGAAACATTTGGGGCAAAATTTAGAACACATTTCTTTTAAATCTTCCCAAAATATTTCCCCATCTGCGGCAGAGAAAGCCTGGCAAACCCTGCAGCAAGCTAACTATATTTTCGTGGGACCGGGCAGTCCCACCTATGCTTTGAAAAACTGGCTTTCTACCCCTCTCCCCCAAATTCTTTATGAAAGAATCAAAGCTGGAGCATGCTTTATAGCGGCGAGTGCTGCTGCTTTAACGCTGGGGCTGTATACTCTTCCTGTTTATGAAATTTATAAAGTGGGCGAAGATCTCCATTGGGTGAAAGGAATGAATTTACTGGGCAAATTTGGTTTGCATTTAGTGGTTATTCCACACTGGAACAATGCTGAAGGCGGCACCCACGATACCCGTTTTTGTTATATGGGCGAACCTCGTTTAAATAAATTAGAAGCCCTGCTCCCTCAGGGAACTCCCCTTTTGGGCATTGATGAACATACAGCTTGCATCTTTAATTTCTCCTCAAAAGAGGTATTAGTTCGGGGTTTAGGAGGTATAACTTTACGTGTTAAGGGAACCCAAAATTTTTTTGCCGCGGGCGAAACTATACCATTTTCTAAATGGCATGAATTGCTGCCTTCCTCTTCCGCCGTAGAATCTTGGCCTTCTGCCTCCGTAGAAATTGGCCAAAATATCTCTCCTTTCTGGGATCAAGTCAGCTCCTTAAAAAATTCTTTTGTTCAACATCTTCCAGAAAAAAAGGGTGAGCTCCTGGCTGATATTTTAGTCCAGCTTGATAAATTAATCATAGACAACTCGCCGCACCTCAATGAGGAAGAAAATTCTCGGGCACGGCAAACTTTCTGGCAGCTCATTAGCCAGCTTGGCTTACTGCTGGAAGACCAGCCCAAAGATGTTAAAGCGATTATTACTCCGTTGGTCAATCTTCTGCTGGATATCCGTCAGCAATTGCGCCAAGAAAAACGTTGGCCCTTAGCTGATGAAATTAGAATAAAAATGGGCCAAGCGGGAATTATTGTAGAAGATACCCCCACTGGTCCCCGTTGGCGGCTCAAGGAAAAATAAATATCAAAAACTGGAGGGAAGATGCCTGCAAATGACGTGCTTATTGAACCGCGGCGCTTGCCGGGAGACCCCCTAATCGATCATCCCATAATTTTTAATCTCTTTGAGCCTTATATGGAATTTCTGCGGAGAGAGCTGAAGGTGCAGAAATCAGAATTGAAAAAAACCCGTTTCCCTTCCACAGTCTATTTGACCACTAAAGTAGGGAGGAAAAAAATTTCCGTTTTTGGGACTCCTTTAGGAGCTCCCCATGCGGTCATCATGCTGGAAAGGCTTATTGCTATGGGCGCCCAAAAAATTTTCACTTTAGGTTGCTGTGGTTCGCTCCAAACCTACCTCCCTATAGGCAGTTTTGTTATACCCCTTACCGCCTTAAGCGAAGAAGGAACATCTCCGCATTATCCCTTGCCAAAAATTGCAGTTGCTGCCGCAGATGCTCAAGTAGTCAATATTTGTTTGGCCAAATGCGCCGAGAAGAATATTAAGCCGGTTTCCGGAAAGGTTTGGACAACCGATGCTCTCTTCCGCGAAACAAGAGAGAAAGTCAAAAAATATAGCCAGCACAACTTGCTCGCCGTGGAGATGGAGATGTCCGCTCTCTTCACGGTAGCTGCTTATAGGCGAGTGCAGCTGGGGGGACTAATGGTAGTCTCTGATGAGTTAGCTACTCTGAAGTGGAAAACGGGCTTTCTGCATCCCCTCTTTTGGATTAATTCCCAAAAGGCTGCCCGGGTGGCCATTGAAACTTGTCTGGCCCTTGCTTGAACTTTTAAGCCGAAACATAAGCTACTGGTGGCTTATGGGCCTGCCAAGGAGCAATGGTCTCAAAAGCCGCCGCTGCTCTCAGCACAGCATCTTCGGCCAATCTGCGCCCGATAATTTGTAGCCCCACGGGAAATCCTGCGGCCGTAAAACCACAAGGGACAGAGATGGCCGGATGGCCGGTTATCGAAATAGCATATGTCAATATAAACCAATCAGTATAATCAGCCATGGGTTGGCCATTGATTTCTTTGGGATAGGGTATCTCCACTGGGAAAGGGGGTATGGCTACTGTAGGCGTGATTAACAAATCATATTTTTCGAAGAATTGGTGGAGGCGTTGATAAATCAAAGTTCGATTTTTTTCGGCCCAACCAATCTCTGCCGCAGATAATTTAAGGCCTTGCTCTATATTGGCTACTAAGTTAGGATTCATCTGCGGCCGCCATTTCTTTAAAGCCTCGCCGTATAAAGTCGCCATTCGCCACGCGCGCGTAATTTGAATTACTTCGCGCAGACCAGAGTAATCCGGCTGATCAAGAGTGACCTCGCCTCCTAATTCTGCCAAACGATTGACCGCTTTCTCAGCAATATTTTTGACCTCTTTATCCACCGGAATGAGTCGCAGATCAGGACTCCAGGCAATTTCCCATCCTTTTATTTTTGGATTTTCAACAGCCTCAAGAAAAACCTTCGGGTCCACAGACAGAGAAATAGGAGATAGATCATCCCTCCCAGTCATTACGGATAACATAAGGGCCGTATCTTTTACTGTGCGGGCCATAGGCCCTTCTACAGTCATCGTATCCCAGCCCAAAAGTCGCGGATAAACCGGAATTAATCCGGGGGAAGTACGAAATCCTACCACCCCGCAAAAGGAAGCTGGAATGCGCAACGATCCACCCAGATCGCTTCCCGTCGCCAAAGGACCAAGGCCACAAGCTAAGGCCACGGCTGATCCGCCGCTCGAGCCCCCGCAAGTATGGGTAAGTTTCCAAGGATTTCGGGTGGCCCCAAAGACAGCATTATAAGTATTGGCCCCAGCTCCAAACTCAGGAGTGTTTGTTTTGCCCAGAATAATGGCTCCAGCCTTTTTTAGACGCTGGACAATTAAAGCATCTTCCTCAGGAATAAAGTTTTCATAAATCTTAGAACCAAAAGTAGTGCGGATGCCTGCGGTAATAGTCAGGTCTTTAATAGACACAGGAATACCATGCAAAGGTTTTATTTCTTGTCCTTGGGTTATTTCTTTCTCTGCTTTCTGCGCCTCCCGGAGGGCTATTTCCGGAACCACTGTGGTAAAAGCATTTACTTCCGGGTTAATCTTTTCCAGGCGGGCTAAAATCGTTTTTACTAGCTCTACAGGAGATATCTCTTTTCTCCTCATTGCTTCGCACAATTTATGCGCCGGGTTAAAACATAAATCGTTTTTTAATAAATTTTCACCTTTTATCCCCATGCGCCCAACCTCTAACTATAAATTTAGATGATCTCCAGCTCTTTAAGAATCCGCTCTAATTTCTCGGTGCTGAGTTTAAATTTGCGGGCTACCTGCTCGATTTTTTCCAGCGAAACTTGCGGATAATCCGCACTTTTATCCATCTTTCTTACCGGCTCCCAACCTTCCTCACGTATATTGAGGGAGACTAAATCCCACCGGGTATAATGTCCCATACAATCAAAAACATTCTTAGCAATAATCCGGTCATCCATATCCAGCTCGGCATAGATGATCGTCTCTTTATTTAAAACAGGTTCAACTAAATAAGTTCCAAAGGGCCCGGCAATGCAGCTTCCGCCCATGGCCCAGTTAAAATTTGAAATCTTTTTAAAAGGAAAACTATCAGGCACTTGGCTGGCCGGAAGGTAAAGGCAGGAACTGATAACAAAAGTTTGCGTTTCAAAAGCATATTCGCGCACACAACAATCCTGATCACAAGTATGCCAGGGGCCTATCTTGCCACTCATGTCGCGGACTCTTGCTTCTTTATCAAAGGTCCAATAACCAGGCCAGCAGCAGGCGTGAATCTCTTCTCCCTTAGCCGCCATAGCCGCCCGGAGTAAAATCATATGATTCTCATAACAGATTAAGCCACCCAGCCTTCCCAGGTCCGTTTCAAAGACTCTTATATCCCGGGCATCCCCCATACCCCAGAAAAATCTTTCTTGGTGGGTGGGCATGGTCTTCCGATGGCGGCCCATTATTTCGCCATGGCGGCTTATAAAGAGCTGCGTATTGTATAAAGTCTTGCTCCCCAAGCGATCATCCTGTTCGTTGAGACCTATTACACAATAAGCATTGGCCTTCTTGGCCGCTTGGCAAAGCTGATCTGTTTCTGGGCTGGGGATGCGCACCGAATTTTCATAAAAAGCCAGCACAGTCTCTCGCCAATCTTTCGCCCTTTCCGGATCCACATAACCAAAACTTCCGCGCCAATAAGGATAAGCAGGAATCCCTGTCTCAGGTGTAACTATTAAATTGGCTTTCTCTTTCCCTGCTTCTTCAATATAGGCACAATATTTTTCTATACTTTGTTTTTTATCCATAAAAACTGGAGATGCCTGCACCGCAGCCGCAATTATTTTTTGGCCCATAAAACACTCCTCTTTTTTATTATTTTAAAGTTTATCTTGACCGATAAATTGAATGCGCCTGATGGCTTGAAAAATGGCAAAGACACGCAGGTTATTGCTATCTGGATCAGCCGGAAAGAAGAAAAACCCGGGTCGATTAGGATCATAGCCTAAAGTACTCCCCCGCAGGACTTCCCCATCTTTAAAAGTAACCTCCACTAAACGCCCGGCTATTTTTTCCCCGGGAGGGAATGTTTTCTTCTCTTGGTATTTAGGGTTGCCTTCGAATTCCCGCACAAAAAAGACAGCCTTCAAATCCTTCATCAAAACTTCTATAGTCTCGGATCCAGGTGGGTTATCAGCGAGCTGCAGGTGGAAAAAAGCTTTATTGGGGAAAAAATCCTGCGTGTAGCCTTTAAGTCTCCTTCCATCAACATAACGCACAATTACTTTAACTGGTTTCATGCGCCCATTTTATCCATTCTTCTTAATGATGTCAATTTATATATTTGCTGACCGTCGATCAGTTTTTAAATTCTAGCTTAATTCAGGCGGAAGGGAGAGCGGCTCATTAAAATGAGGCACTTAATCTTTCATAGGTACGGGCGGGGAGATAGACATTTATTTTAAAAGAAGGAAGCTATTATTTAAATTTATCTGGTGTGGACAAGTATGTCCCCGCCGATCCTTTGCGGAGAGAAGGTGGGAAAGAGAGGAATGGTCATTTCCCAGCCGATTTTAATTTCGCCTCTCCCCCTCCCGCCTGTTTCCTGCTGGCGAGAAATATTAAAACTGTTAGACGGTCAGAATTCATAGAGATCTCTGAATAAGTACTTCGGCACGTAATTAGGTCACCCTGCTCAAGCATGAAGCAGGCTGAAGCAAGCAGGAGCCCAGTATTTTCAAGACATTTATGGACCCCCTCTTCCTCGGGAGTGACATAAG
>CAZAGD010000064.1:0-15753 GCA_964484485.1 uncultured Syntrophaceae bacterium
AAGAATATCTTTGGCAGCAGTATGTAGAAGCCTACCAAGAAGCTCTGTCTTCTAAATAAACTTACTGGTTTTAATTTGGTCTCTCCCCTCCTGCCTGCTTCTTGCTGGCGAGAAATATCAAAACTGTTAGACGGTCAGGTAGGCCCCAAATTGAGTTTTTATTTTTATTTTGATATTATAATAAAAAGCCTTCCTTTATAAATAGCCGGTAGCATTTATGCCTCAAGAACGCGAGTATCAGAAACTAAAAAAGGAAAATGAAGTCCTCAAACAGTTGCTGGCCCAGGTAGAGGAAGAGAAGACAGCGCTCTTCGAGCAAGTTCTCCAGATAAGGGCTGAGTGGGAGGCGGCTTTTAATGCGATTACGGACCGCATTTTTGTGGAAGATAAAAACTATACTATTATCCGGGCCAACATGGCTGTTTTAAAAGACTATGAGTTAACTCCCGAGGAGATTGTGGGCAAGAAGTGTTTTGAAGTTTTTCGGGGGAATAACGCTCCTTGCCTTGGTTGCCCAGTCACGGAAACAATGGTTACGGGAAAGCCTGCTTTTGGAGAAATGTATAATCCGCGGTTGAAAGGCAACTATTATGTCCGCACTTATCCCATCTTTGATCGGCATGGCCAAGTAGCGGAAGTAGTCGTCGAAGACATCTCGAAGACGAAGAAGCTCGAACAGGAACTTAAAGACTCCGAGAATAGATTCCGTCATATTGTGGAGCAGGCCAATGACGGAATTTTGGTTATTGGTGAAGGGGAAAAAATTGAGTTAGCGAATAAAACAGCTGCGGAAATAACAGGTTATTCTTTGGAAACTTTAGCGGGCTTAAATTTTTTTGATTTATTCGACAAAAAAAATCAAATTTATATCAAAGAATTAATGGCCAGCGGCGTTACGCAGGGGGGGTTAAGAGTTTGTACGGAGCTGGAGTTCATCAATGCCCGGGGAGAATCGAAGGAAGCAGAGATATGTTTTACCATTGTTCAGGACCGGGCAGGAACTATGAAAACATACGTCTATCTAAGAGATATTAGTCTTACTAAACGGATTGAGAACCAGCTACGCAAAGCTAATGATTTTCTGCGGAATTTAATCGAGAATTCGGTGGACGGAATTATTGCGGCGGACATGAAAGGGCAGATAATCATTTTTAATAAGAGCGCCGAGAAACTCTTAGGGTATAAAGCTGAAGAAGCGATGAGCAAAGTCCATATTAGCCAGCTTTATCCACCTGGAGTAGCCAAAGAAATTATGCGTCGTTTACGGTCGGCGGATTATGGAGGAGTAGGGCGATTGGAACCTTCCCAATTTACCCTGATTAGCAAGACAGGAGAAGAGATTCCGATAAGTATTTCCGCGGCCATTATTTATGAGAATGGGAAAGAAATAGCCAGCTTTGGCATCTTTACCGATCTAAGAGAAAAAATAAAGATGGAGAAGAAATTGCAAGAAACCCAACTGCAATTATTGCAATCTGAGAAGATGGCCTCCTTAGGAAAACTGGCTGCCGGCGTGGCCCACGAGATCAATAACCCTTTAGGGGGCATAATGATTTTTTCTAAGATGCTTTTAGAAGATCTGCCGGCAGATGATCCGCGCATAGGAGATTTAGAACGTATTTGCCAGGAAGCTACCCGCTGCAAAGAGATCGTCAAAGGACTTTTAGAGTTCGCCCGCCAAACCTCCTATAAAATGGAACCTACTGATCTAAACCGCGCGCTACAGCAAGGGATCTCCTTACTGGAAAACCAAGCGCTTTTCCACAATATTCGCATTATTAAAGACTTAGAACCTCATCTGCCGTTGATCATGGCTAACGTTAGTCAATTGAACCAAGTTTTCATGAATATTATCTTAAATGCCGCTGAAGCAATGCAAGGGCAAGGAACGCTCACCGTGCGCACTCGACTTGGGCCAGGAGGAGAAACAGTGCTCATCGAATTCACGGATACAGGATGTGGAATTAAAGAAGAACATTTAACGCGCATTTTTGAACCATTTTTTACCACTAAAGAAGTGGGCAAAGGGACCGGTCTTGGTTTAGCTATGTCCTATGGTATTGTGGAAAAACATCGGGGCCGAATCTGGGTAAAAAGTAAAGAAGGAGCGGGGGCGACCTTTTTCATTGAACTCCCCATTCGCCCAGAAGGGGAGGACATTTCTGTTTGAATAAGGCTGGGAAAATATTATGCACTCAAATAATAGGGTTTGGAAAATATTGATTGTCGATGATGAGAAAATTATCCGGGATAGCTTCAGCCGAGTTTTGATGAAAGAAGGTTATAGCGTGGAGGCAGTAGAAAGCGGGCGTTTAGCCTTGGAAAAAGTAGCTGCAGAACCTTTTGATATTATCCTGCTTGATTTAAAGATGCCAGGCTTGGATGGGCTGGAGACCTTGAGAGAACTCAAGGAAAGAGATCCAGATTTAGTAAGTATCATGATTACCGGATATCCGACTATAGAGAGTGCCGTGAAAGCTATTAAAAGCGGGGCCTATGATTATTTGACTAAACCATGCAGTCCGGATGAATTACGAATCGTGGTGGGTCGAGCCGTGGAGCGGCGCAAACTTTTTTTGGAGAATGAGCAGCTAAAGCGCCGTCTTGATTCCTTTCTGCTGGCCGAACCTCTAATTGGAGAAAGCAAGGCTATGCAACGAGTGCTGGAAATTATCCGCAAGGTAGCGCCCACCGAAAGTACCGTATTGATTAGCGGAGAGAGTGGAACAGGCAAAGAGCTGGTGGCCCATGCTATTCATCAACTCAGCCCGCGTCGAGAAAGAGAATTTGTGCCCGTAGATTGTAACTCTTTAGTAGATACTCTTTTAGAAAGTGAATTGTTTGGGCATGTGAAAGGGTCTTTCACTGGCGCCATTAAGAATAAACACGGTTTATTAGAGTTGGCTAATGGGGGCACTTTCTTCTTCGATGAAATAGCCAATTTATCTTTAAATACGCAATCTAAGCTTTTACGGGTAATTCAGGAGCGGGAATTCAAACCAGTGGGCGGTACCCAACGGATTCGGGTGGATGTGCGTATTATTGCGGCCACCAATCAAAATTTACAGGAAGCTATTGCTCAAAAAACTTTTCGGGAGGATCTTTTTTACCGGTTAAGTGTAGTGCCCATTCATCTGCCTCCTTTGCGGGAAAGAAAAGAAGATATTCCTCTTTTAATCGACCATTTTCTTAAGCGCTTCAATCGGAAAAGAAAAAAAGCTATTACGGGGGTTACTCCGGCCGCCATGGAAATTCTTATGAAACACAATTGGCCAGGAAATGTGCGCGAGCTGGAAAATGCCATCGAGCGGGCCATGATCTTAGAAGAAGGAAAGGAAATTACTCCGCAAAGCCTCACTGGTCTTTCCGCGTCCATTCCTTTAGAGAAAAATTCTCCCGCCCCTAAGAATTTGGCCAGCCTTCAAGAAATTGAAAAGGAATATATTGCGCTGGTATTGAAACACACCGGCGGTCATAAAACAGCAGCTGCCCGCATCTTAGGAATAGACCGCAAAACTCTTTACCAAAAAGTGCAGAAATACCAATTTTAGCCATATGGTTTACTTGGGGAATTAAGCCCCAAAATGTCCTGAACCTCCCCGAAAAAAAATCTCCCTTGAGGAAAAATACCCCTTTTTTTTTGGGCTGCCTACCTTTAATCTGCCCTCATTTTATCATTAACATCTTAAAATTATTTATTTTTTACGGTCAAAAAAGATTAAGGAAACAATTGGCGCTGCCTTTGCAAAGAAATTATTAAGAGATCTCGGAAAAAGTCCCTAGCTAGACAATTCCCTCATTCCGCTCAGGCAGGAATCCAGCATTTTTCAGGCATTTCTGGAATCCCGCTTGCGCGGGAGTGATAAAGAAGTTGGTTTTTCAGAGAGCGCATTAAAAAGCCAAAGGAGGAGGAGTGCATTCCGTCACCATCACTATTAATGGTTTGGTAGCCAGCGGGCGAGATGGGATGACGATCTTAGAACTGGCCCGGGAGATGGGCATCTCTATTCCCACTCTTTGCTATGATCCCGAACTTGCCCCAGCTGGGGCCTGTCGAATTTGTTTAGTAGAGGAGGAAAAAACAGGAGCGCTCTTGGCCTCGTGTGTTACTCCAATTACCCCAGGTATGGTGATTCAAACGGATTCTCCGCGAGTGCGGGAAAACCGGAAGATGATTATAAAGCTAATGTTGGCCAGCCATCCCGAATCTTGTCTCCTCTGCGATAAAGGGAATCGCTGCCGTCTGCGCCAGATTGCGGCCGAGTTAAATATTGGCTTTCTCGATCTTTACAAATTACCCAATTACACAGGGGTTCAGGAATTAAATCCTTTTATTCAAAGGGATCTTTCTAAATGTATTCTTTGCGGAAAGTGTCTGCGAGCTGATCAAGAATTAGTAGTTGTGGGGGCTATTGATTATTTCCAAAGAGGTTTTACTGCCAAACCAGCAACTTGGGGAGACCAGCCTTTGGAAGCTTCCCCATGTACTTTTTGTGGTACCTGCGTCAGCATTTGCCCAACGGGAGCGCTAAGTGAAAAGGGCAAACCTGCCCTTTCCTCAGCTACTACCAGTGTTTCTTCCATTTGCCCTTATTGTGCCTGCGGGTGTGGCCTTAGCTTAAAAACCGCGGCCTTGGGCGTAGTGGCCGTTGAACCAGATCGGGAAAAAAGAACGGTTAACCAAGCGGCCCTTTGTGCGAAGGGTCATTATGGGTGGGATTTTATTAATCATAAAGAGCGCTTAACTTCTCCTTTACTTCGCCAAGGCGATAATTGGCGAAAATGTTCCTGGACAGAAGCTTTAGATTTCGCCACGGCCACGCTAAATAAAGTCTGCCAAGAGCATGGCTCGGATGCTTTGGCTTTTTTGGGTTCTTCCAAATGCACTAATGAAGAAAATTATCTTTTCCAAAAATTAGCCCGATTGGGGTTAGGAACTAACAATATTGATAATGGCAGTCGTCTTTGGGGACCTCCGGCCGCCCAAGTTTTTGGGGCTCCTTGGGGGTGGGGGGCGATGACCAATCCTATAGCTGATCTGGAAGAAGCGCGCCGGCTCTTAGTGATTGGGGCTAATCCTGATGAAACAGCTCCTTTAGTGGCTTACAGAATAAAACGGGCAGTCCGCTTCCACCAAGCTAAATTAGTTCTGGTTGATCCGCGGGGCACGAGGCTGGCTTCTTTTGCCCAACCCTGGCTGCAGCTGCGGCCGGGAAGTGATGGGTTTTTGCTCCTCGGCTTCCTGCGGGTGCTCTTGGAAGAAGGTTTAGGAGAAAAAAAGATCATCGAAACAAACCAAGCAGAACTGGCGGAATTGCAAGAGGCCGGGCAGGTCATTTCTTGGAATCAGATAGTTCAGGAAACAGGGATAGAACTGCCCTTGCTTAAAGAATGTGCCCGCCAACTTGCTCTGGAAAAACCCATGGCTATTATTTTGGGTGATGGACTCTGGCAGGAGGGCTGGGAATATTTTAACTTGTCAGCTCTAATCAACTTTTCTCTCCTAACGGGGAACCTTTGGGTTAAAGGGGGAGGAATTTACCCCTTGGGCAAAGAAAATAATGCTCAGGGAGCGCGGGATATGGGAGCTCTACCTGAATTCTTGCCGGGCTATCAATCTTTTCTGGATGAAGAAGTAAGGGAAAAGTTCGCCCAAGCCTGGGGAAAGAGTTTGCCCAAGCAGAAAGGATGGAATGCTTGGCAAATGATAGCTAAAGCTAATGAAGGGAAAATAAAAGCTATGTATATTATGGGGGAAAATCCAATTCGTTCTTTTCCGGACCAACAATTTGTCCAAAATTCCTTAGCCAAACTTAATTTATTAATCGTCCAAGACCTTTTCTTTACCGAAACGGCGCGCTTGGCCCATGTAATTTTCCCGGCGGCCAGTTTTGCGGAAAAGGAAGGTACTTTTACCAATACGGAACGTAGAGTGCAACTTTTAGAAGCCGCCGTACCACCCCCGGCCCAGAGCTGGCCTGATTGGAAAATTTTAACTGAGCTTTTAACCCGCTTTACGGGCGCGCCAGCTTATGCAACGCCGGCGGAAATTTTGCAAGAGATTAATGGGCTCGTTCCTTTTTATGGTGGGATTAAAAAAGGAAGGTTAAAGGAAGAAAGTCTCTTCTGGCCTTGCTTTAATGAAGCAGACCAAGGTCAACCTCGGTATAAAGGCCAAAATGTCCTGAGCATCTCTCCCCTCATCGAGAAGATAAAGGAAATAAAAAAAAGAAAAGAGAGAAAAAAAGAAGCACAAGATTCTTTCCTCTTATTTTGGGGGACGCCTCTTTTCTATTTTGGCGGTGGCACCAGAAGTGAGAAATCCCGCCGTTTAAGAAAAATTATGCTTCCTCCTTCTCTGCACATAAACCCACAAGAGGCTGTAAAGAGAGGATGGACAGAAGGAAGTAAAGTCAAGATTTTGGCCGGAAGCAAAGAGGCTATCTTGCCTCTTTCTTTTAATAATGAAATTCCTCCGGGAACTGTATTTTGGCCCCTTACTCCGGGAGAGACTAATCCTCATAATTTATTAGATTTTCCGGAAGGGTGGCCAGGCTATTTCCCTTATCCCCGCTCGCGGCGAGTTAGCTTAGAAAGGATATAGGAATGGGCAGCGACCAAAATTTTCTGGCCCAGGAAAAGAGAGAAAAACTGCAAAGAATTATCGCGGAAAGCCGCGGCAAAAAATGGGAGCTTATTCCCCTCTTGCAAAGAATTCAGGAGGAAGTAGGTTATGTGCCCAAGGAGACCGTGGAACCCATTGCTCAAGCTTTAAATCTCTTTCCCAGCCAAGTGCAAGGAGTTCTCTCTTTTTATGCCCAATTTTCCACAGAACCACGCGGGCGGAACATAGTGCGCGTCTGCCGGGGAACTGCCTGCCACGTAAAAGGAGGAAGAACCATTTTAAAAGTAATTAAAGAAATTTTGGAGATCGAAGAAGGAAAGACTACGCCAGATTTTAAATTTACTCTGGAAACAGTTGCTTGTTTAGGGACGTGTTTCTTAGCTCCGGTGATGATGGTGAATAAAGCCTATTTCGGGAAATTGGTGCCTCCCAAAGTTAAATCTATTTTAAGACAATATGAATGAGGAAAAGATGAGATTTAATAGGATCCTTGATTTAGATAACTACCGCCGAGAGCTAGGGCAAAAGAGGAAGCCCTTTGAGAAATGTATCCGCCTTTGCCTCACTGGTTGTCGCGCTTATGGAGCGCAGGAGGTCAAAGAAGCGCTGCTTAGGGAAGTTGAACGACAAGGATTGAATGATTTAGTAGAAATTCGCCAAACTGGTTGCCATGGTTTTTGCGCGCGGGCACCGGTTATGGTGATTGATCCTGGAGGCATCTTCTATCAACAAGTAAATCCAGATGATGCTCCCGAAATTATTAGAGAGACCGTTATTAATGGGAGATTAATAGAACGTCTTCTTTATTTCGACTTAAAGAGAGGGCAATATATTTCCAAGATGGAGGAAATCCCTTTTTATGCAGGGCAAATGCGCAATGTGTTAGAAAACTGCGGGAAGATCGATCCTTTAAATATTGATCACTATATTATGCATCAAGGTTATGCTGCCTTGGCTAAGGTATTAGGCCAAATGCGCCCTCCGGAGGTCATTGATTTAGTGGAAAGAGCCAAATTGCGAGGGAGGGGAGGGGCTGGCTTCCCCACAGGTCGGAAATGGCGTTTGGCCTTCCAGGCCCCAGGCCCAGAGAAGTACCTAATCTGTAATGCCGACGAGGGCGATCCCGGCGCCTTCATGGATCGAGCAGTTTTGGAAGGAGATCCCCATAGGGTCTTGGAAGGAATGTTGATCGGGGCTTATGCTATAGGAGCCAATAAAGGGTACATTTATGTAAGAGCTGAGTATCCCATTGCCGTAGAACATAGCCAAATAGCTGTAGGCCAGGCCGAAGAGAAAGGGTTATTGGGCGAAAATATTTTGGGAACCAATTTTTCCTTTACCATAGAAATTAAAGAAGGTGCTGGAGCTTTTGTTTGTGGTGAAGAGACCGCCCTCATGGCTTCCATCGAGGGGCAGCGGGGAATGCCCAGACCACGACCACCATTTCCAGTTCAATCTGGCCTCGATGGCCAACCGACGTGTATTAACAATGTAGAAACCCTGGCCAATATCCCCTCCATAATTTTGAAGGGAGTGGACTGGTATAGCAGCATAGGGACAGAAAAGAGCAAGGGCACGAAAATTTTTTCTTTAGCTGGCAAAGTTAATAATACTGGTTTAGTAGAAGTGCCTATTGGCCTGAGCATGCGCCAGGTTATCTTCGATATTGGCGGAGGTATTCCCAAAGGTCGGCGGTTCAAGGCGGTCCAAATGGGGGGCCCGTCCGGAGGATGCGTGCCCGAACGCTATTTAGACCTACCCATAGATTATGATTCTCTCCAAGCCATTGGCGCGATTATGGGTTCAGGTGGCCTGGTAGTGCTGGACGAGAACAATTGCATGGTGGAGATGGCCAGATTCTTTTTAAGTTTTACCCAATCAGAGTCCTGTGGTAAATGTGCCCCTTGCCGTTTAGGAACTAAGGAAATGTTGGAAATATTAACGCGCATTACCCGCGGGGAGGGATCAGAGAAGGATTTGCAGATTCTCCACAAAGTAGCCAAAGTAGTGCGAGATACCTCCTTGTGCGGACTGGGGCAAACATGTCCCAAGCCTGTTCTTTCGACCCTGCAGTACTTTATGGGAGAATATGAGGCCCACCTCAAAGAAAAGCGTTGTCCTGCGGCGGTCTGCGAAGCTTTGGTCACTTCCCCTTGTCGGCATACTTGCCCCGTAGGGATTGATGTTCCCCATTATGTGGCCTTGATTGCTGAAGGTAAGTATAAAGAAGCAGCCGAACTAATTCGGGAACGAAACCCCTTTCCGGCAATTTGTGGGCGTATTTGTCATCATCCTTGTGAGGTTAAATGTCGGCGAGGAGAATTAGATGAACCAGTAGCCATTCGTTCTTTGAAAAGATTTGCCGCCGACTGGTATTTTCAAAATGAGACGGAATGGCCGCCGCCCTACCCTAAAACCAAATCCGCTAAGGTAGCCATTATTGGGGCAGGGCCTACTGGACTAACCTGTGCCTATTTTTTAGCTCGCCTAGGTTACCCAGTTACGGTATTTGAAGCCCTCTCTGTAGGGGGAGGAATGCTTTCGGTGGCCATCCCCGATTTCCGCCTGCCTAAAGAAGTAATCCAAAGAGAGATAGCTTATATCGTCAGCCGCGGGGTAGAAATTCGCTATAATTCCCCCATCGGCCAACAATTTTCTCTCGACGATATTTTCCAAGCTGGTTACCAGGCTATTTTTATTGCCGCAGGAACCCAAAAAAGCCAACGAATAGGGATTCCAGGAGAAGAAGAAGGAGTGGCGGGTTTACTTTACGGATTATCATTTTTAAGAGACGTAAAATTAGGGAAACCAGTAAGAGTGGGCAAAAAGGTGGCCGTCATCGGCGGGGGGAATACAGCTCTGGATGCGGCCCGTACTGCTCTACGCTTGGGAGCAGAAGAAGTTGATCTTTTTTATCGGCGTTCCCGGGAAGAAATGCAGGTAACCGAAGTAGAGTATAGAGAGGCCGTAGAAGAAGGAGTGCAGATTAATTTCTTGGTGAGTCCTACCAGAATAGTTCGAGATGGGCAAAAAGTAAAAGGCTTGGAATGTATTCGCACAGAGTTGGGCGAAGTTGATGAAACTGGCCGCCGCCAACCCTTTCCCCGGCCGGGGACAGAATTCTTTGTAGAAGCTGATACGGTGATTCCGGCCGTAGGCCAGGCTCCGGATCTTTCTTTTCTACCTCCGGATAGTAAATTAGAGCGGACAAAATGGGAAACCTTAGTGGTGAACCCCAATAATTTAGCCACTAATATTCCGGGTATTTTTGCCGGAGGTGATTTCGTCACTGGCCCAACTTACGTGATTCAAGCTATTGCTGCCGGGCGACGGGGGGCCATCGCTATTGATAAGTATTTGCGCGGAGAAAAGACTCCCGTGGAAATAATCGATGCCCGGGCGGACTTATTGCCTGAAGCCCAAGCTGGGGAAATAGAAGAGGCTCCAGAAGAGCGGCCCCGAGTAAATATGCCCGTTCTATCTGTGGAAGAGAGACGACGTACTTTTAAAGAGATTGAGTGTGGTTTTAGCGAAGAGCGCGCCCAAGCAGAAGCTAAACGTTGTCTGCGCTGTGATTTGCGGGCGTGACCTAAGGTCAATTGTGGCCGAAAGAGAAAGTAATTAAATAAAGGAGAAGAAAATGTTGCGCGCCATTACCAAGCCCAAACCCATAGTTGAGATTATGGAATTGTTGGGAGAGATGGATAGAATCTTCCTGATCGGTTGTGGCACATGTCCCACCTTAGCGCACACTGGCGGGCTGGCGGAAGTTTTAGAGATGGAGAAGAAACTTAAAGAACGATTAAAAATTGTAACTGGTTTTTTAGTCATTCCGGTGGCTTGTGACAATTTGACTGAAGAAGCTTTTCGTCAGCAGCGAGAGGCCATCCAGGAAGCGCAGGGTCTGCTCATCATGACTTGTGCCTACGGAGTGCAAACCATCAGCCAATTTGTGGATCTGCCTGTCCTGCCGGCTCTGGATACTCTTTTTATTGGCAAAGAAATGGGTCCTGGTCTTTTCCAAGAAATTTGCCAACAGTGTGGCGAATGTATTTTGGGTGAGACAGGGGGAATTTGTCCAGTTACATCCTGCCATAAGGGGTTAGTAAACGGGCCTTGTGGGGGAACGAATAATGGTAAATGCGAGATAGATCCCCACAAAGATTGTGCCTGGACTTTGATTTATGAAAGACTCCAAAAGCAGGGGCGACTTTCGGCCATGCGTAAGTACCAACCTCCTAAGAATTATCAGGTGGCACCCAAACCAGGGAAAATCCTTTTAGACATAGAAAGGGGAGAGGACTGATGGCCAGAAGTTTTCGAGAAGTTCTACAATCTGAGGATTTTATCGTTACCAGCGAGATCGGTCCGCCTAAAGGTTGTGATCTTTCGAAGATGGAACATCATATTGAAATGCTCAAAGAAAAAGTGCACGCCCTCAATGTGACTGACCATCAAAGTTCAGTTATGCGTTATCCCTCTTTGGGCGGAGCTATTTTAATAAAAGAGAAGGGTGGAGAACCAATCTTGCAAATGACTTGCCGCGACCGCAACCGGTTAGCTCTGCAAGCTGATCTGCTCTTTGCTTATAGCCGAGGAGTTCGGAACGTCCTCTGCCTTACCGGCGACGCTGTGCCAGTGGGTGACCATAAAACTGCCAAAGCCGTTTTTGACCTTGATTCCACGCAGCTGCTAAGGACCATCCGTACTTTAGAGACAGGAAAAGATTTGGGGGGTAATCCTCTGGAAGGGAAGGTAGAATTTTGCGCCGGGGCCATTGTCACTCCCGAAGCTCGTCCCTTAGAACCCCAATTGATAAAATTCGAGAAGAAAGTAGAATGTGGCGCCGAGTTTTTCCAGACCCAAGCCATTTATGATTTGGATAAGTTTTCTGCTTTCATGGATTATGCCCATAAATTTCCGGTAAAAATCTTAGCAGGGATTGTGCTTCTCACCTCCGCCAAGATGGCCAAATACATGACCGAAAACGTGCCGGGTATTTTTGTGCCCGCGAACTTGATTGAAGAGTTGGCTAATGCTCCCAAAGGACAAGCCTTAAAAAAAGGGATAGAAATTGCCGGCCGGATGATCCGCGAGATTAAAGAAAAAAAACTTTGCGCCGGTGTACACATCATGGCTATTGGCCGGGAAGAACTGGTTCCGGAGATTTTACAAGTGGCGGGAATAAAGGTTTCCCCTTAATAAATTTTTTTTACGAAAGGAGAAAACCATGAGGCCAGTACCAAAAGTCCTCTTAGTAGATGATGATCCTGATTTTGTGGAGGCCACTAAGGCTATTTTAGAAACCAAGCCTTTTCAAGTGATTGTGGCCTACGATGGCAAAGAAGGACTGGAAAAAGCCCGCGGCGAAAAACCGGATGTAATTATCCTTGATGTGATGATGCCTCCGCCTGATGGTTATGCGGTTTGCGCGGAATTGAAAAAAGATCCCGAATGCCGAAAAATACCCATTCTACTCCTGACTGCTGTAATGCAAGCCCTGCCTCATACTCTTTACACCATTGATATGGGTCTACGCACGGAGGCCGATGACTATATAGATAAGCCAGTGGAACCTAGTGAGTTAGTGCGGCGGGTGGAGGCTCTAATTTCCGGCTGAATATAAAAAATCCATCATTTAGGCTCACTTAGTTAAAAAAGCGAACTAGGAGTTTTAGCTTGGGCGGGCGGCTAATTTTTAGAAATTATTATGGCCAGCATTTTAGTTGTCGATGATGAAAAGATCATACGGGATGGCTGCGAAAAGGTCCTGCTGAAAGAAGGATGGCAGGTAAAAACGGCGAGCAGCGGCGCTGAAGGCCTGGAGCATTTAAAAGCCAGCGCCTTTGATTTGCTTCTTTTGGATTTAAAAATGCCTGGCTTAAGCGGAATGGAAATGCTGCAACAAGTGAAAGAATTATACCCAGAGATGATAGTAATAGTCATCACGGGCTACGCGACCGTGGAATCAGCAGTGGAAGCCATGAAAGCTGGGGCATATGATTTTATTTCTAAGCCATTTCTTCCTGACCAATTGCGGATTGTAGTATGGCGTGCTCTGGAAAAAAAAGCCCTGGAGAGGGAGGCAGAACTTCTCCGCCGGGAACGGGAAAAGGGTTTACGGAAAATTGCCGAGGAAAAGAGCAAAATTAGAACTATTATTCAATCCATGGCGGATGGCGTATTAGTTATTGATCATGAAGGGCATATAGTTTTATATAACCCAGCTTTCCTTCGTCTACTGAAAATTGAAGCTTTTCCTTTCGATCAAAGTATCGATGATTTCATAGCTCAGGAAGAATGGCGAGAGTTAGGGAGGCATATTAAGCAAGTCCAGGAAGGAACACCGGTGTCCGTAGAGATTGCCCGGGGAGGTTTAACTTTAATGGCCCATATTACACCCGTCCGTAATGAAGAAGGGGAATTTTTAGGAACGGTGACCGTCTTAAGGGACATTAGCATGTTAAAAGCAATTGACCAAATGAAGTCGGATTTTGTGGCTATGGTCGCCCATGAGCTCCGGTCTCCCTTAGCTTCTATAGAACAACAGCTGACAGTTATCCTGGGGGGCATCTTAGGAGAAATTAACCAAAAACAACAAGAGATGCTTGGCCGAGCGAAAGAAAGGACTCACGCCCTTTTAAATTTAATCAGCGACCTCTTAGATCTTTCCAAGATCGAAGCTGGTTTTGTGGTGCAGCATAAAGAGCCCGTTTGTATAGAAGAAATATTAACCAAAGTAGTGGAAATATTAAGACCGCAAGCAGAGGCCAAAAATATCGCTATCGAGCTTACCTTACCCCCAAGTCTACCGCAGCTCTTAGGGGATCGCCGAAATATAGAAGAAGTATTCCTTAATTTAGTGAGCAATGGGATAAAGTATACTGCTGAGGGCGGAAGAGTTTGGCTAAGCGGCGGAATTCAGGGGAGTTATCTTTTAATTGAAGTAGGTGATAACGGGATGGGTATTCCGGCTGAAGATCTGCCGCACATCTTTGATAAATTTTACCGAGTTAAGAATGTCCAGACCAGGCGGATTACGGGAACAGGATTGGGGCTGCCTATAGTGAAACGCATCGTAGAGGCTCATTTAGGCACAATAGAAGTCCAGAGCCAAGTGGGCGTTGGTTCCATTTTCCGCGTTTATCTGCCCCTTAACTTATCAGCTTAAGAAAATTTATGCGAGCGGAAACTACACCTTCTCTTTTACTTCTGCGTCAGATTTTAAAAAAATCTCCTTTTTTTCGCCAATGGCCAGCGCAGACTTTTCCGGAAATGGTTCCGTTTTTTAAGATAACCTACTTCCCAAAAGGAGAGGTGTTCATCCACGAGAACACGCCCGCCCCATTTCTTTTTGTTCTCGGCCAAGGAGCGGTAGCTCTTTCGATGCGGAGCGGATCGGGTGATTTGGTCATCGAGATTATTAAGAAAAAAGGAGATCTCTTTGGCTGGTCAGCCTTGGTGGCTCCCCGGAGATATACCGCCTCCGCTAAGGCCTTGTCCAAAGTTACAGCGTTGCAAATAAGAGGGCAAGATTTGGAAAATTATTTGCGCTCTCGTCCTCATTTAGGATTGTTATTTTGGCCCAAGTTAGCTAGCTTAATTGCCTCGCGCCTTGAGCATATGCGCTCCCTGTTATTGGAGACCATGATTTAAATCTATTTTTAGTCTTAATTTAGCCTGGGGGAATTTCGAATATTTGCGCGAAGGCGCGTTTGGCCTTGGATAAAAAAAGATCCTGGATTACCAAAAGGCAAGAGTTTAAAGAAGCGCTCATGGCCAAAATTTCTACCCCTTCTTGCGATAATAATTTATGCAAACGACAAACCACTCCAGGAATTTCCCCTAAATGGGGGCCATAAATAATTATAAGGACCGCCTTCCTTTTAATTTTTAGAAATTCCGGTGGAGAAATATCCAAGCCTTCCTGAAAAGCGACCTGGCCCATGGCCATATCTTTCTGGTCTAAAGTTAAAGTAATCGTAATTAACTTGGGTGGGAAGAAAGAGTGCATAATAAAAGGAATGGCAATCCCTTCTTCCCGAAAAGTGGCCAGGATGGGGGGCAAATAAATTAATTTGGATTCATGCACTTGGATATGCAAAAGCACTTGCCCGGGAGCGTAAAGCAAATTATGAATCTTTATCTTGCTCATGAGAGTATATTAACCGGCCAGATAAAAATAGTCGCTTAAGGAGTTCAAAGCTTGGGGAATGTATATTTCTTCAATTATGGCGCATACAGCCGCAAGGGAAAGATTAAGAGCTAAAGGTTTAATCCCCTTTTCTTGCAAGGCCGATAAGAAATTGCTAATGATCGCTGCCCGCTTTCCGTGAGGAAAAAGAGAGATCATACCCACACCTTCCTGGTAATAAATTTCTCCCTTAGGCCAAATTTTTCTTTTCTCTTTAAGAATACCCAACGCGGCAGCAATATGAGCCCTTTTTAGACCGATAGCCAATCCCATGTTATCTGGACTTGCCCCTTGAGCGGCAATAAATTCCAAATTAATCCCATTGGCCGCCAAAGGCGAGAGAATATAATCTAAGTAATAAGAGGAGAGCGGAAAAGGAGCGATGGTTATGAGCGCTAAATTTTCCATCTGACGGATTCCGGCAACTCTTATTTTGGCCATATTTTTCTTCTATATCACTTCATTATTCATAGTAACAGCGGGAAAAAGATATTTATATAGCTTTTGAGTGCTTTTTACAAGTCCCATAAAGAAAATCTCTGAAAAAATCCCTCGGGATGTAATTATGTCAATTCACTCCAGCGGGAATCCAATATTTTTAAGGCTATTTTAAGGCAACTCTGGACTTCCCCTTTCGCGGGAGTAACCGTAAATTGGATTTTTAAGAGGTCTCTTAAATAAATAGTGACATAAACTGCTTAAGAGAACAATGGCTTTTATCCCTTTCCTGGTCACCCTTTTTTTATACCCAGGAGGCCCAATAATCTATTTTTTTATTGGTAAATTTTTATGCCCATAATCCGTAATCAAATCTCTTGCAAAAAACAAAAACACCTCCTAGGATTAGTATAAATACTACGTGAAGAGCGGTTGGGTGCAACAACCGGCTTTTCACCTAGGAGGTGCAAGATGACTATAGCACAAGGTATTCTTC
>CAZAGD010000065.1:0-71901 GCA_964484485.1 uncultured Syntrophaceae bacterium
GTATCGATCATCGTAATCAAAGGCTTTTTAAATTGTTCCGCCAACTTCATTAATCGCCAAGCTTTCCGGTATCCTTCAGGATGGGGCATGCCGAAATTCCGACTCATTTTTTCTTTGATGGTGCGCCCTTTTTGATGGCCAAGCAACATGACTGCTTTACTGTTAAATTCAGCCAATCCGCCCACAATTGCCGGGTCATCACCAAACCGACGGTCGCCATGCAGTTCGATAAAATTTGTAAAAATGCGCTCCACATAATCGAGAAATGTGGGCCGATTTACATGGCGAGAAAGTTGAGTCCGCTGCCAGCGAGTTAAATTGCTAAAGATCTTTTTTTGGACCTTCTCCAGTTGTTTTTCTAATTTGGCAATTTCTTCGTTTATTTTTCCATCGGGATGGAAAGAAAAAGCCCGCAATTCTGCTATTTTTTTATCGATTTCGGCAATTGGTTTTTCAAAATCTAAATAATAAAGCCCCACGATACCCTCTAAGAATGAAAAATCACCGCCTCATATCCTAACAAGTCTTCCATGCGCTGCGCTAGTTTCTCGGAAGAATCCAATCGCCACTCCTCGCCCAAATCAATAACCACCTCAGTGCCCGAAGGCAGATGCAGATGCAAATAAGTCGGGCAATTTCCGCGGCAATCGTTAAGTATATCCTTCATGGCTAAAAAGTCTTCTCTTCTTAGGCCAGCGGCTTTTAATTGCAAATGAATAGTACGGGTTAATTTGCTGGCCGCTTTCTCAAAAGGCAAAATGTCGGCGGCTATAATTTTTACGTTTTCTTCGCCAACTTCCACCTTTCCCCGCACAAATACCGGTTCCTCACCTTTCAATAGGGGAGCAGATTTTTTATATAAATCTGCAAAGACCACCACCTCTATTAAGCCGCTCAAATCTTCTAAGGTTACAAAAGCCATTATTTCGTTTTTTTTCGTATTTGTCTCTTTTAAAGAGTTTACCATACCCCCGATGACAATTTCTTGCTCAGCAGCAAACTCGCGAATGTCTTGGATGGAAGTGGTTGCCAACCTTTGGAGAGTTTCGGCATAGGGAGTGAGGGGATGACCAGTCAAGTAAAAACCCAAAGTTTCTTTTTCAAAAGCTAAACGCTGGCTGGTGGGCCATTCGGGGACATAATTTATTCCGCCATCTTTTTTCTTTGGTTTAATAATTTTTTCACCAAAGAGGTTAGCTTGAGTCTTATTTTGTTCTTTAGCCAACTCCTGGGCCAATTCGATAGCCTCTTCTAATCGGGCTAAGAGCTGAGCCCGTGATTGACCAAGAGTATCAAAGGCTCCACATTTTATTAAATTCTCGATCACTCTTCTATTCACCCGCCGCAGATCCACTTTTTCGCAAAAATCTTCCAAAGAAGTAAAAGAGCCTTTTTCCTCGCGCGCCGTTAGAATCGATTGAATAGCCGTTTGGCCGACATTCTTTATCGCGGCCAAGCCAAAACGGATTTTTCCAGAGACTACGGTAAAGTCCTGGTGGCTTTCATTAACATCTGGCGGTAAGACTTCGATGCCTTTGGCCCGGCATTCATTTATGTAACGTAGAATTTTGTCGGCATTACCCATTTCACTGCTCATTAAGCCGGCCATAAATTCCACTGGATAATGCGCTTTTAAATAAGCAGTTTGATAGGCGACCAAAGCGTAAGCAGCACTATGGGATTTGTTAAACCCGTATTCGGCGAATTTAGCCATCAACTCAAAGAGTTTTTCAGCTTTTTTCAAAGGGATTTTTTGGCGCTGGGCTCCTTCTAAAAATTTCTTCTTTTGCAGAGTCATCTCTTCCGGCAACTTTTTGCCCATAGCCCGCCGCAATATATCGGCATCGGCCAAACTGAAATTGGCTAAAAGAGTGGCGATCTTCATCACTTGCTCTTGATAGACGATAGCTCCGTAAGTCTCCTCCAGGATTTCTTTCAATTCTGGAATTTCATAAGTAATGGCTACTTTCCCCTGCTTTCTTTTGATAAAATCATCGACCATGCCACTCTTTAAAGGCCCAGGACGGTAAAGAGCTAAGAGGGCGATCAGGTCGGGAAAGCGTTCGGGAAGAAGACGCATAATCAGATCCCGCATCCCCTTGCTTTCCAATTGGAAGACGCCGGAAGTATCTCCGGCGCAAAGGAGAGCGTAAGTTTTGGGGTCGTCCAAGGGTATTTTCTGAAGATCAACCTCTTCCCCACGAGACTGGCGGACACGCTTAACTATATCGGCCATCATCGTTAGCGTTTTCAAGCCGAGAAAGTCGAATTTGATTAAGCCGATCTTCTCAATATCTTTCATCGCGTATTGGGTAACTGTTTCATTCTGCTGTCCCCGATACAAAGGAACTACTTCCACTAAAGGCCTGCTGGAAATAACCACACCAGCAGCGTGAGTAGAAGCATGTCGCGGCAGTCCTTCGAGAGCTTTGGCTAAGGTAATCAGCCTTTCTACGTCGGGATTTTGCTGCACCAGTTCGCGCAAGCGTGGCTCTTGGACCAGGGCTTCCTCTAACGTAATATTCAGAGTATTGGGGATAAGTTTGGCAATCCTATCTACTTCTCCGTAGGGCATGTCTAAGGCCCGGCCTACATCCCTAATTACCGCGCGAGCCTGCATTTTACCGAAGGTGATAATTTGGGCCACGCGATCGGCGCCGTATTTACTTTTTACGTATTGGATAACCTCCTCGCGGCCCTGGATACAGAAGTCTATATCAATATCTGGCGGACTAACGCGCTCGGGGTTCAAAAAGCGTTCAAAAAGTAACCCATGGGCTAAAGGATCGATCTCCGTAATGCCCAAAGCATAAGCCACTAAAGATCCAGCTCCCGAGCCGCGCCCAGGTCCGACAGGAATTTTTCTTTCTTTGGCATAGCGAATAAAGTCGGCCACGATCAGAAAATAACCAGCAAACCCCATTTTCTTGATCATGCTTAATTCTTCTTGGAGACGCCGGTAATATAGATCAGCTTTCGAGGAGAGCTCTGGCTTCTCCTGCAGGCGTTTGGCCAATCCCTGTTGGGCGGATTTTTCTAAATAGCTATCTAAGGTTTCTCCTTCGGGAACCTGAAATTCAGGAAATTTGAATTCATTGAGTCGCAATTCCAAGTAGCACCGTTCGGCTATTTCCAAGGTATTGGCTAAAGCTTCGGGGCAATAAGCAAATAGCTTTTGCATCTCCTCTGGAGAGCGGAAGAAAAATTCTTGGGTAGAGAATTTCATCCGGTCGGCGTTTTTAAGAGTTTTGCCTGTTTGGATACACAAAAGAATTTCATGAGCTCCGGCATCTTCTCTGGTTAAGTAATGGCAGTCGTTAGTTGCTACCAAGGGT
Organism: uncultured Syntrophaceae bacterium; assembly: GCA_964484485.1. GTDB lineage: Bacteria > Desulfobacterota > SM23-61 > SM23-61 > SM23-61 > CAZAGD01. The sequence continues at coordinate 3,336 of CAZAGD010000065.1, forward strand.
AACGATAATTCGCGGGCCATCTCCAAGAGGCCGGTATTAGCTATTTTTTGCTCGGGAATTTTGTTTTCTTGGATTTCCAAATAAAACCGCCGATCATTAAAAATGGATTTAAATTCCGCGGCTGCTTGCCGCGCTTTATCTTTTTCTCCTTTGACAAGGTAATAAGGGATTTCCCCTTGCAGACAACTACTCAGGGCGATTAGTCCTTCATTATATTGCGCGAGTAATTCTTTATCTACCCGCGGCCGATAGTAAAAACCTTCGAAATAAGCGGTCGAGACGAGTTTTAAGAGGTTTTTATAACCAGTCAAATTCTGGGCTAATAAGATTAAATGGAAAGAGGCTTCGGAAATACCTTTGCTCGCTTTTTCAAAACGACTTCCCGGAGCCACATAGACTTCACAGCCGATTATCGGCTTGATGCCATGGTGGAGGGCCTGTTGATAAAACTCAATGGCCCCAAACATAGCCCCGTGATCTGTTATAGCTAAAGCAGGCAAATGGTATTCTTGAGCCTTTCGGAAAAGATCTTCTAATCGGATGGCCCCATCTAAGAGGCTATATTGGGTATGAACATGCAGATGAACAAAATCGGTCTGGGCCATATTTTTTATTCCCATTCAATAGTGCTCGGTGGCTTGGAAGAAATATCATAAACTACCCGATTTATTCCCGGCACCTCATTGATTATTCTATTAGCAATAGTTCCTAATAATTCAGGTGGTAAAGGAACCCAGTCAGCGGTCATGCCATCCAGACTCTGCACCACGCGCAAAGCCACCACCCGTTCATAGGTACGTTCGTCACCCATGACCCCTACCGAACGTACTGGTAACAGGACGGCAAAAGCTTGCCACACTTTTGGGTACCAGCCGCTGCGCCGGAATTCTTCTTCTACGATAGCATCTGCTCGGCGCAGAAGTGCCAGATCATCTTTAGTTACCGGACCGATAATGCGGACAGCTAAGCCGGGCCCAGGAAAAGGATGACGTTCCACTATTTCCGCTGGAAGACCCAATTCTCGACCCACTTCCCTAACTTCATCCTTAAATAGCTCTTTGAGCGGCTCAATGAGCTTGAGGTGGATACGCTCAGGCAGCCCCCCGACATTATGGTGACTTTTTATCTTCGCCGACGGTCCCCGAAAAGAAGTGGATTCTATAACATCTGGATAAAGCGTGCCTTGGGCCAAATAGCTAACCTCGCCTATCTTGCGTGCTTCTTGTTCAAAAAGGAAAATAAATTCTCGGCCGATGATTTTTCTTTTTTCTTCTGGATCAGTTACGCCAGCTAATTTTGCCAAGAAAATATCTTCAGCTTCTATTATCTTCAAGTTTAACTTTAGTTTTTTTTCAAAAATTTCTGAAATTCTTTTAGTTTCTCCTTGCGGCAATAAACCATTGTTAACGAAAATACTCGTCAATTGTTCGCCGATAGCTTTATGTAAAAGCATAGCCACCACCGCGGAGTCGACTCCGCCACTTAAGGCGCAAATCACGTTGGCCTGCCCAATTTCTTCCCGCAAGGAGCTAATAGTCTTTTGGATGAATGAACCCATGGTCCAATCAGGGGGACAATGGCAAATACGCAGAAGAAAATTTTTTAAAATCTCTTTCCCCAAAGGCGTATGCACCACTTCGGGATGAAATTGCACTCCATATGCCCGCAATTCTAAATTCTTCATGGCGGCAATGGGTGAGTTTGGCGAATGAGCGATAGAACGGAAACCCGGCGGAGGAGTTTCGATACGATCGCTATGGCTCATCCATACTTGGATAGGCGAGCCGTTACCTAAGCCAGCAAAAAGATCTTCCGCGTCATCGATAAATAATTCGCTTTTCCCGTATTCCCGTTTAGCCGCTCGATCTACCTTCCCGCCTAAAAGGTGAGTCATTAATTGCATCCCGTAACAAATCCCCAAAGTGGGTATTCCCAAATTAAACATTTCTGGGGGGCTTAGAGGAGCTTGAGGAGCAAAAACGCTGGCCGGCCCTCCCGAGAGGATAATCCCTTGGGGATCAAACTCCCTAATTTTGGCCAGCGGAATATTATACGGCCAAATTTCGCAATAAACTTGGCATTCCCGTACTCGCCGAGCGATCAATTGGGTATATTGAGAACCATAATCCAAAATGAGGATGCGGCTGGAAAAATCCTTCTTTAACATGCTGATCAATTCATCCCCATAAAAATTTACTAAATTTCTTTAAAAGAAATATCAGTGCCCACGCTATAATTAGGAGCCTCTTTAGTAATGATAACATCGTGGACATGGCTTTCTCTCAAGCCGGCATTAGTAATCCGGGTGAAACGACTCTTTTCTTTCAATTCTGGCAAATTACGGCATCCTAAATAACCCATGCCAGCCCGCAATCCCCCTAAGAGTTGAAAAATACTCGACGATATGGGGCCTTTATAAGGAACCCGTCCTTCGATTCCTTCAGGAACTAATTTGACTTCCGCATCTACGTCCTCTTGGTAATATCTATCTTTGCTGCCGCTTTTCATGGCCTCTAACGAGCCCATGCCTCGATAAATTTTATAGCTCCGTCCTTGATAAAGAACCATCTCTCCAGGACTTTCGTCTGTGCCGGCAAAAAGGCTGCCGATCATTACGGTGTCTGCCCCTGCGGCCAAAGCCTTGGTTATATCTCCCGAAAATTTTATACCACCATCAGCAATAATAGGAATTCCATAGCGCATAGCTACCCGGGCGCAATCGTTAATGGCGGTGATTTGGGGGACACCTACGCCCGCAATCACGCGGGTAGTGCAGATAGAACCCGGTCCCACGCCAACTTTTACCGCATCTGCTCCGGCCTTAATTAAAGCTTCCGTTCCTTCGGCCGTGGCCACATTACCGGCGATGAGTTGGCAATTGGGAAAATTCTTTTTTATTTCCTGAATGGCCTCTAAGACGCGCCGGGAATGGCCATGGGCAGTATCGATTACAATCACGTCCGCTCCTGCTTTTAACAGGGCTTCTACGCGTTCATCCCGGTCGGGGGTAATACCCACGGCCGCTCCAACACGTAAACGCCCCAAATTATCTTTGCAAGAATTGGGATATTTAATCGTTTTTTCAATATCCTTAATAGTAATTAACCCTTTAAGATTATTCTCTTCGTCTACGACCAAGAGTTTTTCGATTCGATTCTTGTGCAACAGCTTTTTTGATTCTTCCAAGGTAATCCCTACCGGAGCGGTAATTAAGTTCTCTTTGGTCATTACTGCGGAAACTGGTTGATCTAATTGCGTCTCGAAACGCAGATCTCGGTTGGTAAGAATACCCAATAATTTACCGTGGCGCGTTATGGGCACTCCGGAAATACGGTATTTTTTCATGATTTCTAAAGCTTCGTATATTTTTTGGTCAGGGTCCATGGTTATGGGGTCGACGATCATGCCGCTTTCTGATTTTTTTACTTTATCTACCTCTGCGGCTTGGGCGGCGACGGACATGTTTCGATGAATTATGCCAATTCCGCCTTCGCGGGCCATAGCGATAGCGGTTTGTGCTTCGGTTACTGTATCCATGGCAGCGCTAATAAGGGGCATATTTAACTTTATTGCTCTCGTTAAATAAGTAGAAATATCCACTTCGCGCGGCAACACGGCCGATTCGGCGGGAATCAACAAAACGTCATCAAAAGTAAGGCTTTCGGTTAATTTTTCGGGAAGCATGTTTAGCTCCTTTAGCTAAATGAATAAAGCAGTTAAAATTAATTTATTATGCTCGGCTATGGATGTCAAGGACGGAAAATTCTGACCCTCGATCAGTTTTTTATTTTCTGCCTAATTTGCCTAATCTCTCCCCGCCTCTTTTTAGAGAATGTCCTTTAATAGTTAAAAATGGCCAGAGGCAGAGGAGAGAAAATAGGTGGAGATTGATCAAAATACTGACTAATTTAATTTCGCCTCCCTTGCTTTCGCCTGAACCATGGGGCAATTGGCCAAACTCAGCTAAGACCCAAATTTAATAGTGATTGACGGTCGAGGAGAAATCTCGCTCAAGAGAATACCTTCCAAAAGACCAGAGTCAACAATTATTAATCTGGGGATACAAAAAATTTCCATCAGGTTTATAAGGATAGCCGTACCGGCAATGATCAGGTCCTCTCGCCCTTTTTCCAAGCCGGGAATTTTAAGTCTTTCTTTACTGGGTAAGGAAACTAAATCGGCATATATTTTTTTAATCTGCTCCAATTGGAGGGAATAATTATTAATTTTTTGAGGTTCATAATTTGCTAATTTTTGGTCTATAGCCGCCAAGGTAGTTATAGTACCGGCTGTGCCTATGAGCGTGGACAAAGAATTGTCCGTGGGCAGTCCCCATCTTATGAACTCGGCTCGCACTCTCGTTAAAATTTTTTTAATATATTTATTTAATTGCATTTCCTCTCTCTTCCGGGGCGGGTCGTTGAGCAAAAATTTTTCACACAGAGCTACCGCCCCCAAATCTACACTTTGCGTATGCCGGGATAACTTATGTTGTACCCAGACAATTTCCGTGCTCCAACCGCCAATATCAACGCATAGACATTGCTGCTCTTTTTCTTCTTTCCAGCCCCAGAGTATTCCTTTGAGCATTAGCGCTGCTTCTTCTTCCCCAGTGAGAATACGCAGGTTAATTCCCGTTTCTCGGTAAACCTTATTCCTAAATTCTTCACGGTTGGGAGCTTGACGCATCACCCCTGTGCCTACGGCGATAATTTGGACTTTATTTTCCTTGGCTAAAAGATTTTGGAAATTTTTAAGGGCTTCTATGGTTCGCTCCATAGCTTTGCTGTCCAGACCTTTATCTTTAGTATATTTTCCCCCTAAGCGGCTAATGATCCTTTCTCGCCGCAAAGGGCGCAGTTGGCCTGTTTCGCTTTGCTCGGCCAGAAGTAGACGCACAGTATTAGAGCCCACATCTATGGCAGCTAAGCGCTTAAAAAACATAGCCCTACTCTTTAAGAATCAGCGCCCAGAAAATTTAAATGGGGCAGATAGAAAATAATATAAGGCGGAATATTTTCTTTCCAACCCTGGAAAAATTTTTGGATGGTTTCTTGGAGGAGCAATTCCCAAATAGAAAATTTCTTCTTTTCCGGGTAGATAATTTCTGGTTCTCCTTTAATCCCTACTAACTTGGCGGCCAAAGAAATGGTATCTTCTAAATTACCTAACTCGTCTACTAACCCCAAGTTCTTGGCTTGATCGCCGGTAAAAATTCTTCCATCAGCCAAAGGCCGCACCTTATCTAAAGGCATTTGCCTTCCTTCAGCCACGGCCCGAATGAACTGTTCGTGCACATTGTCCAAAACTTCCTGAAGTAACTTCCGCTCTTCTTCGGTCATGGGGCGGGTGGGTGAACCAATATCTTTGTGCTTGCCACTTTTAATTACCGTAGGGCGTAAGCCAATTTTCCGCAAAAGTTCTTCCACATTTAAGGTCTCGGCTATTACGCCAATAGAACCAGTTATCGAGCCTGGGTTGGCCACAATCTTCTCGGCCGCGCAAGCAATGTAATATCCCCCCGAAGCCGCGGTAGAGCCCACCGAGGCTAATACTTTTTTTTCCCGCTGTACTTTCTTAATCTCGGTATAGATTTCTTGGGCTGGTCCCACCGCCCCACCCGGGGAATCAATGCGTAAGACGATGGCTTTGATTTTCTCATTCTTGCGGAATTTAATAAGCTTCTCGATAACTGGCTGAGAATCTAAGATTACTCCCTTTATTTCGATGATGGCAATTTTTTCTCGGCCGAATAAACTTTCTTCGCGAGTGGAAAGATATGAAAGAGTTATAATACTGGCGATAAAAATACCTAAAAGGATTAAGAAAATTACCATCCCTAATAAAATAGGATGTTTCCGCATCCTTTATTACTACTCCTTTAAAATTGTCATTCCCTTATATTCTCGCTTTCTCGAGCTCTTCGTTCTAACCCCTCTTTAAGCATCCGGCCGAAATCAGAAGTATCTTCTTCGTAATTTAAAGCTAGGTTTTTGCGGGCGGAACGGCTTTGGACACGGTTTAAGGCTTTGAAGCTTAACCCAATTTTATGCTTTTTGGGGTCAACATTAATAATTACGGCCTCCACTTCTTCCCCTTCTTTGACCACATCTCCCGGTTTTTCAACTTTTTGGGGGCCCATTTCCGAAATATGCACTAACCCTTCTATCCCAGGCTCCAGCTCTACAAAGGCGCCAAAATTTGTTAAGTTCGTTACTTTTCCTTTAATAGTTTGACCCACTTTATAGCGGTGGTGAACTTCTTCCCAGGGGTTTTTCTGCATTTGTTTAATCCCCAAAGAAAATCTTTGGTTCTCTTTATCGATATTTAAAACGATGGCTTGGACTTCCTGCCCTTTTTTAAACATTTCCGAGGGATGTTTCAAACGTTGGACCCAAGACATATCGGAAATGTGGACTAAACCGTCAATTCCTTCATCGATGCCAATGAAGATGCCGAAATCAGTAATGCTCTTGATTCTTCCCTGAATCTTTGTGCCCACTGGATAGCGTTCAGCGATCGTGTCCCAGGGATTAGGGGCTGTTTGTTTCAACCCTAAGGAAATCCTTTTTTGTTCTTGGTCAATACCCAAAACCATTACTTCCACTTCATCGCCTATAGAAAGAATCTTAGCTGGGTGTTTGATTTTTTTAGTCCAAGACATCTCCGAGATGTGGACTAATCCTTCTACGCCATCTTGCAATTGGATAAAAGCCCCGTAATCGGTGAGGGAGGTTACTTTACCTTTTACTTTTGCGCCTACCGGAAATTTTTGGGGTACACTTTCCCAAGGGTCGGGCATCGTTTGTTTTAAGCCTAAAGAAACTCGTTGGTTCTCCCGGTCAAATTGCAGAACTTTCACTTTAATCTTAGCGCCTACCGTTAGCACTTCCGCAGGATGGTTAATTCTCCCCCAAGACATATCCGTAATGTGCAATAAACCATCAATACCACCCAAATCGATAAAAGCTCCATAATCGGTAATATTTTTAACGACGCCCTCGATGATCTTTCCTTCTTCCAAATTCTCTAAGGTCTTCTGTCTTTTTAGTTCTCTTTCCTTCTCCAAAAGAATACGCCGGCTAAGGACTACATTACCCCGGCGCCGGTTAAGTTTTATGATTTTAAATTTAAAAGTGCTCCCAATAAGTTTTTCTAAATTACGTATGGGCCTAATGTCTACTTGGGAACCCGGGAGAAAGGCCATGATGCCAATATCAACATTAAGTCCTCCCTTTACGCGAGAAACTACTTTGCCTTCGATTACTTGATCTTCATTCCAGGCCCGGCTTATCTCTTCCCATACGCGAAATTTGTCTGCTTTTTCTTTGGAAAGGGTGACTAAGCCGGTTTCTGATTCTTTGCGTTCTACATATACGTCGATTTCTTGCCCCACCGAGACCGTCAAATTTCCTTGTTTATCCATACATTCCCGAATAGGAACCTGCCCCTCTGATTTAAAGCCAATATCTACGGTAACAAATTCCGATCCCACTTGAATAACTCGGCCGCGAATGACTTCTCCTTCGCGAATTTCATGAAGACTTTCGGCATAAAGTTCTTGGAAACTTTCCCCCTCTCCTTCTTTGGTTACCATTTCGTTCGTTTCTCCTATACCCACCACTTGAGGACTATCCTCTATCTTCTCAATACTCATCTCCTCCTCTTTTATGGCCATGTTACCCTTACCCCCTAATCCTTTTTCCTTAATATTCAGGCTTGAAATTATAGCATATTAAAAAAAAACCACAACATTAATTATGACAGCAACTCATTATTAGGCACGAAGATCTTATGATCAGCCCATTATATTTATCTCTTTCGTTGATTCAACTTTCCTCTTTTCGCTTTTTAATCAACTCCAGCATCAAATCTACAACTTCCTGGGGACTTAATCGCGTCGAATCAATGATATGAGCACCTGGCGCTGGACGCAGGGGAGCTAATTCTCTTCCTTCATCCTGCGCATCTCTCCGGTTAATTTCTCTTTGCACCTCTTCCATGGGCACTTGATAACCCTTAGCCCTCAATTCTTCTTGGCGTCGCCGAGCCCGCTCTTCAATCTGGGCCGTAAGGAAAAATTTAAATTCAGCGTGAGGAAAAACCACTGTGCCTGTATCCCTTCCTTCGGCTACAACCTGACCTCGCTCTCCTAACTTTCTTTGCAGCTGAACCATGGCTTCGCGTACTGGGCGCTTGGTGGAGACCACCGAGGCTAACCAGCCGATTTCCGGTCGCCGAATTTCGTGCGTAACTTCCTCTCCGTCTAAATAGATTTTTTGCTCATCTGCCTCGCCCCCAAAAGAAAGGCGCATTTGCGCGCAAATTTGCGCCAGGGCTTCTTCGTCCTCCGGATCTAACTTAGCTCTTTGTACTGCCAAAGCTACTGCCCTATACATCGCTCCTGTATCCAAATAGAGATACTTTAATCTTTGGGCTAACATTTTACTGACCGTACTTTTCCCCGCTCCGGCAGGACCATCAATGGCAATTATCTCGCTACTTTTGTCGTTTCGGCTACTCAGCTGTTCCACTCCTCCTTACCTTTTTAATCTTTTCTTATCCCATTAGGCCAAAAAAATCAATTAATTTTTGGCCTGACCGTCGATCACTTTTTAAATCCCGCTTACTTCAGGCGGGAGGGAGAGCGGGGCATTAAAATGAGGCACGTATTCTTCCATAGGTACGGGCCTCGCCTCTCCCCTCCCGCCTGTTTGCTGCTGGGGAGAAATATTAAAACTGTTAGACGGTCAAATTTTTGGCTTGACCGTTCATCAGTTTTTTGGCCTTTGCTCATATCAATTTTATAATAAGCTTTGATCAACGCGAGAAATATGGGAATTTAATGGGGATCATAAGGCATCTTTGCTAATATTATTACGGAACTACGGCCTGGTAAATAAAACTTCCCCCCTTTTTGTAAGGCCTTACCAGGCAATTTCTGTCTTAACTTGCAAATGCGTATATGCTGTGTTAGTATTTTTTAAAATTAGCAACTAAGGAGCGGAGAATGAAAATTTCTAAGGAGGAAGTCGTTCACGTCGCCTATTTAGCGCGGCTGCATTTTAGTGAGGAAGAAAAAGAAAAATTTACTACCCAGCTCAACAAAATTTTAGAGTATATGGACCAATTGGCCAAATTGGACACATCTCGAATTGAGCCCACATTTCACGCTGTGGCTCAAACAAATGTTTTCCGCGCAGACATAGTCCGACCTTCAATTTCTCAAGAACTTTCCTTAAGTAATGCTCCTGATCGAGATCGGGGATTCTTCCGGGTGCCCAAGATTATTGATTAATTAGCCTAATTAACTTTTGGAATAGCGAAAGAAAAAGGTGTGGTTATGGAACTTTATCAGCTCACCGCGCACGAACTTCATAAATTATTAATAGGCGGGGAAGTAACAGCTCAAGAAATCACTCGTTCGGTTTTGGAAAGGATAGCTAAAGTGGAGAAGAAGATTCATGCTTATATAACGGTTATGCCCGATATGGCTTTAGCTCAAGCAGCTCAAGCTGATGAACGGATTAAAAAAGGTCAAGCTGGACCGCTCACTGGCATCCCTTTGGCTATAAAAGATATTATTTGTCTGCAAGGTATGCCAACTACCTGTGGTTCGCATATCTTGGAAAATTTTTACCCGCCCTATGATGCCACAGTAATCGAAAAGCTCAAGGCCGCTGGAGCAGTATTTGTGGGTAAGGCAAATATGGATGAGTTTGCTATGGGCTCCTCCACGGAAAACTCCTATTTCGGACCAACTTATAACCCTTGGGATCTGGAAAGGACACCCGGGGGGTCCAGTGGTGGTTCGGCTGCTGCTGTAGCTGCCGATGAGTGTATTGCCGCTTTAGGCTCAGACACGGGGGGCTCCATTCGGCAGCCCGCTGCCTGTTGCGGTGTTGTAGGAGTTAAGCCTACCTACGGTCGTGTCTCCCGTTATGGTTTAGTGGCTTTTGCTTCTTCCTTAGATCAGATTGGCCCTTTGACTAAGGATGTGCGAGATGCCGCCCAGCTGCTTACCGTAATAAGCGGTCACGAACCACGCGATTCAACTTCCATCAACTTGCCGGTGCCTGATTATGCCGCGCACTTAGGTAAAGAAATTAAATCGGTGAAATTAGGGGTGGTTAAAGAGTGTTTTGAGGAAGGGTTAGATCCCGAGGTGAAAGCTTCTTTCTGGCAAGCGGTGAATACTTTGGCCCAATTAGGAGCTGAAATAAAAGAAGTTTCTTTACCCCATATGCCCTATGCGGTGGCCGTTTATTATATCATTGCTCCTGCCGAAGCCAGTTCCAACTTGGCCCGCTACGATGGAGTTAAATATGGCTATAGAGCCAGAGGGGTTAGCGAACTCCTTAGCATGTATGAACAAACTCGGTCCCAAGGGTTCGGCGCGGAAGTGAAGCGACGCATTATGTTAGGAACTTATGCCCTTTCCGCTGGCTATTACGAAGCTTATTACCGGAAAGCTTCGCAAGTGCGCACTCTGATTGGTCGGGATTTCCAAGAAGCATTTGCCGAGTGTACTGCTTTGCTGATGCCCACCGCTCCTACCCCAGCCTTTCGCTTAGGCGAAAAAGTAGACGACCCCTTACTCATGTATCTTTCCGATATTTTCACTATTCCCTGTAATTTAGCGGGTCTGCCCGGCTTATCTATTCTTTGCGGATTTAGCCAGGCAGGATTGCCCATTGGCCTCCAGATAATAGGCAATCATTTCCAAGAAGAAAAAATTTTACAAATTGCCTATGCTTTTGAACAACATACCGACTTTCACCGTCGCAAACCCAATCTTTGAGGGGAACAGAAATGGAATATGAGGCAATTATCGGATTAGAAGTACACGCGCAACTATTAACTAAAAGTAAAATTTTTTGTGGTTGTTCGACGCTCTTCGGGGCTGAACCTAATACGCACACTTGTCCCGTGTGCACGGGACTTCCGGGTAGTTTGCCCGTGCTTAACAAGAAAGTAGTAGAATTTACCATCAAGGCCGCTTTAGCTACCAATTGCCGTATTGCCCCCCGCAGTCAGTTTGCCAGAAAAAATTATTTTTATCCGGACCTGCCCAAAGGATACCAGATTTCTCAATATGAACTCCCGTTGGCCACAGCCGGATATATTGAAATTCAAGTGGATGGAGGAAAGAAAAAGATTGGTATTCAACGTATCCATATGGAAGAAGATGCGGGCAAGCTCATCCATGATTTCTCTTCCGTAAGGGAAGCTCATAGTTATGTAGATTTTAACCGCACGGGAGTGCCTTTAATAGAAATCGTTAGCGCTCCGGATATACGTTCGCCAGAGGAAGCGAGCGCCTATCTGCGAAAATTACGCGCGATCTTAATGTTCTTGGACATCTGCGATGGCAATATGGAAGAGGGCAGTTTCCGTTGTGATGCTAATATCTCACTGCGCCCCAAAGGGGCAAAAGGTTTTGGCGTCAAAACAGAGTTAAAAAATATGAACTCTTTTCGGAACGTGCAAAAGGCATTGGATTTTGAAATTCGCCGCCAGACAGCTCTTTTGGATCAAGGAGAAAAAATTGTTCAAGAAACTCGACTTTGGGATGCGGCGCGCGGGGTAACCGCTTCCATGCGTGGCAAAGAGGAAGCTCACGATTATCGTTATTTTCCTGACCCGGACCTGGTGCCCATAGTGATTGACCCAGCGTGGGTGGAAGAGATTAGAGCCACCTTACCCGAACTTCCAGACGCCAAAAAAGAACGTTTCATCAAGGAATATGGAATTCCCGAATACGATGCCGAAGTCCTGACCTCATCCAAGCCTTTGGCCAATTATTATGAAAGTTGCGTCCGCTTTTTCCCCCAACCCAAAATCGTCAGTAATTGGATTATGTCCGAACTCCTCCGCGAACTTAAAAAAGATGAGCGAGAAATTGAGGAATGTCCAGTACCTGCAGAAAATTTGGCCGCTTTATTGCGTCTGATTGATGAAGGTGTAATCAGCGGTAAGATAGCTAAAAGTGTATTTGAAGAAATGTACCAAACTGGTCAAAAAGCCGAAGAGATTGTAAAGGCTAAAGGTTTAACCCAGCTTTCTGATGCGGAAGCTATAACTAAATTAGTAGAAGATATTTTAGCAGCTCATCCCCAAGAGGTTGCTGAATATCGGCAAGGGAAAGAAAAAGTGTTTGGATTTTTTGTGGGGCTAGTGATGAAGGCTACCCAAGGCAAAGCGAACCCGCGCTTGGTCAATGAAATTTTAAAGAAAAAACTTTGAGGAAATTTGAGTCGGCAGGTCCTGGGGCAACTTCTTTGGTTATTTTGCCACAAAGGTATTTAATTCTCTTCATTCTTAATGGCCTTTATTTCTTTGTCTATTTTCACCGCGTATCTACGGCCGTCTTAGCTCCCTATCTGATCGAAGCTTTTTCCGCTTCAGCCACTAGTTTAGGAGCCATGTCTTCAGCTTATTTTTATCCTTATGCTTTGAGTCAGCCCATGGTGGGCTGGTTAGCCGATCGCTGGGGGGCCAGGAAAATAATTACCTTTTCTACTTTAATCAGCTTCCTGGGGGCCTTTCTCTTTGCCTTAGCCGAGAGTTTAATTTGGGCAGCTTTTGCTCGAGCTTTAATCGGCTTCGGTGCGGCCGGGGTATTCGTGCCGGCTTTAAAAATTCTCTTGCCGTGGTTCGGCGCTAAAGCTTTTGCCCGCATGAATACAATTCTTTTAGCCGTGGGGAATATAGGAGCTATTGTCGCCTCCACTCCTTACGCTTGGTTTATCCAGCAAGTGGGCTGGAGAAATTCCTTCTTCTTTATCGCTGCACTCTCTCTTTTTTTATTCTTTCTCTCAGGGCAATTTGTCAGGGATGCCCCGGAGGCCGAGATAAAACCCGGAAAAGAATTGGTAGATAAAGAGCAAACTGGGCCACTAGGCTTTATTGATATTTTAAAGTCTCCTTTTTATTGGATAATGGCTACCCTTTTTTTTGCCTACGGAGGTCCTTTTAGCACCTTTCAAGGTCTTTGGGGCTACCCCTTTTTGATCGATATTTTCGCTTTTGATAAAATACAAGCCAGTTATTTTTTAATGCTCATTGCTTGGGGAGTAATCTTGGGCGGTCCTATCTTAGGATTTTTAATTGACAAAAAGTTCTTTAAATATAAAAGAGAATTTTTATCTTTTTTGATTGCTCTGCAGGTTCTTAATTGGGCTGCCCTTGTTTTTATCGGCCCCTCTTTGGGATATTTTCTTTTGGGGCTAATTTTATTTTTAATGGGCATGTTCTTAGCCGGTACTTTGTCATCAGTTTGGTCGATTGTCCGCGAAGAATCCCCTCCCGAGAGACTGGGAACCACTATGGGGATGCTTAACCCAGCTCCTTTTTTGGGTATTGCCGTTTTTCAGCCATTAACTGGTTACCTTATGGATAGAGTAGGTAAAGAAGGAAATTCCTTTTCCTTCCCTGCTTACCAGCAGGCCTTTGCCTTATGTCTCTGTTCTTTAATAATTTCTTTAATTTTCTCTTTCATTTTGCCAAGAAAAAGGGATAAACGATGACGATTTTATTTTTTGGGGTGAGACTTATCCTGCTTTTTCTTTTAATTTCTTTAGGAATTTCTGGGCCAAGCACCTGGGCGGTTTCTCCCGCAGATGAAAAAATTAGAATGTTCCTCATTTCGGGGATAGAAAAAGGTCTAAATCTCCAAGAAAAAGAAGCTTATATGCAATTTAAAAAAGCTATTGAGTTAAATCGGCTTAAGCCTTTGAGTTATTCATTTTTAGCTATGGCTTATTTATTTTTTTACGAGACGAGCTTTACCGAAAAAGAAAAGAAAGAAAATGAAGGAGCTTTCCTCCCCACGGTTAGGGAAGCGGAAAAAATGGCGGAAAAAGAGATAGAGGAATCTTCTCCTCAAGCCGAAACTTACTTAGCTTTGGCCATTACCAAAATGGTGAAGAACCGCTATGAGATTTTGCAAAAAAATTATTTCCGCGCTTTCCGCGAAGCTCAGTCTGTCTATAGGACTTTAGAAAAAGTTCAGGAATTGGATCCCCAAAATTACGAAGTTTATTATCCTCTGGGGGTGCTGCATTACCACTTGGCTCATTTGCCTGGTTTAGCCCGCTTCCTATCCGCTCTTTTCATTACCGCGGCCGATCCAGAAAAAGGAATTCAAGAACTGGAAAAAGCGGCCGAGAAGAGTTTTTTTATGCGCGACTTGGCCCGCGCCAATTTAGTTTCCATTTATGGCGGCTATGAAAAAAAATATGCCCAAGCCCTTCCGCTGGCGCAGGCTTTAAAAGAAAAATACCCCCAAAATTATAATTTTACTTTTGCTTTAGCTAATATCTTTTCTGAGCTTGGACAATTTGCCGCGGCCTTCGGCCAAGCAAAAGAGATTGAAGAAAATCTGCGCGCTCTGCGTTTTCCATACCGCCCAGAGCTATGGCCGCGCTATTATCAGCTTTTGGGAAAAATTTATTTTGATCAGGGCCGTTACGAGCCAGCCCGAGAATATTTTAATTTGGCTTTAAAAGATCAAGCTTTCTATAATGCCCGGGTACGGGCTTGGGCTTTTGTACGCTTAGGAATGATCCATGATGTGCAAAAGCAAAGAAAGCTCGCCGAAGAATATTACCAAAAAGCCTTAGAGGTGGAAGGGGCTGAAGGTTTAGCTCAGCGCACAGCCCAGGAATACCTCAAAACACCTTATGTTTTATCTCCCCAAAAATAAATTAAGGAGGAAATATGGAAAAAGAATTTATTCCTTTTGGGCGCGAAATGGGTTTTAAAGTTGCTTTTAGTAATGCTTTAGGGATCGATCTGGCGCGGGCTAAACGTTTAATATTCATTTCTGGCCAAATCGCTTTCGATGAAAAGGGAATTTTTATCGGAGTTGGGGATATAGAAGCGCAAACCAGACAAGTCTTGAAGAATATTCAGCGTCATCTGGAGAAAATGGGTGGGAAAATGGATGATATCGTCCAAGTGACCGTGTTCGTCAAGGATATGAGCGGCTTAGAAAAAATTCATCAAGTTCGGTTGCAGTTTTTTCATGAACCTTACCCCACAAGTACGTTAGTAGAAGTAAAAGGTTTCGTGCATCCTGACGCCTTAATTGAAATAAATGCTCTGGCCATTATTTAATATGAAACGGTGGTCTTTCTCTTTTTGAGGAACCAATATATTATAAAAAGCGCTACAGGGATTATAGCGGAAATGGCGTAGATAAGGTTAGGATGGAAAATAATTACTAAGGAAAAACCGGCGAGAATGAGGCGCATGAGTATGTCCACCATCTGTTTTTCACTATATTGGGCCTGCCACGCAAATACTATGCCTAAAGTTCCGGCCATCAATAGGCCCATAGCACCGAGTTGCGCTATACCAGGCTCGATAACTAATTGCGGCCGGGAAAAAACCCCTCCCATGAGCACGAAAATGACACTACATAATTGAATAGCCCGAAATAGAGTAGCATTAAACCCGGCCTCCGCAATTTTAGACGTAACCGCCGCCGATACAGATGTGGGTGGAGTAAGTTCGCCCCATACAGCCACAAAAAAAGCAAAGAAATGAATTACCCACGGATTTATGCCAATCTTTTGCATCGCCGGCGCAATAACTAAAACGGTAATTATATAAGTAGGCGCTGGCGGAAGACCAGTGCCTAAAAGAGAACCTAAGATAAAAGCTATTAGAACCATAGCCACTATATTCATGCCCGCAGCTTCCATAAGGATGAAACCAATCTTTGTGGTCACCCCTGTATTCACTACTACCCCGGTCATAATAGACAAGCTACTTAATAAAAGAGTTAAATCAAAAGTCATACTGGCAAAGTGATCGAGCATGCGCAAATAAGGTGCTCCAAATGAACGCAGAGAGCGTACGGGAGATTTTTGAAAAGCCATAAAATGAACTAAAGTAGCCGCGATAATAACGGCAATAAAGACCCGGAGAGCAGCAAGCATAGGAGGCAACTGGGTAATGCCCATCAGTAGAATCAACCCAGCAATAACTCCCCCATAAAGGATAAGATTAATTTTATCTATAAACTGCATTTCTGCCGGAATACGCACCATCTTTTTTTGATAACGTACGGAAATTAAATATACAGCTACGCTAACCCCCAGATAATAAATTAATGCTGGAGCGTATCCTCTGGCGACGACTTCAAAGTAGCTCTTTCCTAAGAATTCGGCCATGAGGAAGGCGGCAATCCCCATGACGGGCGGCATTAATTGCCCGCCCATAGAAGAAGCGGTTTCAATGGCCGCCGCATTAACTTTAGGTATGCCACTAGCGATCATAGCTGGGATGGTGGCCGATCCGATGGTAATAGCGTTGGCTGCTCCACTACCACTTACCGTACCTACGGCCATAGATCCTAAAACTGCTGCTTGTGGTAACGCGTGGGCCGATTTATTAGCCAAACGAGAAGCTGTCTTCACGATAGATTCCACGCAACCAAAAGCGCGCATGACGCTTAAGACAAGTAAAAAAGATCCGATCAAGGTAAGAGCAAGTTGTGGGAGATTGGAAAAGACTCCGGTAGCCAGCTCTACGCTCATGGAGGTAAAAATCCTTTTCCAACTTAAGCCGGGATGGCCGAACATGCCCGGAATCAGCCAACCATAGACCGCATAAATGATCAAAATTAGATTAAGAACAAACAAAGCAAAGTGCCGCTTGCGCGTATATTCCAAAACTAAGATAAACATGAAGCCGCCGATGATTATGTCCGTGGTGTTCCACACTCCGGCCCGCACTGTACCTATCGTTTCAAATTCCAAGCCGATATAAAAGAGGACGACGAAAGAAAGGCCCAAATAAATAAAGGCCATTATGTAATTGGCGGTAGGACTGAGCTTGGGGTAAAATTCATTCTTCCGTAAGCAATCAAGGGTAAAAAGAATAAAAGTAATGGGCAACAAAACCACCGCTAAGAGCGTTGGCCCCCCTTCGCCGGTTATATAATAATGGAAAAGGTAACCGAAGAAGAATAAAGCAAACAGAGTATAAAGATTATTAATAAAAGACTTCATTTTCTTGGTCCGTTATTTCTTATAAAAATAAAACAAAAAAGTCCCGGGTAGCAAAAACCCGGGACTTAAGGAGAGAATAATTATTTAGCTTTGGCAATGCGCCCATCCCACTTGCTATCCCAAACATTTTTTTCGCGCATATATTTGGCCAAGCCTGGATGAATGGGCACAAAATCTACCGCTGCTTCGACACCTTGCCGTTGAAATCCGGGCATATCCTTCTGCAGCTGAATAAAAGCACTATCTGCCTTAGCTAAATCAGTAGCATTTTTTTCAATAATGGTGAGCATCTTATAAACATCTTCTTCGGGGATTTCTAACCCCACATGGAAGCCATAATAAAAAGGCAATAAAAGCGCCTTATCTGCATGAATATTTTTCTTGAAGGCCTCTGGCTTGACTTCCATAATGGAAAATTTTGCTTTCTTCAAAATCTCAATTTCTTCTGGACTGGGGTTCAATATCGCCCAATCTGTCCCTACAGATATTTCGATAATCCAAGGGGCGGTGGTAATTCCGGAATTGGTATAAGCGTTAAAAGCCTTTATTGTTCCTGCTTCTAATTGGGCCCCTACCGAAGAGAGATCCATTTCTCTATAGGTAAATTTTATACCTAAGGCTCGGAGAGCCCTTTCTAAATGAGCCCGCACATCCCAGGGTAAAGGTCCGGTAAAAATGGGCTGCCCGGTTAAATCACGCCATTGTTTGAATTTTCCTCTATCCTTGGCCATTATGCCAACACCCACTTCTGTTGAAAATGCCCAGAAAGATTGTACTGGATACCTTTTAATTTGGGATTTGAAACCTTTAAAGCGGTTAATGTCGTTGGCTAATTCGTAAAAAGCAATATCGGCGCCATAATAGCCGTCGAACTCACCAGTTGCATAACCTTTGACCGAAACAACTGCCCCCGGCGTGGGTAAGGCAGTTACTTTGTATTTGGGCAATTCTTTATTTATTAAAGCCGCCAAGTTAACCAAGGCTCTATGTCCTGAAGAACCGGCCGCCGAAGTAGCCCAACGAATATCCTTGGCCTGCCCCCAGCTTAAGGTAGTTATCGCTCCCCAAAAAACTGCGATAAATAAAAAAACAAGCCATCTTTTTTTCATCTTTTACCTCCTTGGCTGAATTTTAATTTATTCTATATACTCTGCGCAAAAAGTGCAAACAAAAAATTTATTTCTTCTTAATGTCTTACTACACCTTTCTCTGCTGGCGAGAAGAAAAGGCTTGTCGCTTGCTAAGTATAATTCGTAAGGTAAGGGTCTAACTCCCCCAAATCCCTCTTAAGTTATTAATCGGAGCAAATAAATATTTACAGTTATCACTCTTATCTTACTCCGTGGTCTGGCTTTATCGAGTTTTCCCAATGAAATTTTGTCGTAATTACCCATAAGAAATAAAACGACATGCGGCAAGGGACAAGCACTTGCCCTACATTTGAGGTTTTTTTAATTTCTCGTAGGGCAAGCCCTTGAGGCTTGCCGAACCACGCATGAAGATGTCGTTTATTTTATGCTCCCATCAATAAAAGGCGGAAAGGGGGGTTATGAGATGAGGAAAGTTTATGCCGTGTAGGCAGTCATAAATATTGGGGCAATATCTTAACAGTATATTTATGCGCAATGCGGCGCCCCAATATGGGATCTTCCATCTCCAATTTGTAAGCATCTCCATATATTAAGCCACTCTTCGTGGCAATGGTTCCGGAAAAAAGGACGACGCCTTTCCCTTTTAAACTTTCTGCTTCGGGTATTTTCGCCATTATTTCTTGGGGTGAAAGAATTGTGCCCAAAGAGGCTTCTTGGTAAAGGATTTTTTCCTTATCTTTAAAAACCCAGCAGCGCAAAACGAGATTATCCCAATGATCTTCAATATCTGGCCAAGGCCAACATTCCTTGGCCAAACATTTGGCATACATTTGTTTGGAAGCCGGAATAGATTTCGCCTCTACCTCGCGGTCGGTATGGTCGCTACCTACGGTAACCCATATCTCTTCTCCTCGCCAAAGCAGAACATATTCAATTTCTCCAGATGACTGCGAGCTAATCACTGAAATTTCATCATCCGTAGTCAATAGATAAGTGGAAAAATTCATATAAATGGGAATTCGCGACGGACCAGCTATGCCTAATTTGGCCAGCTCATCAATATGTTCCTGAAGCGCCTGCCGATCTTTTCCCACCCACCCACTGCAAATAAGATGATCAACGATAAAATTTAATTGTTTTGAGCCTTTTTTCTCAATAACAGTCATTGCCAGCACTTTAGGCGTTATCATTTTTGTTTCCTTTCTATTACTTATAATTGCTTTAACAATTTTATAAGATAGAAATAATATGTCAACTTTTTTGTGGTCAACTTGGTAATACCTCACGGAAGGATAGAAACTTTAATTTTTTGGGCCGGAAATTCGGAAATAATAACTTCTCTATTAAATAACACCTTACCCAACGAAGTATTGTTGTAGGACAAAGGCTTATTCTGGTCAAGTTTAATCCGTAGCCTAAGGTCTTGTCGCTCGCTGGGTATAATTCGTAATGTGAAGGTCTAACTCTCCCTCTCTCCCTCCCGCCTGAATTAATCTGGAATTTAAAAACTGATCGACGGTCAGGACAATTTTTATTATTGACAAGCTTGAAAAAATAAGTATTTTTTAACAAAATTAAATTAGGAGATCAATTCAAATGAGGGGGAGTAAAAAATGTGTCTAAATATTTCCCGAAGAAATTTTATTAAGGCGGCCATGGTCAGCAGTATGGCCTTGGGAATAGATGGGGGAATCTTTGAATTGGCTTTTAGTCAAAATACCCACATCCGCTTCAGCACCTGGCATACCCCTTTGAGTCGAGAGGTTAAGACTGTCTGGGAACCTATGCTCAAAGCCATAAAAGAAAAAAGTAAAGGACAAATTAGCTCTACTATATATGCCGGCGGAGCATTGGGAAAAGGGCCCGAACATTTCGATATCGTGGCTAAGGGCCTTTCTGATATGGGTTATTTTACGGCTACGTGGACTCCTGGCCGCTTTCCCCTTTCAGATGTCCTCTCTTTAGCTGTTTGGGTTGATGGAAAGGATATTGGCACGGATATCGGCAATGCCATGTTTGAGAGAATTTTGCATAGAGAATTCACCAATGTAAAGATGATCGAATTGAACGGCTGCATCCAGTCCTTCCTTTGGACTAAGAGACCAGTCCGGTCTTTGGCAGATGTCAAAGGGCTGAAAATCAGGACACCCGGCGGTCATCAAACAAATTATATCAAATCTTTGGGAGCCGAACCTATTTTTATGCCTTTGGGCGATGTTTATTTGGCCATCGAGACCGGAACGATTGATGGCGTGGTAACCTGTCCTCCTTTGGTCATTGCTTTCAAATTATTCGAAGTGGTTAAATACGGGGTTATTGCTACCTTCGGTTGCGTCACCGAAGGAGTGGTGATGAACCTGCAAAGTTGGCAAAGAATTCCCAAAGATCATCAACAAATTATTGAATCAATAGCCCGTAATCCCTTTAGAACTACAGGGGGATTGACGCAAAAAGCATATCAGGAGATGATGAAGGAAATTAGCCAAAAAGGAGTATCCCTTTACCAACTTCCTCCAGAAGAGGCGGAACGCTGGTATGAAAGGTTTAGAGAAGAGACCAGGAAATGGGTAGCTGATTTAGAGAGAAAAGGACTCCCGGCTAAAGAAACAGTGCGGATGTTCAATCAAGAATGCGCTAAGCGCGGTATTAGTGTAGTTGCTTTCCCCAAAGAATGGGCCTGATTACAAATGACCTTCAGATCCTGGATCCAAAAATTTAATTATTGCACTTGTCTCGTGGGTATGTTCCTTCTTCTGCCTTTAATGTTTCTAACCACTGGGGATGTTTTAGGGAGGAAAATTTTAGCTAAGACGATCCCCGGCACTTTTGAGTTATCCGAATATATTCTGGTTGTGTTCGTTTTGTTGGCGGCCGCTTATACCCAACAGGTCAAAGGACATGTAGGAGTTGACTTTTTTATTTCGCGCCTATCGTGCCGCTCGCGCCTCATTTGTCGTCTTATCACTAATCTATTAAGTCTTTTCATCATAGCCATTTTAATTGGGTATGGTTGGTGGGAGGGCATCCACGAAAAGGCTGTTTCCGATATGTTAAGAATTCCCCAATATCCCTTTCGGTTATTAATCCCTGTGGCCGGACTCTTTCTTTGGTTAGAACTATTTTTTGACCTCCAAGATGCTTTCAAAAAATTATCCAAAGGGAAAAAGCTATGAACCCCATTTCTGTTGGGCTTTTGGGAATTGTTCTTCTCCTCTTTCTCCTCATTTTGGGCATGCCCATCGCCTTGGTAATGATGTTAGTGGGTGTCTTGGGCATTAGTTATCTGACTTCAATTCCCGCTGCCTTCCCGGTTGTAGCTAAAACTGTTTATGAAACGGCCGCACATTATCCTTATACCATAATTCCGCTCTTTGTTTTAATGGGTGGTTTGGCCGCCATAGGTGGCTTAACTCAAAAACTTTTTATGGCCTTTGATAAATGGTTTAGGAATTGGCCGGGGGGGTTGGGGATAGCTACTATTGTCTCCTGTGCTTTTTTTGCTGCTCTTAGCGGCTCTTCCGTGGCGGCTGCTGCCGCTATGGGATCAATAGCCATTCCCGAAATGAGACGATTCCATTACGCGCCTCAGTTGGCCGTAGGCGTGGTTGCGGCGGGCGGAACGCTGAGTTTTCTTATCCCCCCCTCATTAGGTTTCGTGGTTTATGGAGTACTTACGGAACAGTCCATTGGAAAACTTTTTATAGCTGGCCTGCTGCCGGGTTTTTTCCTTTCTTTGGCTTTTATCATCGTCATCATCATCTTGGTGAAAAACAATCCTGCCTTAGCTCCCTTGATCTCTGGAGAAATAGGATGGAAAGAAAAAATTTCAGCCCTTTTCGACATTTGGGAAACTATATTAGTTTTTGCCATCGTCATTGGAGGAATTTATCTGGGTATTATCAACCCTACTGAAGCCGGTGCTCTTGGCGCAACAATTCTTTTTTTGCTTACCTTGGGGAAAAGAAAATTGACCTGGCCGAATCTTTCATCTTCCCTCCGGGAAGCAGCCAGGATTTCGGTTCTGGTCCTTTTTCTAGTCGCCGGGGCAAATGTGTTCAGTTATTTTTTGGCGCTCACGACTATCCCCATGACTATTTCCAGTTGGCTAGCCGATCTCCCCTTATCCCGCTATTTTATTCTAACTATTATCGTCCTAATTTATTTGTTATTAGGATGTTTTCTTGATGCCATCTCCATGATGGTCCTGACCATGCCGGTAATTTTTCCGGTCATTAGCAACTTAGGCTTTGATCCTATTTGGTTTGGAGTAATCTGCGTAATTATGATGGAAGCTGGACTTATTACTCCTCCGGTCGGTCTGAATATTTACACTTTAGCCGGCGTGGTCAAGGATATTCCCAGTGAAACAATCTTTAAGGGCGCCCTGCCCTTTCTTGGGGCCATGCTCGGCGTGGTTATCCTTATTACCATCTTTCCTCAAATAGCTTTATTTCTGCCCAGGATGATGATAGGTAAGTAAAAATTATAATTGTAGCTAAATGGGGCATGATTATACAAAAAGACTTTAAGCATATTAAACCTTTTCTGTTGCCGGAACGTATTAAAATATGGTAATTTTCTGGCTATGGGTTTTAAGACTTTAGATTGGAAAAATGGGAAACTTCTTCTCCTCGATCAGACTAAACTTCCGCGAGTCAAAATTTATGTCTCCTGCACTACGGCTCAGGATGTGGCCCAGGCCATTAAAAAAATGATCGTGCGGGGAGCTCCGGCCATCGGCGTGGCTGCTGCCTTTGGGTTTGCCTTAGGGGCCAAACAGGTTAAGAGTTCCCAACCCTCCATTTTCCAACGGGAAATGAAGAAACTGACCCAAGAATTGCTGCAGGCTCGGCCGACAGCCGTAAATCTACGTTGGGCTATAGATCGCCAGCAAAAAGTATTAGCCCAAAATATTAGCCAAGGAATAGAAGCTGTCCAAATTGCTTTGGTAAAAGAAGCTCAAAAAATTCTCCAAGAAGATGTCGCCACTAATAGGGAAATTGGCCGGCAAGGACAAATACTCATTCCCGATAACAGCAATATTCTTACCCACTGTAATGCGGGGGCTTTGGCCACGGCTGGGTACGGAACAGCTCTGGGAGTAATTCGCGCCGCCCATGCGGCCGGCAAAAAAATTCATGTCTTTATTGACGAAACCCGTCCTTTTCTTCAAGGAGCACGCTTAACGGCCTGGGAGCTAAAACAAGACGGCATTCCTTGCACACTTATTGCTGATAATATGGCGGGAGATCTGATGCAGAGAGGGAAAATACAATTGACCATTGTCGGTGCCGACCGGATAGCGGCTAATGGGGACGTGGCCAACAAGATTGGTACTTACTCTTTGGCCTGCCTTTGCCATCTCCATGGTCTACCTTTTTACGTGGCGGCCCCGCTCTCTTCAATAGACCTTTCTACCCCCACGGGAAATCAAATTCCTATTGAACAGCGGCCGGCAGAAGAGCTAATTTATCTGTATGGCCAGCCCCTGGCCCCCCGCAGCATAAATGTATATAACCCGGCATTTGATATTACGCCGCAAAAATTCGTTCAAGCCTTAATTACTGAAAAAGGAATTATCCGCAGACCATTAGGAAAAAATTTACACAAAATTTTCCGTGGCTAGTCACGATATTTTTTAGGATGTTTCTGGAAAGGAGAAAAAATGATATCCCAAATTTTAGTTAATTTGATTGCCAAAAATGCCGATCCTTTAGCCCAAGCTTGGCTTAAAGATGTCCGCCAAAATCCCCAGACCCCATTTTTCCATACTTTTCGTGAAGATTTGCTCTTAGAAAGGGCGCGCAGTATCTACCAAAACTTAAGCCACTGGCTAAGCATCCCTACCCCCAAAGAAGAGACTGTTAAATATTACAAAAATTATGGCCGGGAACGTTGCCAAGAAGGATTCCCTTTGGCCGAATTAATATATTCATTTATTCTCTTCCGCCGCCACCTTTGGCTTTTTGTATTGCATTCAGGTTTTTACGATAGTGCTTATGAATTGTTGCGCGTATTGGAACTAAATAACCGGGTTATTCTTTTCTTTGACCGCGCCCTCCATAGCGTGGCCTTAGGTTATGAAGAGTGTGTGCGGCAAAAATCTCAGTAATCAAAATTAACTACCCCATCCGGAGTTATAACTAAAATAGTCTTTTTCTCATCGCGGATAATGATCGTAAAGTCGTGGTAAGTGCGCCCATTGATGATTAAACCAGTAAGCTCATTATCTTGAGCGATTACGTGGCAACCCGCATAACTTTCCAGAACGCGGCGTACTAATTCCAAGCGTTGGCCGCGCACCTTTTCTCCTCTCTCAAAGAGAATCCGCTTCTGGGCGGCGCTCTTCTCTTCGGCGTGGAGGTCAATTACCTGTCCTAAATTGCTGAGCCCTAATACCCCAAAAAATATCCAAATTTTTTTACCCATCGCAAACCTCAATGCTCAACGGAATTTCCTTAACTGCTCATTTCCTTTTCCCCATGCTTCGTATCTGCATAATGTTTAATTACCAATCCTTTGACCATAAAAATAACGCCTTCAGCTATATTAGTAGCATGATCGGCAATCCGCTCCAAGCAGCGGCTGACGATGATTAAATGGGCCGCCCGGGTAATAGTTTTCGGGTCAGCCATCATATAGGTAAGCAATTCTCTAAAAACTTGGTCATTCAAACCATCTACCTCATCGTCCCTTTCACAAACTCGCCGGGCCAGATCAGCGTCACCCTTAACAAAGGCATCTAAGACATCTTTGACCATAGATTGGGAAATTTGGGCCATGCGGGGAATATCAATATAGGGTTTTAACTGCGGTTCTTGATTTAAGAGAATCGCCCGCTGGGCAATGTTAGCTGCCTGATCGCCAATTCTTTCTAACTCAGTATTGATGCGCATGGCAGAAGTGATAAAACGTAAATCAGCAGCCATGGGCTGGTGTAGAGCCAGAAGTTTTAGACACTGATCGTCGATCAAAAGTTCCAGCTCATTAATCTTTTCATCTTCCTTGATAGTTTTTTCTGCTAAAGCAGAATCCCTCTGCACCAAAGCAGCTATAGCATTGCTTATGGCCTGTTCCGCCAGCCCAGCCATCTTCAAGAGGTTTTCTTTCAGCTTTTTTAATTCTTGATGAAAATGCGTTTCCATCTCTCCTCCTTTTTTAGCCATATTTCCCGCTTAAATAATCTTCGGTTATCTTTTTTTGAGGTTTAGTGAAGATTTGCGCAACCGGTCCTTCTTCGATAAGTTCCCCTCCTAATAAAAAAGCTACGCGGTCCGCAATGCGGGAAGCTTGCTGGATATTATGGGGCACAATTACTATAGTGTATTTCTTTTTTAATTCATAGAGGGTTTCTTCAATGGCCCGAGTGGAGATAGGATCAAGACCAGAGCATGGTTCATCAAGCATGATTACTTCTGGGTCAAGAGCCAATACTCGGGCAATGCACAATCTTTGTTGCTGTCCGCCGGATAGGCGAAAAGCAGAATTAGTAAGCCTATCCTTGACTTCATCCCATAAGGCGGCCGCTTTTAAAGCAGCCTCGACAATTTCCTGGAGGTTATTCTTTTGGCCAATACCTTTAAGGCGGGGACCGTAAGCCACATTCTCAAATATAGAAAGGGGAAGAGGTGTAGGCAAGTCAAAAACCATACCCACGCGCCTACGTAATTCCGGAAGAGAGATGGAGGAGTCGTATATATCTTGGCCATCAAGAAAAATATTTCCGGTATGTCTCGTTCCATGGATTAAATCAGTTAAACGATTTAGACTTTTTAAAAGGGTAGTCTTGCCGCTGCGCGCCGGGCCCAAAATGGCAAAAATCTGTTTTTCATCAATGCGGAGATTAATATTCTTCAGAGCGAGGTAATTTTTCGTAAAAAAAATTTGAATCTTTATTTTTCCTTCAGAGTCCATTAATTAATAATATCATTATTAGCAAGGCCGTGCCAGTGGCCTACCGCAAAATTTTAAAAAACGGGTAATAGTTTTGAGAAAAGGGTTATTAAATTTTCCATTAAAGCTTTTAAAAGAGGAAGTTATTTTTCACTTCTTCTCTTTTGTTTTTTCCAACTCTTTCTTGAGTCCCTGGACCTTCTCGCGAAATTCCCGGGTGACTTGATTCGACTCTTCCAAATCAGTAATCACGTGCGGCGTGAGCAGTAAGACGGTCTCTGTTTTGTTAATATCGCGCGTTTGATATCCGAATAAAGCTCCTATGATCGGAAGGCGGCTTAGGAAGGGAACCCCGGAAGCGCCAGCTTCTTTTTTATCTTCTATAAGGCCGCCGATGACGATAGTCTGCCCTTCCATAATAGAAAGGGTAGTTTTGGCTGTCTTTTTCTTAAATACGGGAATGTTATCGAGGCTGCCTAATTTGGTGCTCGCCACATCACTCTGCTCCAAGTTAATCTCCATAGTCACCAGCTTAGCATCACTAATGCGCGGGGTGACGGTTAGAATAATACCAATATCTTTATATTCAATTGTCCCTTCCACCACTGAAGGCGAAGTGGTAGCTGTGGTGGTATAAGTCGTAGTCAAGATAGGTTGCGCTTTACCAATTTGAATCTTTGCTTCTTTATTGTTAGAGGCTAAGATATGGGGCGAGGAGATCATCTTAAGCCGATTTTCAATAGCCGAAGCATGAATGGCAGCAAAGAGGCGATCTGTAGAGGCAATGGAATAGCGTAAGCCGGAGGAAAAAGTTTCTGGAGTAGCTACCCCTCCCATACCTACAGTATAAGTGTAAGGTCTTACTCCCTGGACGAAGGTATCAGTGAAAGTGGAAAACTCCAGACCATATTTAGTTAAGTCAGTTAAAGTAACCTCTGCTAAAAAGACTTCAATAAACACTTGTTTGGGATAGAGATCAAGTTTCTTGATGGTTTCCAGAATAGCTTTATAATCACGAGGATAAGCGCGGATGATTAGGGCATTAGTAGTCTCGTCCACCACAATATTAATTTCTCCCTCGGGCACGCTCCCTTCTGGTAAAGGAGCTTTTTCTTCTTTAGGTGGAGTAGCTGGTGCAGGAGATGGTGTAGTAGTGGGGGTTGGGGGTTTGACGGTTCGCGCTGGGGTAGGAGGGGTAGGAGTTACGATCTTCTCTTTAAAGTCTTTTTTATCCTTGGTCGGGACATATACTTGTTTAAGAACCTCCGCTAAATCTTTGGCCTTCCCATTTTGGACATAATAAACAAAAACCCCCAATTTTGTCCCTTCCGGTGGTGTCTTATCCAATTCCTGCAGCCATTTTTCAACTTTTTCAAAAATTTGCGGTATGGAGCTGACTACTAAAAGGGAATTAATGCGCTGAATAGGGGTAAAGGTAATACCCACTCCCCTTCCACTCTTCACATTTATTTCTAAGGAGGAAAATATTCTTTCCATTTCTTTAGCTATTTCATTGACGTCGGCATTCATAATCGGGTAAATCCTGATGCGCATATCCGCAAAAATGTCCACATCGAAGATTTCAATTATGGCAGCGGATTTTTTTATATTGCCGGCTAAGTCTCCGATGATCAAGATGTTATGAGCAGGATGCTCTACAATATCTGCCCCTTCAGAAAGAAATGGTTTGATCATTTTGGCCACTTCGGCCACGGGTATAAATTTTAAAGGAATGATCTGAATGCTGTATTTATCTTCTGGACTAAGATGATCGGGAAGTTTTAGGGTTGGTTGAGTATAAGCCCTTTTCGCTTCGGTCAAGGGCACAATCTCGTATATACCCTCTTTTTGGATAGCCGCCGCCCCGTTCAGGCGCAGTATCGATTGGAATATGGCTAAAAGTCCTTCGGTTGTTATTTGTCCGGAAGTATGAATATTCACTGTTCCTTTAACCCGGGGATCAACGAGATAATTTATCTTCAGCATATCGGCAATGACGCGAATGACTTCGTGCAGATCAGCATTATCAAAATTGAGGACTATCTTTGCTCCTTTAGCTACCTCGTTAGGTTTTTTTATCGGCAAGGGAGGCGGAAGCGTCACCGGTGAACTGGGCCTTCTTTTCTCTTCTATTTGGGCAGGAACTTTTGTTTCGGCTAATTTCTCTTTTTCGGACATACCTGCTGGAGGAATTTTTTCTGCCATATATCCGCTACTTTCTTTTTTAGGCATCTCCATGCTTGTTGGCGGCCTCATCCCCTCTTCCTTTTCTTTGCTTTTTTGCCCCGCCGTGGTCGCACAGCCAAAGCTTATAAAAAGAATTAATAAAATCAATAATCGGCAGTGAATAATTCTCAGGGTCATGCTTACGACACTCCTTTCTTAATCATTTTATTTATCTCCCTTAATTTCTTCGGGCAGAGGGGGTCTTCTTGACGGAGGTAGAATAGAACTCGGCGGTGCGGGTGACCCCTGGAGCAAAGGCGATTGATAGGCTGGGGGTTGAATTTCTCTTGTGGGTCCAACAAAGGGTTGCGAAGTTGGGGCAGGTGGTGGCGGAGTTTTCGTAGTTGGTACCGGCCCCCCAGGAGAAGAGCGTATAGGTTCGGTGGGGCGCGTCGGAGTTCTTATCTCCCTTCTCTTTTTGGGCGATTTTAAATCATATAAAAATACTTCATACACATCCCCCGGGGCTTCTAAGACTATCCGGTCGGGTAATATTTTCGTTAGTTTATATTCTCCTATTTGGTCTCCTAAATTTAATGTTTTAGTCGCTTTCTCTCCTTTGGCCAAAGATTTTCCTTGCAGGATCAAGGAAGCCTTCTGTACTTCATCTGTTATTAATACCCCTTGAAGTTGAAGTTGAGGGCGGTTCATAGGTGTGGCCTTTGGTTGCTCAGGATTAAGAGAAACGAATTCCCTCCTTTCCGGATGGAAGATATTCTTTTCTGCAATGATTGTCAGAGAGGAGGCGTCAGCTTTGCGAATATTCAGGGTGGATAAAGGGGGCAATGTTTCTCCTTTACTATCGCTGCGCTTGCTTTCCTCTTTGACGATCGATCCCGAATCAGGCTTAGTCCAGGTTTCATAATTCTTATTAAAAAGAAAGATAATCATTACGCTTAAAATGATATTCAGAAGCCCGTAATGCTTAAACATAGATTTGCCCCGCTTACTTTTCTTTGATCTTTTCTGGTATCTTGCTTCCTTGCATATAGGCCGAAACCATTAAATTGCCCTGCAGAGCGTTAGGCAGGCGTGGATTAATAATCAGCAGATCCAAATCGGAGATAATTATTAATTTTTCTTGGTTCTCTAAATCAGCGATAAAGTGGCTCAAATTCATCATACTATTCGTGGGCAAAAATTCTATCTGCAAAGATACTTGGCGAAAGGGACCTATATCTTTGGGCTCTAAAATGCGAAAACTCCTTAAACTCACAAAATTTTTTTCCGCGATTTTTTTTACCATATCCTGGAGGTTGGCGGCAGCTAACTGCAGAGTATCTCCAGAAATAAGTTTTTTATTAATTTCTTCCATCTGTTTCTTGGCTTTTTCCAAGTTTAATTCTACTTGCGACCTATTTTGCAAAATTTCGTTATACTGACTCAAGATTTTCCTTTTTAACAAGATCTCTTCTTCAGCTTTTTTCTTAGTCTCTTCCCAGGGGATAATGGCCAAGTAGTAGATGGTTAATGCGGCGACCAAGGCCAAGAGGAGCCAGAAGATGCGGGGAGAGGTAATTTGTCTCGGGGATACCAATTTTGGGGGCAGCATAATTAAAGCCTCTTTTTTTCCAGGTACATGCGAATTTTAAACCTTTCTTTTTCCTTATCACTACCCAAACGGCGATCGCGTTCTTTAGTCACCGGGGCCAAAAATTCCACTTTCTCAAAGAGCGGAGAGCGGTCAAGCAACGGAATAAGGTCAGAGGCTGAATCGGCGAATCCACTAATTTCTATTTCGCGACCAGTAGCTTTTAAATTCCATATCCAAACTGTGGGGGGCAATATTTGGGTTAGCTCTTTCAAAATATCTATCTTACGGACTTCTAAAGAACTAAGCTTTTCAAACTCCGCTATCTCTTTGAGAATCTTTTCCCTTTCTTTCTTTAAATTTTCCACGGCGGTTACTTCGGGTTTCTTCCTATTTACTTCGGCCCGTAAAAATTGCAGTTCATCTTGGATTTTTCGGTATGAACCCCATACCCAAGAAAGAATAAGCAAAATGGTTAAAGAAAGCAAAAATATAAAAAGAGGCTTACCCATCTGGCGAGTTTTTTTCTTTTCCTCCTCCGCGAGAAGATTCAATTTATAAGGCGTCTTTATTAATCCCGGCAAAGGAACTCCCACGCCGCTATAAATGGCCGGAGGTAAAGATTCTCCTCGCCTTGTTTTTATTTTATGCCGTGGGGGAGGAGTTATATACTGCAAAGAGGGATGGTCAAGCCATGAAGATACAGATTTTGTTTCTGCTCCTGTTCCGTATACGTAAAACTCAGTTTGCCCCAGTTCGGTCTCTGGAACTCCACCCATTTGACAAATTTGAATAATCTTCTCCCCTTTTTTTTCAGAAGGTAAGGTAAAAAGAAAGTTTTCCTGCCATTGCCCTTCCTTGAGAAAATTAATCTCCGCCATTGATCCCTGCAGGTCGAGTAAAACCGTATTATTTTTATAATTCCCTCCCACATGGTAAAAGAAAAGGTTGAGCGCTCCTAAGGAAGAAATCTGGATAGCTCGGGGTTTAAGACCAATTTTCTCTAATAGAGCAAGATAATGAGCAACTTCTCTTTTCTTGCTAAAGAGAACTACTAAACTTAGTCCTTGCCCGTCCCGATGGAGAATTTGATAATCAAAACAAATTTCTTCTACTTCCCAGGGAACGTATTTAGGCGCCTCATACTCTAAAACCTGGCGCAGATTTTCTTGAGCAGCTAAGGGCAAACGCAAGAAACGGATGACGGTTTTTTCCCGCGGCATAGCCAGAAAAACTTTATCATTAGCTACGCCATATTGAGCCACAAAATTGCTAAGGAAAGGAAGCTGATCCTCAACGGAAAAATCTTCTGCCCAAGTTTTTACCCGATAATCCACCAAGCTAATCCCTCGCCAAGCTTTTTGCAAAAGGCAAAGGACTAAATGATTCTTTCCTAAGTCAATTCCTAAGCTTAAATTGTTACCAGCCATACCTGCCGCAATCCATCAGGGAATATGGTCGATCCACTGGATTACCTTATAACCATTTTTTTCTCGGGCATCGATTTTAATGATGGCTTTCAGACTCCTCCCCAATTCGTTCTCCCTCATCCATGCTCTCGTTTCAATTGTATAGTAAGGATGTAAAGGCCGAAAAGAAATAAACCGGCCAATTTCTTTCAAAAAAGGTTGTATTTCCGGCACGCGCTGACTGAGATCGGTCAAGTTTTCAAATTCCCTCTCTTCCCGCATCGAAATTACCTTCTCCGCTATTTCTCCGGGTAATCCCAAAAAACACCGGAGCACCGGCCACCCCGCGGCATTAAGATCAATCTGTTCGCCCGCGGCATAAACAGAGAAGATGTCTTTCAAGCCGACTATTTTTTCTTCTTTTTCTCCAGGGAATAAAATTTTTTTTCCCCAAAATAATTCTTTACTTACCCCCCTAACTAACAAAAGTTCTTCGATAGTGGCCAAGTTTCCATTTTTACAATCATAAGGTTCTTGGAGAGACCGGTAGTATTCATTTTCTGCTCCATGAGCCCGATAAAAATCATCAGGGTCGCGCCAATCAAGTATAGAGTCCACCAAAATATCTCGGCTTTCTCCTTCCAACCCTAAACACGTGGCCACTTGACGCAAAGTTCTCTCGGAAGCCAAATTAATATTTATTTTTCCCGCTTCTCCATAAATACGTACCTGGCACGTTCCCTGGCCAAGGGAGAAAGTGTAAGGTCGGCCATCAATTAACCACTCCCACTTGGCGGCCGGAATTTGCTCTCGGAGCAGATCTTTTTTCTTTTGCCTAAGGAAAGGATCATGCCGACAGTTCAGTTCCCCAAGGGCTCGCTCATATGCTCCGCAGGCCCAGGCATATAGTTGGGCCTCTTCTTGGTAATTTTTTACGCTATAGCTCTCTAAGCGCATGGCTGAGCTAAATTCCAAGGCCACGATCACCAGGATCGTAATAATCCAAATAGTAACTACCAGAGCGACTCCCTTTTCTGGGCTATTTTTTCTATTTTGTCTGTTCATCTTCATCCCGTCGGCCTTTGCGGTATTACTCTCCTTTGGGGAACGGTCTTGATCTCTTCCCAGCGGCAAGCCGGAAGACGCATTACTAAATCTACCTGAGTGGACTTTCCTTTTTCTATTTCTTTTTCGTATTTAAAGCGCAAACGCACAGCCGCTGGCAATTGACCCCGCTCTTTACCCGACCATTCGCGCAGCCATTCCGCGTTAACACCATTGACCTTATCTTCCTCTTGGTAGTATTCAAAGTAAGCTCCCTTTAGATTTTTGAGTAGAGGCCAAGCTGCCTCCGGATCATAAACTTCTTCCTGGAGGTCTCTGTTAAGCACTCTTTTTTCCGAGAAGAAGAGAGTGCCCTCGCCGTTTTGCTGGCGCAAATCATAAATCACCAACACTAACCCTTCTAATCTTTTATAGCGTAATGAATACGTGGAAATGAATTTCAGCATCTGGGCGGTCCCTTCAAAGAATAAGTAATCTCCTTCGGCTTTGCTACTTTTGACCTTATAAGGTTGGGCCGACTTGATCTGGCGGAATAGATATTGTTCTACCGTCCTAATCTGTTGATCTATTTCTTGGATTTCTTCCCCTTTATGCCATGAAGAAAGAGCCAAGCGGAAAACTCCAAAGATCATTAAGAGGACAAATCCCAGAATGGTTAAAGTAACCATCACCTCTACTAACGTGAATCCGCCGGTTTTTTTTCCGCAAAAAACGTTCTTCAAATTTTTTCTTCTCCAGCAGTTTCTTTTAAAAATTTATAGGTTTCTAAAACCAAGTTTCTTTCTTTAATCCCCGCTTTCCAATTAACTTTTAACTTAATCTGATAAAGTTCCAAAGGTACAGGTACTTCTCCATATTTTTCCCTCAAAATTTCTGTTTTTTTAATTTCCAATTGCCAACGGTAGTTTTCCGGCAGCTCCCCTTCTTCCAGGCCTTCTTGCAATCGGGGTTGCAAGATAACTTCTTCTAATTTCATTCTGGCCCAGGCTGTGGCGCGCGAATACTCATTAGCGGTTTTTCCTAGCCGCAAGGCGCCTGAAAATAATTCGATGAGGACAATTAAAGCTATGCCCATTAGGCCTAAAGCTATAACCACTTCTATTAAAGTAAAGCCAAAACTATTTACTAGGCGTCTCATATCTAAATTTTTTCTATTTCTACTAAGCCGGTTAAAAAACTGATCTTGATGAGGTACCCTTTTTGCTCTGGATCGGCCAGCAGTATTTGGCCGCCATTGGCCTGCCCTGTAGGGTAAAATTCAATAGCCGGTAAATCTGTATTGTATTTCCCGGGGTTTATTTCTTCTCGCAAATTTATGCCCGCGGGGATTTGATATTTAATCTTCTCTATCCAGGTGATACCTGTTTCTTCTTTTTTTTCTGATATTAGCGCCCGGACGATTAATTCTCTTTGTTTTTGATCGATAAGGATTTGATGTATTTGCCCTTTTTGAATCGTGGCGAGACGGCAATAGCGTAAAATTCCCGCTATTTTTTGGGCCGTTCCTTTTAATTCTACGGCCTTGGCCAGGCGGGCCATAGAAGGGACGACTAAATACCCGGCCAGGCTCAACAAGATAAGAACCAAAACTAATTCGAGGAGCGTAAAGCCTTTATTTTTTCTCATCAATATCCTTCCAGCTCACAATATCTTGATTTTCCCCTTCCCCGCCTTCAACTCCATCCAGGCCATATGAAATTAAATCATACTCTCCATGCTCTCCCGGACATTTATAAACATAGGCTCTCCCCCATGGATCTTTGGGGATTTCTTTTGGCAAATAAGGACCTTTCCACCCCTCCATTCCCGAGGGTTTCTCTCTTAAAGCTCTTAATCCTTCTTCGGTAGTGGGGTAACGGCCTACGTCCAAGCGTAAAGCATCCAGAGCCGTCCCGAATAGCTCAATCTGCGCTTTGGCTGCCTTTTGTTTAGCTGTACTCACTTTGCCGAAAAGTCTTGGGCCCACTAAGGCAGCTAACAGACCAATGATAATAATTACTATTAGCAATTCAATCAAGGTGAATCCTTTAACTCTCCTTGATTTTCTCAGCATCTATCCTCCTTAGAATCTACCCTTTATCCCCCACTCTCCCCCGTGGTCGGGTGTCAGTAGGACAGTGTCGGAACGACAATCGTACCGATTCGTCCCGACTCTTATCTACTCTCCCCATGCTTGGGGAGAGGTTTTAGGTTGAGGGGTTAAAAATGGCCAAGGTCATTTATTCAATGCTTCTATTAATCATTAAAAAGGAATCTCTTGTAAACTAAAAACTGCTAAAAGCATGGAGATGACGATAAATCCAATAATAAGTCCCATGACTAAGATGATTAAGGGTTCCAACAAGGAAACTAAACGCTTGGTAGTGTTTTGAATGCTCTCTTCATAGCTAGTAGCTACTTTGTGCAACATCTCTTCCAGTTTTCCGGTTTCTTCCCCAACCTCGATCATATGCACAGCGAGGGCGGGAAAGATCTGTATTTCTTTTAAGGCTCGCGCCATCCCTTTGCCTTCCCGCAGCCGTTCCTGGACATAATCAATGGCCTTGGCTACAGCTTGGTTTTGAGAAACTTCTCTTACCAGACTAAGGGCAGACAAAATGGGTACGCCGCTTTGTAACAAAGTTCCCAAAGTCCTCGAAAATCTGGCCACTTCAATTTTTTTTATGAGCGAGCCGAAGGCCGGCCAGGATAATTTGAAACGGTCCCAGCGCCATCTTCTCTCTTCGCCTTGAATATAGGCTTTCAAACATATGTAAAAAAAACCAATTAAAACAATTCCTAACCACCAATAATTGCGAAAATATTGACTTCCCACCAAGACCATCTGCGTCGGCAGAGGAATAGCTTGACCAAGATCGGCAAAAAGGCGACTGAAACGGGGGATAACGAAAGCTACCAAAATAGTAATGGAAACGGCACTCACGGCAGTCAATATAACCGGGTAGATTAATATGGAAATCAAATACTCCTTTATTTCTTTTACTCTTTGCAAATACTGCACCAAGCGCATAAAAATGGTTTCTAAAAAACCCCCTACTTCCCCAGCTTTAACCATGTTAATGTATAAATTAGGAAAAACCTGCGGATGATTGGCTAGGGCTTCTCCTAAGGAGCTTCCGCCGCGGATCCGAGCTAAGACATCGCGGAGAATTTCTTGCATTCTTAGATCGGGAGTTAAAGAAGCTAATATATCTAAGCTGCGGTCCAAAGGGAGCCCCGCGGAAATTAATGTAGCTAACTCCTGCGTAAAGGTCAACAGATTACTTATTCTCCTCCGCCCGGAAGGGAATGAGGGAAGACGCCATTTTTTTAAGGTTCTCTGCCGGGAGACAACGCGAACGGGTATATAACCCTGGTCTTGCAAATTGCGGACAATGGTTTTTTCATCCTTTCCTTCGAGAAAGCCTTCAACTACTTGCCCAGTATTAGTTATCGCTTTATAAAAATATTCAGCCATTTAAATTATTTTTTCTATAAAATACTTTAATTTTTTTGATCTGCGCCAGAAATATTTTAAGTGATATTTTCTTCCTGAGTTACCCTCAAAACCTCGGAGATCGTGGTTATTCCGCGTTTTACTTTCAACCAACCATCTTCTCTTAAAGTGCGCATCCCCTTCTGCAAGGCTACCTGTTTTATGGTATTGGCATCTTTTCTATCTAAGATCAATCGTTGAATTTCCTCGTCCACCTTAAGCAGTTCAAATATGCCTGTTCTTCCCCAATATCCTGTGTGCGAACAGTTCGCGCAACCCCGGACTTCGTGAATTTTAAAAAATGGTAATTCTTCTTTAGCAATTTTCATCTCTTTTAAGACTTGGGGTTCAGGAGAATAACTTAGCCGACAATGAGGACAGGATACGCGTACTAATCTTTGAGCTAAAATACCCAAAATAGTAGAAGAAAGTAGATAATCTTCCATCCCCAT
Organism: uncultured Syntrophaceae bacterium; assembly: GCA_964484485.1. Lineage (GTDB taxonomy): Bacteria > Desulfobacterota > SM23-61 > SM23-61 > SM23-61 > CAZAGD01. The sequence continues at coordinate 39,499 of CAZAGD010000065.1, forward strand.
GTCAATGAGGCGGGTAATAGCACTGGGAGCGTCATTGGTGTGGAGGGTACTCAAAACTAAATGGCCGGTAAGCGCTGAGTGGATGGCTATTTCAGCAGTTTCGGCATCGCGAATTTCTCCAATAAGGATCACATCCGGGTCTTGGCGCACTATCGAACGCAAAGCGTTGGCAAACGTAAGACCAATGGCCGGCTTTACTTGGATCTGATTAATGCCGGGTAATTGATACTCTACGGGATCCTCTACCGTGATAATCTTTTTTTCGGCAGAATTTATTTTTTGTAAGGCACAATATAAGGTCGTAGTCTTACCGCTCCCCGTGGGGCCGGTGACCAGGATTATGCCATGAGGATGACGAATAAGTTCTTCCACTTCTCGGCGGGTGTCTTCCTGGAAGCCGAGCTGTTCCATTTCCAAAACCATGCTGCCTTTATCCAAGATGCGCAAAACAACAGACTCTCCGTGAATAGTAGGCACAGAAGAAACTCGGAAATCAATTTCTTTTCCCTTAACGCGCAGCATCATCCGCCCATCTTGAGGAAGACGTCTTTCGGCTATATTTAGCTTGGCCATAATTTTTAAACGGGAAATTATGGCTGCTTGCAGTCGCTTCGGAGGTGATTCTACATCGTGGAGAACGCCATCTATTCTATAGCGCACCCGAAAGTGATCTTCAAAAGGTTCGAAATGTATATCACTAGCCCTTCTTTCAATGGCCTTGGTAATAATTAAATTTACTAACCTGATTACCGGCCCTTCCGAAGCCATATCTCTCAGAAGATCAACATTTTCTTCCTCATCGCTGCGATACTCAGGCAAACGATCAATGTCTTCTATAATCTTCTCCATGGAAGTTAAGCCAGAACCATAAACCCGATCGATGCCTCGCTTAATGTCTTCTTCCAAGCCAGCCAAGACTTTAATTTCATACTTTATGGCTAAACGCAGAGCTTCCAAGGCATGAAAGTCTTGTGGGTTGGCCATTATTATAGTTAAAGTATTATTTTCTAATTTAGCCGGCAAAATTTTAGCGGCTTTCATAAAATGGAGGGAAATTTGGTCAAAAAGAATTGGTTCATCTGGAAAATCTTCTGCCTTGGCAAAAGGGACTTTAAAAATTTCTGCCAAAGCCGATTGATATTCGGCTAAAGTTATATAACCTTTTTTGAGCAGGATTTCTTCTAAGGAATATTTGTCATCTAAAGGGTCTTCCTTTATTAATTTTTCATAATCCCCTTTTTTTAATATACCTTTGTTAATTAAATGGTTTAAAATATAAATCTTAAAATTTTTCGTCATAATTTTGCCCTCCACTCTGCCTGCTATCAATTTCAGAACCTGGCCAAAGAGGGCAGGGTAATTTTGGGTTAGATTATATAATAATAATCGGCAGAAAAAAATATTAAAATTACTATTTTTATGCCGCAAAGGACCGGTTTCCATCTTCATGGGCTATAAATTAACCAGATATGAAGAGAAGAAATTTTGGGGCCTAAATCGCCAAATTTTTGTTCTTGGTTGGGTCAGCTTTTTTACAGATGTGAGCAGCGAGATGATTTATCCGCTCCTCCCCGTCTTTTTGACCAGCGTTTTAGGGGCCAGCCCTACTTTCTTAGGTTTTATTGAGGGGATAGCGGAAACTACGGCTTCCCTTTTCAAGCTCTTTTCTGGTTGGCTGTCCGATCGATGGCAAAAAAGAAAAGCCTTGGTGGTATTTGGTTACTTACTATCTTCTGTCGTTCGTCCCCTGGTAGCAGTCGCTACTTCAGCCAGCCAGGTGCTAATAATTCGTTTCCTCGACCGGGTGGGGAAAGGAATCAGAACGTCTCCGCGTGATGCTTTAATCGCTGACTCAACCACAGAAGATGTTCAAGGAAAATCTTTTGGTTTTCAAAGGGCTATGGATCATACGGGGGCGGTAATTGGGCCATTCATCTCATTTTTATTGATCTCTTATTTCACCCAAGATTACCGCCTTATCTTTGCCTTGGCTTTTATCCCTGCTTTTGGCGCTGTTTTCATCTTAATTGGGGGAGTGCGCGAAAAAATTATTTCCCCCCTCCCTTCCGTAAATCCTTGGAGAAAATTTAGCCTAAAATCTTTTTCTCCATCCTTCCGCATTTTTCTTCTCGCCGTCACTATTTTTAGTTTAGGAAATTCCAGTGATGCTTTCTTGATTCTGCGCGCTAAAGAAAATGGGGTAGGCGTGGCTTGGATTCCTGTCCTTTGGATGATCCTCCATGTGGTGAAATCTCTTTCAGCTACCCCCGGTGGAATTCTTTCCGATCGTTGGGGGAGGAAAAAGACCATTATTCTCGGTTGGCTTCTTTATAGCGCCATTTATTGGGGATTTGCTTGGAGCAAATCCCCAGAAGCAATCTGGCTTCTCTTTACGGTCTACGGTCTATTTTATGGCCTTACGGAGGGGGCGGAGAGGGCCTTGGTCACGGATTTAGTTCCGGCCACTTGGCGCGGCACAGCTTTTGGTTTATACAATTTCTCCGTTGGGTTGAGTACTTTACCCGCGAGTCTGCTCCTAGGCTTTTTTTGGGAAAAATTCGGCGCTCCCTTCGCTTTTTCTTTCGGAGCCTCCTTAGCCCTCCTGGCCGTATGTTTATTGGGGTTTGGTCTAAAAAAATAAAAAATCGAATTTTTATATTCTATGAATGGGGAAAATTACTTTTTTTAGATAAGCTAAAATGCGATCAATTTCCTTATTTAATCGCTCTTTTTCCTCTCCCCGGGCATATAGAGGTAGGTCGTATAATTCTCCGGCCTCGATTTCCGGGCCGTACATCATGCCCCCTACTGCTCCCGCGTATTCATCTTTGGGCTCTTGGCCGCTTAGAATGGCCCAAGCTAAAGTCCAATTTCGCGCGGTTTTGTATAGGTCATAACCGCCGCCACCTAAAACCAGAATGGAGGAAGAGTTTTGGGTGAGTATCTTTATTGCTTGGCTATAGCTGGCATTGGTAATCTGCAAATGAGTTAGGGGATCGGCTACGTGCATATCAGCGCCGATTTGGGCTATAAGAATGTCCGCATTGAAGCTTGCTAACAGGGGAGGGACAATTTCTTTAAAGGCTCTAAGAAAAACTTCATCGTCGCAGCCTTGGGGTAAAGGGAAGTTAATATTATATCCCCTCCCCTTTCCTTCCCCAATTTCATCTTCAAAGCCTGACCAAGGGTAGAGGAATTGTCCGCTTTCATGAAAAGAAATTTTTAAGACGCGATGGTCACGATAAAAAGCTTCCTGCACTCCATTTCCATGATGAGCATCAATGTCCACATAAGCCACGCGCCGGCCTTCTTGTAAAAGATCAGCAATGGTTACTCCTATGTCATTTATATAACAAAATCCTTCCGCTCGATTTCTGCGGGCATGGTGAAATCCACCCAATGGATTAAAAGCTACGTTAACTTCACCAGCCGCAACCAATTCGGCTCCTAATTGGGTGGCTCCCGCACAGAGAGCGGCAAAATCAAAAACTCCAGGAAAAATAGGGTTGTCTTCAGTACCCAATCCATATTGCAAAAGTTTACTGGCCAATTCATCAAAACCTTCGCCTAAAATATTACCGTTTAAAGTATTGGCCCTTTGCAAAACTTTTAAAAAATTGGGATCATGGAATCTACTCAATTCGGCTAAAGTTAAAGGTAAGGGTTTAATCATTCTTATCCAAGGTCTTTCGAGAAGACCGTAGCGATGGCAAAGATCAAGCATAATTTTAGCTCGCACCGGCTTAAAGGGGTGATGAGGGCTGAATTCAATACTAGTTAGTTCTTCCGCATAAATAAAAGCGCAATTAAATTTTTCGCTCCGCGGTTGCATAATCTTAATATCATATATATTATTTGGGGAGGGTCAATATTTTTTTCGCCTAACCGTTGGTACCTTTGAAAAATTAGACAGAATCCCAGGAGGAGATGGAGAGGTAAGCGAGTTTTTTGTTGACTTTGATTTCCCAGAAAATGCTGCCGATATGACTATGCAGGAGGTTTGGTCATGGAAGATTACACGCCTTATATTGGTCAATTATTTCAGGAAAAGACAAAATATTTGCGCTCCACCACTGGATCTTCTTGGGCTACCCAAAGAGCAGTTGCCTATGATCTTTCACCCAGGAAGATTATTCCTTTACCTAAGCCGCGCTTTGTAAAAGGATTGGATTTTTGGCAAATTCTTAAGCAGCGGCGCTCAATTCGCGATTACCAAACAGGTTCCCTTTCATTGATTGAGCTGGCTAACCTCCTTTGGGCGACGCAGGGGTTAACTGAGGGAATGGGTTCTCCCTGGTATCGCACAGTTCCCTCAGCAGGAGCTCTCCACCCCATCGATACTTACTTAGTGATTAATCGGGTTGAGGAAGTGCCTTCCGGGATTTACTATTTCCAAGTGGAGGATTTTTCTTTGCAGGAGAAAAAAGTAGGGGACTTCTCCCGCCCAATAGCCAGCGCGGCCTTGGGACAAAAAATGGCTATGACCGCCGCTGTGGTCTTTGTCTGGGTAGCGGTTATCGATCGTTGTCGGCAAAAATATCGTCAGCGAGCTTATCGGTATATTTATTTAGACTGCGGCCACATCGGGCAAAATCTCTATTTGGCCGCCACGGCTATGAATTTGGGGTGTTGTACTATTGGTGCTTTTTTCGATGACGAAGTAAATGCTCTGATCGAGGTAGACGGTCAGGAAGAAACCACAATTTATCTGGCCGCTATTGGTAAAATATAATTAAGGCAATTTATTTGGGCCAAAAAACTCTATTGTTTGTTACGGGCACTCCTTCAAGTTTTAAGAGATTAGCTTTTAGAGATAAGCCTCCCGGAGCGGAGAAACCAGTCAAATGCCCATTTTGGCCTAAAATTCTATGACAAGGGACGACCAAGGGCCAACGGTTTTGGGCATTAGCCGAACCTACGGCCCGTAAAGCCTGAGGTTTCCCAATTTTCTGGGCTAACCATCGATAAGTTCGTACTTGGCCATAAGGAATCTTGGCCATGGTTTTATAAACTTTCCTTTGGAAAGGAGTCGCTGCCGTCAAATCCAAGGGGACTTGGAAAATCTTCCGCTCTCCTAAAAAATATTCTTTAAATTGGGTTTTCACTTCTCGCCAATATTCGGCATCTTCTTTACAACCGGGAAATTCAGAGGTAATCTGCTTTTTTAGTTCTTGCTTTTTTAAACCTGGAAGGTAAATGCGCTGTACCCCTTTTTTATTCCCTACTAACCCCATCCAGCCCGGGCGCACGCGAAAAATAGTATACGTGCTTTCCATTCTCCCCTCCATTTCTGTTGCAGTTAAACTGATGTCAGCGTCCTTTAAGCAAGTCTTTTAAACGCGATTCGTTCTGCTTTAACCCAAAACCCAAGGTATTATAGAAGCTTTCCAACCATTCGGTAATACTCATTTTAACCTTATTCTCCACTTTTAAGCCATAGCGCCCGCAAAACTCACAAACTTGCCAGAACAAATCGCTTTTTAAAATCTCCTCTATATTATTTTTCTGTTTTTTCCCACATTTTGAGCAGATAACTTTTTTAATTACTTTCATTTCTTTTTCACTTTCCCAAAATTTACGACGCGCAAATTATTAGGCGGAGCAATTAAATATTTACGCTTAATCCCTTCAACCACCCCCCCTGTGTTCGGGTGTCAGTATGACAGTGTCGGAACGACAATCGTACCGATTCGTTCCGACTCTTATCGACTCTCCCCAGGCGTGGGGAGAAGGCCAGAATAAAGGGTTAAGAAGGGCACAGGTCATTTATTTAATGCTCCCATTAATAATGCCCAAATTTTACTGGGAATTATTAATTAACGTCAGCAAATTTTGTTAAATTTTAATGTACTTATCGTTTAAATAAGTAGATAAGTTTAGCATAGCAGAAAATGGTCATCCTGAAAATAAATATTTTCCCTTATTCTGTCCCAATTTTTCCCCAGATTCTAAAAATTACTTTTTTTCTTCCTCAGCGCGCAGGGCTTTCCTTAGTATTTTGCCCACATGGGATTTAGGAAGTTCTTCTCGAAATTCTACAATGGTAGGTGCTTTATAGCGGGCCAAGTTTTGGCGGCAGAAATCGATGATCTCTTCGGGAGTGGATTTTTCTCCTTTCTTTAAAACGACAAAAGCTTTGACTGTTTCTCCCCGGTAAGGGTCAGGAACCCCGATGACGCACGCTTCCATTATTTTGGGGTGCATGTAGAGAACTTCTTCTATTTCTCGGGGGTAAACATTATAACCGCCGCAAATGATCATATCTTTTTTGCGGTCCACAATATAGAAATATCCTTCTTCGTCCATCCGGGCTATGTCTCCAGTATAAAGCCATCCTTGGCGAAGAGTTTGGGCGGTTTCTTCAGGCCGATTCCAATACCCTTGCATTACTTGGGGTCCTCTAAGGCAAAGTTCGCCCTCCTCCCCCGGGGGTAGCTCCCGTTCTCCTGATTCCAAGTCCACAATTTTGGCATCTGTGTCAGGTCGCGGAAGGCCTATGCTGCCAATTTTGCGTTTGCCAAAGAAAGGATTGCCATGAGTCACTGGTGAAGCTTCCGTAAGGCCATAGCCTTCGCTGATTTTCCCGCCAGTTATTTCTTCGAACCGCTTTAAGGCTTCTACAGGCATAGGAGCGGATCCACAACTGCATACTTTAATAGAGGAGATATCATATTCTTTTAGCCGGGGATGATTGATCAAAGCAATATACATAGTGGGTACTCCTGGAAACCGAGTTGGCCGGTATCTGTTTATTGCCTCTAAAGTATCGTCGACTTGAAATCTGGGCAGTAAGATAATAGTTGCGCCCAAGTAAATAGCTTCATTCATGGCTACGGTCATTCCGTAGACATGGAAAAATGGCAACACGGCCAGCATCCGCTCTTTGCCCATTTGGATTTCGGGGTTCCAGCTTACACATTGTTGCACATTGGCCACTAAATTAAAATGGGTTAGCATAGCTCCTTTACTTAAGCCGGTGGTACCTCCGGTGTATTGTAAGAGAGCCACATCTTCTGCGACCACTTTTATCTGGGGTAGAGAAAGTTTTTCTCCCGCCGTCCAAAGCTCTTTTAAGGCAAATGTTCCCGTCTGCTTATCTATTGGCGGAGAGGAAGGTAAATTGGCAAGAGAAGCATCGCGAAAATCCGTTAAAATAATTCTCTGCAAGCCTACTTTCTCTTTGACCGCGGCTAAACGAGGGTAAAATTCTTGCCCCGCAATAATATTGGCTACCCCCGCATCTTTAAGCTGAAACTCTAACTCTCTTTCCACATACATAGGGTTCACATTAACCACTACGCCCCCTATTTTTAATATGGCATAATAAGCGGCAATATATTGCGGACAGTTGGGGAGCATAATAGCTACTCTCTCTCTCGGCCCAAGACCAAGCTGGAAAAGAGCGGCCGCCAGATCGCGAGCCTTTTGAGCTAATCGGCGATAAGTTATTCTTTCTTCTTGAAAAATGACGGCCAGATTTTCGGGAAACTTTGCGGCTGCTTCATCAAGGAAATAAGTTAAGGGAACACGGTGGTAATCAAGATGAAAGGGTACACCTTTATCGTAAAACTTTAACCAAGGCTTTTGCATATTTTTTTCTCCATTCCTGGGCAAAAATTTATATGCCAATATAAGCCTGCTTTACCTTTTCTTCATTCAGCAAACTTTGGGCTTCTCCCGTTAAGACAACTTCCCCTGTTTCTAAGACATAACCACGATGGGCAACATTTAAGGCTAAAACCGCATTTTGCTCTACGAGCAAGATAGCCGTGCCTTGCTGGTTAATTTCCTTGATGACTTCGAAGATCCGGTTGACCAAGAGCGGAGCAATCCCCAAAGAAGGTTCATCCAGCATCAATAAGATAGGACGAGCCATAAGTGCGCGGCCAATGGTAAGCATCTGTTGTTCGCCCCCGCTCAAGGTTCCGGCCAGCTGTTCTTGTCTTTCTTTTAATACGGGGAAAAGTTCATAGATGCGCTCAATCGTCTCGGCCATCCCCTTTCTCTCATTTCGACGCACATAAGCGCCTAAAATTAGATTTTTATAAACGGTCAATTGGGGAAATAATTTTCTGCCTTCAGGACAATGAGAAATACCTAATCGGACGATTCTTTCAGGGGGCAAATTATCTATTCTCTTCCCCAAAAATTCTATGGTACCTTTTCGGGGCTCAGTGAGTCCGGAAATGGTGCGTAATAGAGTGGTCTTCCCTGCTCCGTTGGCCCCTAAAATAGCCACTAACTCCCCTTGCGCCATTTCCATAGAAATTCCGCGTAGGGCTTGGGCTCGACCGTAGAAAACTTCCACTTCCCTTAATCTAAGCAACATAACTCTTCCCCAAATAAGCTTCGATGACCCTTCTATCTTTTCCTACATCTGCTGGCTTTCCTTCCGCGATTTTTTGACCATAACTCAAAACCATCACTCTTTGCGGCAGCTCCATGGCTACTTTCATTTTATGTTCAATCAATACAATAGTAATCCCCTGGTCATTGATCCTGGCAATTAAGGAGATGAGGTCGTTTATCTCCTTAAGGTTGACACCTCCGGTGGGCTCATCTAAGAGAAGTAAGCACGGTTCCGTCGCCAGGGCCATGCCAATAGATAACCTCTTTTGCGCTTCTTGGGTCAAGGTGCTGGCTAATACATTTCTTTTTTCTGTCAGACCTATAAAATTTAATATATCTGCAGCTTTTTCTTGAGCAATTTTTTCTTCCTCTTGGAAACTACGGCTGTTTATTAAAGTGCCAAGGAGTGGAGCTTTGGCCCGTAAACGACAACCAATTTTTATATTTTCCAAAACAGTTTCTCTACCGAATATAGAAGTAATTTGAAAAGTGCGCGCAATCCCTTTTTGAGCTATGGTAAAAGGTTTTAGATGAGATATATCTTCTCCTTTAAAGGTGATTTTGCCTTTAGTGGGCGCCAAAAAACCCGTAATCACATTGAAGAGCGTGGTTTTCCCTGAACCATTAGGCCCAATGATGCTAAAAATTTCCCCTTCCTTTACGTAAAAGCTCAAGTCAGCAATAGCGCGCAGACCACCGAAATCTTTACAAAGGCCTTCTACTTCCAGAATCTTCCGGTTCATTTTCTTGCTTTTAAGAATAAATTAGCGGCCAGGAGATGGACTCCCCCCATGATACCTCCCCGCAAGAAAATAACAATAATAATTAACAAAAACCCATAGGCGACTAAGCGGGGAAAAGCCATCCCATGTAAAAGTTCGCTAATAACGGTTAAGCTAAAAGCCCCGATTATGGGCCCGGCCATTGTGCCTAAGCCGCCGATTAGACAGTAGATGAGGATCTCAAAGGTTACATGGTAATCAGAAATCTCTGGGCTAAGAAAACCTATATAAGAAGCATATAAGCCACCGGATAGGCCAGCGAAAAACACGCTAATTAAAAATGATTGTAATTTGGTAAATAAGGTGTTAATCCCTAGAGATTCAGCCAACTCTTCATTTCCGCGAACAGCCAGAAAAGACCTCCCAATCATAGAATTTACTATTCTTCTAATAATCAGCAAAGTCAAAATTAGGAAGGAAAAAACCAGATAATAATTAGCAGTCATCGTGGTAAAATTAATTTCTTTTCCAAATGGGAACGGAATAGGTGTTGGCCTGGGAATGCCCAGCAATCCCCTAACTCCTTCGGTAAGACCCTCCCAGTTTTCGATGATTACGGTAACGATGACATTGAAACACATCGTTCCTATAGCGTAGTAGGAACCTTTGGTCCGAAAAGCAAGCAGACCAATGAAAAATCCAATGGCCACGGTTATAGAGCAGGCCATAATTAGGGCCAGCCAGAAATTAATTCCTAACTTTAACATTAATAAACCTGTGCTATAGGCACCAATTCCAAAAAAAGCCCCATGGGCTAAATTAACTTGCCCCGTATAACCCATAATAAGATTCATAGAGGCGGCGGCTATTCCCCAAATACCGCACATGATCAAGATATGCATATAAAAACGGCTGCTGACGAAAAAAGGTATGGTGGCCACCACTATAATGAAGATAATATAGGCCAAATTTCTGGAAATGAAATTACTGAATTTTGTTTGCCTCATTTAGCCCCAAAGAGTCCCGTTGGTCTTATGGCCAAAACAGTAACCAAGACACCAAAGGAGAAAACTTCGTTATAAGCTGTACTGATATAACCCCCGCTTAGACTTTCCACTAACCCTAAAATAAACCCACCTATGATGGCTCCGGGAATACTCCCCATTCCGCCTAAGATAATAATTACAAAAGCTTTAAGGATGACTGGCCCGCCCATTCCTGGGTAGACTAAATGGATAGGGGAAATTAAAGCGGCAGCTATGGAGGCCAAGCCGGTGCCCAAAGCAAAAACTATCATGCGCACGCGATTTACACTAATTCCCATGAGCAAGGCGCCTTCGCGATCTTGAGCCGTAGCTTCTATAGTGGCGCCGATGGTAGTTTTTTTAATAAAGAGCTGCAGAAGAATAATTAGCAGGATAGTAACGGTGATAATGATTATTCTTTGTAAAGTAATTGTGAGGCCCATTACTTGGAAGGCCTCATAATGAACCGGGGGGAATCTTTTAAAGTCTGGGCCAAAAATATGTAAAGCCCCATCTACAAATATAAAGATTAGTCCAATGGCGGCTATAAAAGAATTTAAAGGAGATTCTTTGATCAAAGGCCGGTAAACTAAACGTTCTACTAACACTCCGATGGCTGCTAAGGCGATCATGGCCAGCATCATGGCCAGCCAGTAATTGAATCCCATTTGGGTGGCCAACAGAAATGTCAAATAAGCTCCGGCCATATATAAAGCCCCATGAGCAAAATTAGGAATATGTAATATTCCATATTCCAAGGTAAGTCCCAAGGCCACCAATGAATAGATGCTGCCCAGCATTATGCCGTTTAAAACTTGCTGGATAAACAGCGCCATTTCTGCATCATCTTTTCCATTAAAATTTTTAGTGTAGAGCAAGGGTTTATCCCTTGCCCTGGATGAGATAACTTTGAAGTTTATTCTCTTTATTTTTCAAGCAGAGATAAGAAAATTATAAAGATAAATAGATCTCACTTCGGCGTCCAAGTAGCGCCATACTTTTGGTACCAGGGGCGCGGATCAATATCAACTGGTTTGCCAAATTTTCCCTCATCCACTTCCATGGCGAAGTAACCGGATAAAAATTGCCCTTCTTTAGTCATGGTATGAATGCCTCGGATAGCATGTTTGCCCACGGGTAGAACTTGCGGCACTGCCTCCATTATTTTATACACATCTGTTACAGTTCCCGCTTTCTTCATGGCCTCGGCAAAAATATACATAACTTCATAGTTGAAGGCTGATTCGGAAGTGGGAATAGTGTTAAATCTCTCTCTGTGTCTTTTGGAGTAATCTTGCATAAGCGGCAAAGGCATCATACCCACAGGACATACTCCCGTACTGGGGGAGATTAGTTTGAGTGGGGTTACTTTCTCCATCTCGTCCAGTTTACACTGGGATCCGAGAACAAAACCGCCCTTAAAGCCGAGTTCTCGCGCTTGCGATATAATCATGGCCGAAGGTTCTGAAGGGCCATAAAGGAAGATACAATCTGGCTTAGCGGCCAAAACTTTCGTTAGGTAAGGATAAAAGTCGGTCACTTTGGCATAATCAGCCGGGGCGTTAGCCACTATCTGCCCACCTTTGTCTTTCCAGAGAACCTCAAAAATTTGTTCGGCCAGTTTCCCTGATTCATGAGTACCACAAAGTAAGGCACCTTTGCGCCACCCCTTTTGCCAGCCCAGCTCGATTACTCCAGAATTATAAAAACCCATGGACATAGGTGCTTTGACCAATAACCTATTCCCCTGCTGCAATACAGCCGGATTATCAGTATAACCATGAATAATGAATTTTTCTTGTTCATTAAACTTCAGCATCCCTAATATGCCGCCGGCATGGGGACAAAAGATAAAAGGAGGTTTATGCAACTCGATTAAACGCCGGGCGTTGGTTACTGTATCAGCCGGTTTATAGCGATCATCTAAGGCTATTACTTTAAAAGTATATTTTTTACCCCCAACGGTAATCCCACCGGCAGCATTTATCTCTTCCACGGCCATTTCTAAACCCTCTAAGTTATTTCGACCGTATTTAGCTGCTCCTCCGCTCAAAGGTCCGGTATAGCCCACGTTAATTACATCGGCCAAAACCATAGAAAGATTGCCCATAAACGACGTTAAGATAAGAATTATTAAAAAGTTTATAATTTTTTTAAAATTTTTCCCCCCACCCATAACCATCCCCCTTTCTTATTTAATTTTTTTATTTAAAAGGTAAAGTTATATAACTAATTTATTAGCGGACCCCCCTGACCTCTTTATCTCTACTTAGCCAGAAGATAAAACCCAACATTCAATTATATTCTCGGAGCAAATTACCATTTTTGCCAAACAATTTCAAGCAAAACTTAATTGGCAAAGTAATATCTCACTGAAGGTTAGAAACTTTAACTTTTTTGGCTACAAATGAGGCATGTAGCCATTATTACATGGGTTTTAAATAAGGCATTTGGTAGCGGAGTATGGCGTAGGCCAAGGGTTCATCCCTTGCCGAAAAGAGGCAAGCCCTAAGGGCTTGCCCTACGAGAAATTAAAAAAACCTCAAATGTAGGGCAAGGGCTTGTCCCTTGCCGCATTTGGTTTTATTTCTTATATGTAATTACGACACAATTTCATTGGGGAAAGTAGATAAAGCCAGACCACGGAGTAAGATAAGAGTGATAGCTGTAAATATTTATTACTCGGAGCAATTAATTATTTACACTTATGCCCCTCACCCTCCCCCCGTGGTCGGGTGTCAGTATGACAGTGTCGGAACGACAATCGTACCGATTCGTTCCGACTCTTATCGACTCTCCCCATGCTTGGGGAGAGGGTTAGGGTGAGGGGTTGAAAACGGCGGATGTCATATATTTATTGATCTCATTAATAATTGCTCCCAGTAATACCTCAGTCTCCTAAGAGCAAAAAAAGAGGTAGAAATAAGGTAATATCGGCCAGCCGCGAAAGCGTTATCAAAGGGGAAATTAAAACTACAATTCTTGGGAAATAATTTCTTTCTTTATTGACCTAAATAAATATTAATAAAGGCCTCCACATCTTGCCGGATAAATTCTGCTAAGGATAGAGTTGTATTTTGTAAAAGGATATTCATATCTAAAAAAATTTCGGCAAAGGTCATTCTTTGAATCTCGTGGCTTTCCCAGAATATTGCTTCATAGTTGCTCTTCCCTAAAATACCTTGTTGGTAATTTTTATAAGCCATTTGGGTCTCATGAGCCAGGACAGCCTGGATTTTGTCTTTAATATAAGGCGTAATATCAAAAATAATTCGTTTGTGTCCTCCCCAGAAGTTTCCCCAAATGCTGTAACCAAAAAGATGAGTAGCTTTTATGGAACAGGCGCGTAAAGCCTCCAAGCTAATCTGCGTGCAAAGCAAATGGGTTTTATGCCTTTCATATGGCGCGGGGATAAATACTTCTTCTGGCTGGAGAAGGTCTAAGATTTTGGCCAGAGTTCCTTTCACTTGAACAAATTTTGCGGGCAATTCTTTACTGTTAACCCTAAGAAAAAAACCGCCTTTAGCTCTAAGGAGGCGCAGAGCTGATAGTGCTTCTATCTCTCTTCTGCTGACCATCTGGGCATTTGGAAAATTCTTATCTCTGCGCGGGCTACCAGCTCCGTCGGTAATATAAACTACAAATACCTGTTTCTTTTTTTCAGCGGCGCTGGCCATGTAACCGCCGACCCCTAATACGTCATCATCCGGATGCGGAGCAACGATCAATATATTTTCTTTTATTTGCCTATAATCTTCCAAATTTCGCCCTGTTTCTACAGCGATAAAAAAATCTTGGAGCATGGACACATCTTTCATAAAAAATTCTCCAGCAGCTGGATGTAATAATAATCTAAGGAAACACAATTTTCCCTAAAATAGCCGATCTTTCAGCCCCGGTGGCTCCCGGGACATTTCCGGAAATTCCTTGTAAAGTAGCATCTGCTAAGAGAGCGAAGGCCACGGCCTCTTTGGCATCCCCATCAATACCCAAAGCATTTAGAGTTTTTATGGGAATAGGTTGGAATAGTTCTTTCATGAAGCGAAGCAGGGTTTTATTATGCAGGCCTCCGCCAGAAATGAAGACTTCATCTATTCTAAATTTGGGGAAAATATAATTTTTAAAAGCATCAAAAATCGAGATGGCTGTTAAATAGGTGGCGGTAGCGATAAGATCGGGAAAAGAGGCTTTCCGGGCGGCGCTGATGAATTCTTTTAAAAATGGTTTCCCAAATATTTCGCGCCCAGTAGATTTAGGAGGTTCTAAGCGGAAATAGGGATGTTGACGCATTCGGCTTAAAAGCTCTTCTTGCACCCTCCCTTGGGCAGCTATTTTCCCTAGGCTATCAAATTTTTTCTTCCCCTTTGTATAAATAGAGACCAAATCATCAATAACCATATTTCCGGGACCTGTATCAAAGGCAAGTACTTCCTCTAATTTTTCCGGGACTACAGTCACATTGGCAATGCCACCTATATTTATGAAGGCGCGCACCTTCCCTTTTTCCCGGAAAAGAACAAAGTCAGCAAAAGGAACTAAGGGTGCTCCTATGCCACCGGCAGCTATATCACCTGGGCGGAAATCACCTATGGTTAAAATTCCGGTGCGGGCTGCGATCACGGCTCCCTCTCCTATTTGCAAAGTAGAATTAATTTTTCCTGGAACCTGACTAATATGATAAACAGTATGGCCGTGGGAACCCAGGAAATCTACCTGATTTGTCTGGTATCCGTGGTGCTGGAGAAATTTCAATACACAGGAAGCAAAAACTTCCCCCAAGATAAAATTCATTTCACAGATTTCTTCCGCTTTAGCTGAATTAAGCTCTAAGATTCTTTTTCTAAGTGAGCGCGGGTAAGGGTAGGAATTAAAGGCTAAAAGTTTTACGTCCGTGGCCAAGTGGCGGCCTGATATTTCTACTAAGGCCAGGTCCACGCCATCCCCGGAAGTGCCCGACATGAGGCCTAGGGCTATTCTCTTTTTCTTTTCCTGGATGCGCCATATTCTTGACCAAGCAGCTCTTTCCATAATTCCTTCTTTTTCCTGATCAAATTCCGCGCTTCTTGAGCACTACATTTTTTCTTACCCATGATCAAGGCTATTTTAGGTTCGTAATCAGCTTTTTGCAACAAATCTTGGGCTTGTTTTGCTGGGCAACCGAGAATTTGGGTTACAATTTTTTCGGCTCTTCTCTTCAATTTTTGGGAAACAGGCCTAACTTCTATCATTAAATTACGGTAAACTTTTCCCAGAAGAATCATGGCCCCCGTGGAGATCATATTCAATACCAGCTTGGTTGCTGTTCCAGCTTTTAGGCGAGTTGAACCAGCAATTATTTCGGGGCCAACTATCGGATTAATTAATATCCCCTTTTTAAAAGGAAGCGCGGGGTGAGGCTGACAGGTAATAAAAATGCAACGCGCCCCCCGCTTATATGCTTCTCCTAAAGCGGCGCGCACAAAAGGGGTTGTGCCCGAAGCACTTATGCCGCAAACTACATCTTTTCTTCCAATTTTCGCTTTTCTTACCGCGTGCACTCCCGCTCCTTGATCATCTTCGGCACCTTCTATGGCTTTCCAAAGGGCTTTTCGCCCTCCCGCAATAATGGCCTGTACTTTTCTTGATGACACATTAAATGTGGGTCCACACTCCACCGCATCCAACATGCCTAAGCGGCCACTTGTTCCAGCACCCACATAAAATAATCTTCCTCCTTGTTTAAGAGCATCATGAACTATCTCTATAGCCCGGGCCACCTTACCAAGTTGAGTATGTACGGCTAAAGCAACTTTTTGGTCCTCACGATTCATAACCTCGGCTATTTCTAAAGCAGATGCCTGGTCAATATTGATCGATGCCAGATTGCCTTTTTCTGTTAATGCCGAAAATTCTCTTTTCTTATTTTTGGCCTTTGGTTCCATCTTCCCCATGGCCATATTCTTGGCCTTTTGCCCCCGGCCCTTCGCTTTTTGCTCCACTCCCCGCGCGCTGCTCATTCCCCTACCAACTCTTTACCCAACGCATAAGCTTCCGTCAAAGCAGTTGGATGCTTGATAATTTCTCCTTTTTCATCAATTTTCTGGTAAAGAAGTGATTTATAAAAAATCATATCTAGGGCATCAAAAAAATATTTCATGGTTAAGAGTGGTCCATCGAAGACCTTATTCCCTCGCGATCCTCCCACAGCCAGAAAGACTCCTCGGCGGTGCGGTTTATTTGGTGATATGGGTTGTTTTAATAGATATTTCTTCGCCCAAAGGGCCTGGCAACGGTCAATAAATGCCTTAGTATGGGCACTTACCGCATAGAAGAAAATGGGGGAAGCAAGGGCGACTGCATCGGCTTCGGCCAGCTTATCATAAAGAGGCTGCATATCATCGGGAATGGGACATTTTCCTTCTTTTTTACACGCATAAATTTCTAAACATGGACTAATCTTTAATTGGCGTAAAAAAATTTCTTCTACTTCCGCTCCAGCCTCCCGGCAGCCCCGGAGAAGTTCTCTCAATAAAAGATCCGTATTTCCATCTCGGCGCGGACTCCCGTAAATACCCAAGACTTTCATTTTTGGCCCTCCTTTTTTAAAACCTTAGCAAACTACTTCTCTCCTGCCAAGAGGGAAAAATTTTGACCGCCAAGCGATTTTAATTTTTTAGTCCCTCGGCATAAAGAGGCTCTGGGGCAATTATTAATCGGAGCAATTAAATATTTACAGTTATCACGCTTATCTTCCTCCATGCTCTGGCTTTGTTTGCTTGCCCCAATGAAATTGTATCTTAATTGCCCATAAGAAATGAAACCAAATGCGGCAAGGGACAAGCCCTTCCCCTACATTTGAGGTTTTTTTAATTTCTTGTAGGGCAAGCCCTTGGGGCTTGCCGAACCCCGCATTAAGATGTCGTTTATTTTATGCTCCCATTAATAACTCTCCTCTGCCCAGCTGGGCACTTGGTCTTAATCAATAAATAGGCTAACTTTCTCCTGGGGTGGAGACTGTGTCGCCATGAGGGAGGAGGGCCGGAGGCAGGCCAAAAAGGAAACCAGTTGTTTTTTTGTGAAGAAAGAGCTATCCTATGCAAAATTTTTAAGAAAGGAGGAGTCCCATGAAAGCCCAAGAAACCGCCATCGTTTTTATTGAGTTTCAAAATGACTTCTGCAAAGAAGGAGGTGCCCTTTACGAAGGAGTAAAAGGACAAATTAAAGCCCAAAACACTATTAAAAATGCCCAAGATTGCCTCCAGCGTGCCCGCGGAAAATGCCTTACTTTACTTGTGCCCATTCTTTTCGAAGAAGATTATACTGATATAGGTTGCCTGGAAGTTTTAGGCCCTATTCATATCAACGCGGCTAAGGCTAAAGCTTTCCGCAAAGGTACTTGGGGTGGAGAGATTATTGAGGAATTGAAGCCCACTAAGCAAGATATAGTGGTTGAAGGTAAGAGAACCTTGGATGCTTTTCACTCCAGCAATATTGATTTCATCCTGCGGGTCAACTGCATAAAAAATGTAGCTTTCTGCGGATTCCTCACTAATGTATGTGTGGAAGGAACAGCCCGGTCAGCTTACGATAAGGGGTATAAAGTTTTTCTCCTAAAAGACTGCTGTGCGGCTATTTCCGCCGAAGAACAAAAATATGTGGAAGAAAAATTCTTCCCCTATATTGGCGAAGTATTAACACATGATGAATTCTTAAAAAGGCTAGAATAAAAAAATTCTCGGGGCAATAAGGCTTTTTATGGGCTGCTTGATTTAAGCAGTTCATAAATTCTTTTTTTATATAAAGGGAATCGAAATGAAAAGGGAAAAAAGTTTTCACATGGATCCCGATGAATTTCGCCGGTGGGGATATGCCGTAATAGACTGGATTGCTGATTACTATAAACGCGTCGAGTCGCTACCGGTCTTATCTCAAGTTCAACCGGGTGAGATTCGCGCTAAACTCCCTCCTCATCCCCCGCGACAAGGCGAACCATTTTCCCAAATTCTGGCGGATCTGGAGCAGATCATTCTACCCGGGATTACCCATTGGCAGTCCCCTAAATTTTTTGCCTATTTCCCAGCTAATTCCTCTGGGCCTTCTGTATTAGGGGAACTCTTGGCTGCAGGCTTGGGAGTACAAGGAATGCTCTGGTCAACGAGTCCGGCTTGCACAGAGTTGGAAACACATGTATTAGATTGGTTAGTTGATCTTTTGGATTTGCCCCAAAAATTTAAATCCTCCAAAAGTGGGGGTGGAGTAATCCAAGATTCAGCTTCCAGCGCGGCTCTTTGCGCTATCTTAGCGGCGCGCGAGCGGGCCACCAATTATTTGACTAATGAACGAGGATACACCGGAAAGCTGATCGCCTATGCTTCTACCCAAACCCATTCTTCCATTGAGAAAGGGGTGAAGATCGCGGGGATAGGTAGGGAAAATTTACGTTTAATAGATGTGGATAAAAATTTTGCTATGCGCCCCGATTTGTTAGCCGGGCAGATTAAAAAAGATCGAGAAGCAGGTTTGCTTCCTTTCTTTGTTTGTGCTACGGTAGGGACTACTTCCTCTAATGCCCTTGACCCCCTGGCGGAAATTGGGCCCATATGTCAGCAAGAAGGGCTTTGGTTGCATGTGGATGGCGCCATGGCTGGGACGGCAGCCCTTTGCCCAGAATTTCGCTACATCCATGCCGGCTTGGAATTCGCGGATAGCTATTGTTTTAACCCGCATAAATGGATGTTTACTAATTTTGATTGTGATTGTTTCTTCGTTGTCGATCGCCAAATTTTGATCAAGGCTTTCAGTATTCTTCCGGAATATTTGCGTAACCGAGCGTCCGAAAGTGGAACAGTATTTGATTATCGAGACTGGCAAATTCCTTTAGGAAGGCGTTTTCGCGCCCTGAAACTATGGTTTGTTATCCGTCACTACGGCGTGGAAGGATTACAATATCATATTCGTCGGCACGTGGCCTTAGCCCAGGAGTTCGCCCAATGGGTCAGAGAAGATGAGCGTTTTGAGTTAGTGGTCCCTCCGCCTTTGAATTTAGTGTGCTTCCGGCATAAAGGGGGAGATATCCTAAACGAAAGGATTCTGAATCAAATAAACAAAAGTGGGGATTTATTTTTGACCCATACAAAGTTAAACGAGAAAATTACTTTACGCCTGTGTGTAGGGCAAACCTACACCGAAGCTCGTCATGTGCGGGCGGCCTGGGAAAAGATTTCCCAAGTGGCTAATGATTTAGAAAAATAATAGATTCCCTAACTAATCAAAATTAAAATCGACGGCAATTTTAATAATTTTGCTGGCGGGCAAATTTAAGATTTTTTTAACCCCTGTTCGCCGCGATATCTCTTTTATAATTTTTTCAATTTTTTGCGCCGTTGGCGCAATCAAGGTAAACCAAATATTATAATCTCCTGCCCGTTCATAATTATGGGTTACGCCGGGATAGGAATTAACTACTTCAATAAATTTCGGCAATTTCGCCATCGGTACTTTGGCCGCGCAAAGAGTGGAAGTAAAGCCCATAGCGCGGGCACTAAAACTGGCTCCCATCCGGCGAATAATGCCGGCAGCATGCATCCTCTGCACACGAGCAAAAATTTCCTTTTCTTTCAACTTTAATTTGCGAGCTAAAGCTAAATAAGGGCGGTGGGTTATGGGAAAATTTCTCTGGATTTCCTTAAGGATGAGCCGATCTTTTTGATCCAGAGTTAACCCTGGATCCACCGCAGATTCTTTCTTTCTTTCCATCTTTGTCTTTTCTTTTAGCTTACGCAAATCAGTCCTTGATCGCGCCATTTGATAATCTCCCATGCCAAAACTTCCTGTTCTTTCCACCAACCATCTAATTTCTTTTTCTTTTCCCAATCTATTAAAGTATTTTTAGTCTGGTCATCTATGAGAGAAGGCTCTTTTAAAAAAAGGGGCGTACCGGGCAAAGGAAGAAAAGAATGAGCGTGAATCTTTGCCCCATACTCTTCAATCATGCGGGCAGCCAAATTTAAAGAAAGGAGACGATCAGTGCTACTCTCCTCCGGAAATCCAAAAATAAAATCAACATGAGGTGAAAAGCCTGCTTGACAAATTAACCTGACAGCTTCTAAAGCTCTTTCCGCAGTGTGTCCCCGATGCAGTTTTTGTAGTAAAGCATTACTTCCGGATTGCCCTCCTAAAACAATAGTGCGGTTATGACAAAATTTTTTAATGAGCTCCAGAACCTCCTTGGAGACCCAGTCTGGCCTTACTTCGGCGGGGAAAGAGCCGAAGTTAATCTTAGTATACCCAGCCTCTTGGCAAGCAGTAAACAGTTCTTTTAGGGCTGTTAAATTCGGTTGATGATCTTCTTTGGCTCCATAAGCCAAAGCGTTGGGCGATATGAAGGAGCAGCGTTGGTAACCATAGGTGGCTGCCTTTTGCAATTGTTGACTAAGGTTATCTAAATTTCTATGGCGCAGTGAATTTCCAAATATTCGAGGGGTCTGACAAAATGTGCAGCCATACGGGCAGCCGCGCGTAATTTCCAAGGGAGCAAAAAAATTTTCTTCGCTATAGAAAGGAGGGAAAGAAGGAACACACCATCCTTTTTTCTTGGGACGAACGATCCTTTCTGTTGGCAAACGTCCGGCAAAAAATTGCTCCACAAAATCCGGCCAGGTCTCCTCTGCTTCCCCCCAAAAAACGAAATCGAACCCTAATTTTAAAGTCCCTTGGGGATCAGCAGTAGCATGCGGACCGCCAGCAATAATGGTGATCTCATCCCGAAAATTTTTCCGCAAATCTTCTATCTCTTCCTCGACTTTCATTAACCAAGGAGTCATAAAAGAATATCCAATCAAGGTTATCTTAGGTAGTATTTTTTCTTTTATATCTTTCAGAGATTCTGCGGTCGTAATTTTTATTTTTCTGGTCCAGCCTCTTTCCTCCAGTCCCCCCATGAGGGTTGGTAGAGTATATCTATTCTCTCTTGTCCTCCGCAAGATCAAGGTTGGTTTTTCTACTTTCATGACCTATATTTTATCTTTTGGACCTGCCCTCTTGTCAAAGTAAAATTAAATGAGTTCCTTCATCTCCCGTTGGAAGTGATTTTGAACTAAGAGCATAAAGCTACCTTATGATCCCGAGAGTGGACCTCCTTGCCTCTTGGGCGACTAAGATTTAGATAAATAGTTAAGTTGGTCCAGGTTAAAAGAAATCTCTGAAAAATCTTTTTAAAAAATTTGTAGGTCAACTCTTTATAAACCGCTTGAGGTAAGGGACAAGCCCTTACCCTACAAATTTATTGGCCAGATGTTTTTTGTAGGGTAATCCCTTGTGGCCTACCGAATGAATATTAATGGGGAACAATTCCTTATCCTTAGCTCATGTGTCCGTATCTTCCAAGATGGCTCTTTACCTCACTCTCCCGTGCCAGAGTGTAGTTTATAATCACATTTTTCAAAGGTCTCTTAAAATTACTAACCGTCTAACAGTTTTAATATTTCTCGCCAGCAGGAAACAGGCGGGAGGGGGAGAGGCGAGCCTCTCTTCCTCCCGCCTGAATTAAGCTGAAATTTAAAAAATGATCGACGGTCAGTTAAAATTACTCTTGACAGCTTTGCTAGTAAGATATAATCTCAATTTATTGCATAAATCTTTTGGGTCAGGAAGAGGTCTGGAAGAATGAAAAGAGGGATGATAATTTTTTTAGCAGTCATTTTTTGGGCATCTGTTTTAAATTTTGGTTGCAGCCAAAAAGTGATGCGCTCCGAAGAAACACCTTACCCCATCTCTCACCAGGAACCCCCAAAAGATACCAGACTTGCGCCGAAAGCAGTTACGCCCAGCCCACCACCTTCTTTTACCGCACCTGATATAGAAAAACAACGGAAAGATAAACCTTTAAAGGAGGAGACACTGGGAGCTCAGCCTTCCGCACCTCCACTCCTTAAAGAAGAATTAAAAAAAGAGAAAGAAACCCGCGAGGCAGCTCTAACCAGCATAGAATTAAAATCAATCTTTTTTGATTTTGACCAGGCCGTCATCAGGGAAGATCAAAAAGAAGTCATGTTGCAAAATGCACAATGGCTCAAAGCTCATCCCCAGGTGCGAGTAAGAATTGAAGGAAACTGTGACGAAAGAGGAACAGCAGAATATAACTTAGCCTTAGGGCAGAGAAGAGCAGAAGCGGTAAAGGAATTTTTAGAAGGGCTGGGAATTGCTCCTACACGCATGCAAACAATTAGCTATGGCTTTGAACGTCCTTTAGACCCCGGTCATAATGAAGAAGCTTGGGCCAAAAATCGGCGAGTTGACTTTACTATTCTTAAATAAAGAGGTTGAAGAAAAGTCTTAAATTGTGGAGGCAAATTTTTTAATCATAAACCAGAAAGGAGGAAAATTTTATGCCCATGACAAAAGCCCAGATTGTAAGTTATTTAGCAGAGAAAACTGGAGTAGCCAAAAAGCAAGCCGCGGCAATTCTTGATGAGCTTGCTGGCCTGGCGGCCAAAGTGATCAAAAAAGGTGATAAACTTGCTCTTCCTGGATTTGTAACTGTAAAAGTGCAAAACCGCAAAGCGCGGATGGGTAGAAATCCGCAGACCGGGGAACCAATAAAGATTCCGGCGAAAAAAGTGGTGAAAGCCGTCCCCGCTGCTGCCTTAAAGTCAATATTAGCTCCCAAAAAATAAAATTTATTTTTCCGCTATTTTTATAACAGACTTGGGCCAGAAGAGGCGAATTTTATATGCCCTTCTGGCTCAAGATTTTTTTAAACTTCTGGAGGAGAAAATTTGCTTTAACTCCTCTTGATCATAAGCGTCTTGTACCCCGATTGGACTACTACCTCTCCTTCTTTTTTTATGATTTGTAAAAAGAGCTTAATTATCCCCCTATCTGGTTTGCTCTTACTGGGAATCTTTTCTACTACTTTAGCTTTTACATAAATAGTCTCACCAAAAAATAAGGGGGCCTCAAATTTCCACGAATCGATACCTAAAAAAGCAATTGCGGTGCCCTCCAGATATCCGGTGCGGAACAGTAAACCATGGGAAATAGCCAACCCTAACAATCCATGGACAATCCTTTGTCCAAATTGACTATTTTTCATAAAAGCTTCACTGGTATGTAGTTCATTATAATCTCCGCTCATAGCTGCAAACATGACTACATCCGTCTCCGTAACAGTTCTACTGGGAGTAATAAATTCTTCATTTAGCTGCCATTCATCAAATAATTTTCCAGTCATAACTTAATCTCCTTAATATTTTGCTTTATATTATCACCATCAAGATTTTAAGCGTTTGGCCTCCCTAAAGCAATTTTTTAAAAAAATTAACCTAAACTTATTTTCTCTTTTCTAAGGCGGCAATTAATTTCGGCAGAATTTGGCGAAAATCAGCCACTATACCCAAGTCAGCATTCTGGAAAATGGCCGCTTTAGGATCATTATTTATGGCAATTATAGTCTTGGCCTCTTGAATACCAACCACATGCTGAATAACGCCCGATATGCCCACCCCAATATATAACTTGGGCCGAATAGTTTTCCCGCTTTGGCCGATCATCTGTTCTTCCCTTATCCACCCCTCATCTAAGGGTGGACGTGTTCCTCCTACAGTTCCCTGTAAGACTTCAGCTAACCGTTCGACTAGTTTCCAATCTTCTCGATTACCGATACCTGCTCCCCCGGCTACAACTATTTCTGCTTCTTCTAATGAACAAGTAAATTCCTTAGCCCGCTCAACTTTAAGGACCTTCTGGCGTAAATCGGCGGGGTTTAATTCCACAGGTACCTCTTCGATTACAGGAGTTTTTTCATGCCCAATTGCTCGACGGTAGACTCCAGGACGCACGGTAGCCATCTGGGGAAGATGACGCGGACAAAGAATAGTGGCCATCACTTGGCCGCCAAAAGCAGGCACCACTTGTTTGAGTTTCCCTTTTTCATCAATATCCAATTGCGTACAATGAGCTGAAAGTCCCGTACGAACGCGCGCCGCCAGCCTGGCCGCCAAATCTGATCCCACAGTAGTAGCCGGCAAAAGAAATACTTCTGGCCTTTTTTTCATAATTAACTGACTGATAACTCTGGTATAAGGAAGGGTTAAATAGTTTTCTAAACAGGGATGATCGGCTAATAAAACTTTTTCTACCCCAAACGAGAAAAGAGAATAAGCCAAATCTCTTATCTTATGCCCCAGAAGAATAGCTATAATCTCTGCTTGATCCAGTTTCTGCGCCAGAAAACCGGCAGCCTGCAGAAGTTCAAAAGAAACTTCCGCAATACAACCCTCTTGTTGTTCTATAAAAACCCAGATTTCTTTTTTCGCCTGCAGATCTTTCATTTTTCTCGTCCTTCACCCAACTCTTTCCTTTCATTTTAGCCAATGGCCTGCCTTATCTTTTGGATGACTTCGGCAATTAACTCGTCTGGCTCCCCTTGGAGAATTACTCCTTTTCTTTTCATTTCCGGCATAAATATTTCCCCCGTCTGCGTGGGGGAACCAGAGAATCCAACTTCCTCTGGCTTTATCCCTAACTCGCTAGCTCCCCAAATTGTCAGGGGCTTGTTCTCTGCCTCTAAGACGCCCATAAGAGAGATGAATCGGGGAGTGTTTATTTCTCGAGCCACGGTGATTAGGGCCGGCAAGGAAGTCTCTAATATTCGGCAGCCGCCCTCCATCAAGCTCCGCGTATATAAAGCTCCTTCTTCTGTAAATTCTATGGCTACGGTGCGGGTAATATGGGGAATGTCCAAAAATTCAGCTAACTGGGGACCCACATGGCCGGTAGATCCGTCTAAGCTCCATTCCCCGCAAATAATTAGGTCAAATTTGCCGATCTTTTTAATAGCTTTACTGAGCGCATAAGAAGTGGCCCAGGTATCAGATCCCGCAAAGGCGCGGTCGCTCAATAAATAAGCTTCATCCGCCCCCATAGCCAAAGTTTCCACTAAATTATCTCTCGCCCCTAGGGGGGCCATGGCTATGGTTCTAACTTTACCGCCATATTTTTCTTTAAGACGCAAACCTTCTTCCAAGGCTCGCTTATCCAAAGGCCCCAGAACACTGGGAATGCCCTCCCGCCGCAAAGCTTTGGTTATCGGATCCAATTGGATGCGCTCCCAGAATTTTGGGTCTGGGGCCGGTTTTACACAGACAACAATATCCATTATTATTTTCTCCGCCTCAAGCGATTTTTTAACTTGGGGAGGCCGAGTCGAAACAATGCTCTAACCCAGCCTCTGCGCCAAGACCTCTTTTATTTAAATGAGGTAAGGGCTTTCCGAGCCATTATAATCCGCTGAATTTCTGAAGTTCCCGCCGAAGCAATTAAAATTTCCGCATCTCGATAGTACCTTTGCACTGGGTATTCCATCATATAACCATAGCCACCGTGAATATCTACGGCCTTTTTCGCGCAACGTACAGCAGCTTCAGTAGCATAGAATTTGGCTAAAGCCATTTCTGTATCACAACGCAACTTTTGATCACGTAGCCAAGCAGCCCGGTAACAAAGTAAGCGGCTGGCTTCTAAATCAACATAAATATCAGAAATCAACCATTGAATTCCTTGATGCTGACTTATAGGCTTGCCGCCTAAGATCCGTTCATTGGCAAACTTTACGGAAGCTTCTAAACATGCCTGAATGAGCCCTAAACCACATCCGGCCATGCCGGCGCGGCCTACTTCGCTAATTCCGGCCATACATATTTTTAAGCCATCACCTTCGTTGCCTAAAAGGTTGGCGCGGGGAACAAGACAATTCTCCATGACGATCTCGCCCGTATTACATCCATGGAGACCAAATTTCTTCTCTTTACGCCCCACTTTAAAACCGGGGAAGGATTTTTCGACTAAGAAGGCGCTAAATCCCTTAGGGCCTTCTCCAGTCTTCGCCATAATGGTTATGGTATCCGCCACATGTCCGTGAGTGATAAAACATTTTCGTCCGTTTAATACATAATGATCGCCTTCAAGTTTAGCCGTGCTCTGAATTCCGGTAGGATCTGATCCACCAGTGGCTTCAGTAACCGCGATAGTGGCCAAGCGTTCGCCCTTGGCCAGACTGGGCAAATATTTTTTCTTTTGCTCCTCATTGGCAAAATCTGTAAGCGGAGCAATGCCTAAATGAAAAATCTGCATGGCCATGCCAATGGAGGCAGAAACCCGGGCTAATTCCTCGATCATGATCATCCGCGCTAAGTTGCCCAGGTTTGTTCCACCATACTCTTTGGGAATCATTATGCCCATATAGAGCTGCTTGCCCATCTCCCGGTAAAGATCCCAAGGAACTTCATCAGTTTCTTCCATATGGGGAATGCGCGGAGCGACAGCCCCCTCAGCAAATTCTCTAATGCTCTTGCGCAATAATTCTAATTGGGGTGATAATTGGAAATCCATTTGGTCCTCCTTTATAATTTTTTTCAGAGAAAAATTTTCTTCTTCTTGGAAAATGAATTAAATTTATACCATTTTACTTATTTGCTGACAAGCTTTTTGGTGGCGGGAAGTAAAAAATTTTTGCGTAATATTCAATCTGGGGTTTTTTCTGATTCTTTCTTTCGCCGGCGATAAAAATGATAACCATAGCTCCCTGCGGCCACAATCACTGCCATTACAATACCAATCCCGTAAAAAAAACGCATGATATAGAAAACTGGTTGGCTCTGCCAAGAAACTTTAAAATGGATAGGACCTAAGAGCGCAGGTGTAGCGTATGATTTGTCATGGCACTTTACGCATGTACTCTTCCCTACTTCTTTTTGGGGATGGCCGGTATTCTCGGGATGACAGTTAGCACATATCTGGGTATCGTAACGATAATTCAAGTTGACCTTAGGATGCCCTTTTAAGCGGTAGGAGGCTAAAGTGGCCAGAAGACCTGGTACAGGTTTGGCTTCCTCATGACATTTGGCGCAGGCCTGGGGAAGATTTTGGGCGGATACAGAAGATGCCGGGTCGTTAATCTTGCGCATATAATGGGCTGTATGGCAATCGGCACATTGCGGAGCATTTTCCAGGCCACTGGCCCACATCATCCCATGGGTGGTTTTTTTATAAGCCTCCACCGCCTCTTGGTGGCATTGAGCACAATCAACTTTCGCAAATCCCTCGGCCGGATGAGCATCCGGACGGGCTTCCTGATGACAATCTGTACAACCCATTCCCCCTGCCCCATGCACTGAGGCTCGGAAGGATTCGGCATTTACGTATAAAGAAAGGAGAGAACCATCTTTCTTTCCCTTACTGAGCCGCGGATTTTGGTGGCATTTTAGACAAGCAGCGTCATCTGCTCCTTGAACCGGCCCTCCCCAGATGAAGAGCAAAACTCCCCAGATCAGCAAAATTAAATATTTTTCGAAGCCTTTTCTTTCCTGACCTTTTCTCATTTTCATTTCCTACCCTTATTTACACCCACACCCCGAAGGCTAATCCTTTTTCTCTTCTAAAGCTTGGACAACTAATTCGGTTATGTCATACGCAGCCATTTTCTCTTCCAATTCTTTTTCTTTTATGCCGTCGCCAATCATCGTTAGGCAATAAGGGCAAGCCGTAGCTACCAGAGAAGCTCCCGTACGCAAAGCCTGGTCAGTACGCATCTGGTTGATGCGTGTTCCCAGTTTCTCCTCCATCCACATGCGCCCGCCACCAGCTCCGCAGCAAAAGCTGGTGAGACGATTCCGTTTCATTTCGACGAGCTGCAGTCCTGGAATAGACCTTAAAACTTGCCGAGGTTCTTCGTAAACTTCATTGGCGCGCCCTAAATAACAGGAGTCATGATAAGTCAAAACTTTTTCCACGGGCTTATTTAGGTTTAAACGGCCCTCCCGAAGAGCTTCCGCCAGAAATTGAGTGTAGTGCATTACTTCATAGTGGCCACCGAATTGCGGATATTCATTTTTTAAAGTATTGAAGCAATGGGGACACATGGTCAATATTCTTTTAACTTCATAGCCGTTCAATACTTCGATATTGGCTTGGACCAACGTTTGGTACAGATATTCGTTGCCAAGGCGTCGCGCCGAGTCGCCACAGCAACCTTCTTCTGTACCCAATATAGAAAATTTTACACCCATGGCTTTTAAAATCTTAACCAAAGCAGTGGCCACTTTTTTATTCCGGTCATCAAAACTCCCCGCACACCCTACCCAGAATAAAAGTTCAACTTCTTTATCTTCAGCCATGGTCGTTAAATCCAGTCCTTTGGCCCATTCCGCTCTTAAACCCAGGCCAACTCCCCAAGGATTGCTATTATTTTCCATATTGCGGAAAACGAGCTGTACTTCGGAGGGGAAGCGGCTTTCCATGAGCACGAGATAGCGGCGCATTTCTAAAAATTTATCCACACAGGGAATGAAAACCGGACAGACCATAGCACAAGCTAAACAATTAGTACAAGACCAGATCACCTCTTCGGCAAGGACATCGCCGATGAGTTTTTTCTCTTCCGCAGCAGTTCCCTGGCCAAGTTTCTTAATCCGCCCTTTCTCTTCCATATAGGCCCTTAAAGCATCCCAATTTTTTTTGGGCGCTAATGGTTTGCCACTAACGGCCGCTGGACAATGATCTAAACACCTACCGCATCTCGTGCAGGCATCCATATCAAAAAGTTGTTTCCACGTTAATTCTTCGATCCGCGAGACTCCGAAGGTTTCCGCTGTCTCGAAATCAAGGATGGGCGGCATAGCGCCTTTGGGTTTTAAGGAACGCATGTAGATATTAGCCGGCCCGGTAATTATATGGAGCATACGAGAGTAAGGGATGAAGGCCACGAAACCCAATACTAAAAAGAGATGCAGCCGCCAAAAAAGACGATGCCAGAAAATTTGGGCATTATCGGTTAGACCCCGGAATAAATAAGAAAGACTTAAACCGATGGGGGACCAATTCGCCCAATCGGGTTCACTGCGGGCTATACGCAGACCCTCCACACAGAAGCCTAATCCGAAGATGCCCAAAAGTAAGAGGAGGGCAACTAAGTTTCCTAAGCTACTATCATAGGTGAGGTTTTCAGGCTTTTGCCCATAGCGCCGATAAAGGGCCAGCAAAGTTCCTATCAACCCTAAGCAACCAATTAAATCAAAAAACAAGGACAAGGGATAGGCTAGGGCCGTAGGTAAAGTGAAATTAAGTTGGGTTATAACAATCACGATGAAAGGAATAATAAAGGCATAAAAAATGAAGAGGTGCATTAACCCGGGATAAATTTCCCGCAAAATTCTTTTCTGCCCGAATACATAAGCCCAGATCAGTTTGAGGCGCTCTTTAGGTTGATCCGTCCTTTTTTCCGGTTTACCTATTTTCCAAAGCTTATAGCGGCGGTAAAATCCATAAATGAATACAACCGCCGTAATGAAGATCAGCAATAAATCAAAGGAACCAGCCATTTTCTCCCTCGATGACCAAAGGCGCTATAGTTTTATCTCACCGGTAACTTAACCCACTTGGCTATCTGAGTGGCCTTTAAATGGCTATTAATTCGCCAGCGCCAAAAGAAAATGGCTCTCTATTTGGGAGAGCCATTTTTCTGTGGTTAGCTCTCGGAGAGGAGCTTTTTAAATTCTTCAGTTAAAAGGGGCACAACTTTGAATAGATCTTCTACAATTCCGTAATCGGCTTTTTGAAAGATAGGAGCATCTGGATCTTTGTTGATGGCCACAATTACCTTAGAAGATCCCATGCCAGCGAGATGCTGAATTGCGCCAGAAATCCCGCAGGCAATGTAAAGATTAGGAGTGACTACTTTCCCGGTCTGCCCCACTTGATCGGCGTGATCGCGCCATCCAGAATCTACGGCCGCCCGCGAAGCCCCCACGGTAGCATGGAGAACGTCGGCCAATTCTTCTAAGATCTTGAAATTCTCCGCTCCTTTCATCCCTCGGCCTCCGGAGACGATGATCTCAGCCTCGGTCAAATCAACTTTTGCTCCGGCAGTTTTAACTACTTCCACAATGGCGGTGCGCAGACTGGAGGAGTCTACTTTGGCTTCTACTTTAATTACCTCCCCTTTTTTACCAGATTCTGGGGGCACCATAGGTAGAACGTTGGGACGCACCGAAGCCATTTGCGGGCGGGAATTAGGACAAACCACTTCGATGAAAGCTTTGCCAGCATAAACGGGCCTTTTGGCTAATAATAAGCCTTCTTCATTGAGGCTTAAACCTGTACAGTCTGTGGCCAGCCCAGTCTGCAGGCGCGTCGCTAATCGAGGAGAAAGGTCTTTACCCAAAACTGTAGCTCCACAGAGGAAAATTGAAGGCTGATGTTCTTTGAGCAGGTTGGTTATAATGGTGGCATATGGATCCGTAGTGTATTGCGCTAAAATTGGATCGTCCACGAAATATACTTTATCGGCGTATTCTGCCAAACGCCCGGTCAGTCCTTCTATACCTGATCCAAGGAGAACAGCCACTAGTTCTTCGCCAAGTTTTTCAGCCATCTTCTTCCCTTGACTTAGAAGCTCAAAAGTAACTTTGCGAATATTTCCTTCCTTAACTTCGGCAAATACCCAGATTCCTTTGCCCATAAATTGTCTCCTTCTTTAGCTATATAAATTGCTAATTTTTTTCTCTGGTTGATATCTTTTCTCTGTCCAGCATCAAACAACTTTGGCCTCTTCGCGCAAAAACTTGACTAAATTTTTAACACAATCTATCAGTTCCCCTGCAATAATCTTCCCCGGGGGTCGGGAAGGTGGGGGAATGTACCTTAAAATTTTTGTCTTTGACCCGGCCGCGCCTACCTCTTCCGCACCCAAACCAAGGGCAGCTAAATTAATCGGTTTGACTTCTTTTTTCTTTGCTTTCATGATCCCCGGGAGAGAGGCATATCTCGGCTCGTTCAAACCCTTCTGACAGGTAAAGACCGCGGGAAGTTTTACTTCCACTACTTCTTTCCCCCCTTCTACTTCTCTTTCTACTCGTGCTTTCTTTTGCTCAGCATTGATTTCTAATTTAGTGATGAGGGTTACATGGGGTAAATCCAAGAATTCGGCTAAAGAGGGTCCTACCTGAGCCAAGTCATCGTCGACAGCTTGCTTTCCGCAAAGAATTAGGTCGAATGGTTCTTTTTTGATTACTTCAGCCAGTGCTTTGGCTGTGGCAAAGCCGTCTGCTCCTTCAAAGGCTGGGTCATTTAAATGTATGGAACGATCAGCTCCCATAGCTAACCCGGTGCGCAAAGCTTCTACTGCTCTCGCCGGCCCCATCGTAATTAGAACTGCTTGACCACCGAATTTTTCTTTAATACGTAGGGCTTCTTCCACGGCGAATTCGCAATAAGGGTTCATTACGTACTTAATATCATCGGTCACGATGCCCGAACCATCCGGCTTGATTTTAATCAAAGTTTCTGTATCCGGCACTTGTTTAAGACAAACAATAACGTTCACTGCCTACCTCCTTTCCGCATTTTAATTATTAATTTCCTGGCCTAAGCTCATCATATTTTTCAAACTGGCCAGAGATTATTCTGGCGCGCTTCTTCAGTCATCATTCCTCTGATGAAAACATCACTTATCTGCCACACTGCGTCATTTATGCTGTGTTTCTTTTTCGTGGACAGAACCCAATAGCGAGCCATCTCATCTAAAGCCCCAAAGAAGGCTCTCTTCATTATTCCTGGAGTTAGATCCTTGCGGATTAACCCTTTTTCCTGACCTTCCACAACAATAGCACGGATGAGGTTTAAGTATTCGATAAAAGGTTTATTCACATACTCCTTCATAAATTTGCTGCTCTGGCGCACTTCTACCCCCAAAACCTCAGCTAACTGCTGTTGCTTCTGTAAAATAGAAAGATGGACCTGGGCAAATTTTCTAATCTTCTGTAAAGGATTTTTCTCTTTTTCCAGCTCTTGGCGCATATTTTCCACTATTTGCCCGAATTCCTCCTCAAACAAGGAGATAAGGATATCGTCTTTATTCTTGAAATAGAGATATATCGTCCCATCAGCCACATCGGCTTCTTTGGCTATTTCAGAGACGCGGGCATTGTAGAACCCTTTCTCGGCAAACACTTTCACAGCTGCTTTTAAAATCTTTTTATGTTTAGTTTGATCTTTCATTCTAAATTCCGCAGTTTACGACGCGCCAAAAATATTAACCCGGCTACGTAAAATTCATTATGAGCAAATAATGAATGATTATTCATTCAAAATTTATTAACATACCCTCAAAAAGGTGTCAAGTTATTTTTACGCTGACCGTCGATCAGTTTTTTGGTAAATAGCTTGATACGGCTCAGGCCTGCCTCTGGCAGAAGCAAGCGGGGCGAAATTAAAATCGGCTAGAAATTAACGTCTATATACTTATCCACCTTCTTTCCGCAAAGAATGGCGGG
>CAZAGD010000066.1:0-11179 GCA_964484485.1 uncultured Syntrophaceae bacterium
ATTGGTGTTTTCATTTGCCACTGTGGAAACAATATTGGTGGCGTAGTTAATGTACCGGCAGTCAAAGAATATGCCGCGAAATTTAAAAATGTAGTTTTTGTGGATGAAAACCTTTATACTTGCTCCCAAGACACCCAGGAAAAGATAAAAAAAGCAATAGCCGAACATAATTTAAATAGAGTTATCGTAGTTTCCTGCACTCCCCGTACCCATGAACCCCTCTTTCAAGAGACGATTAGGGAAGCTGGCCTGAATCGCTACCTTTTTGAAATGGCCAACATTCGCGACCAGTGTTCCTGGGTACATATGCAGGAAAAGGAGGAGGCCACAGATAAAGCCTCTGCTTTAGTGCGGATGGCTATTGCTCATGCCCGCTTGCTGCAGCCGTTGCAAGAATTACCTAAGAGAGTGACTAAAAGAGGCCTGGTAATCGGCGGAGGATTAGCCGGAATGGAGGCAGCTTTAGGTTTGGCCGAACAGGGGTTTGAGGCGGTTTTAATTGAAAAAGAGGCGGAGCTTGGGGGAAATCTCCGCTATTTGCGCCGCACTCTAAATGGTCAAGATGTCGCTCAGTTTCTGGAAATCCTGCAAGAGAAAGTGAAGAAGCATCCGCGCATCCAAGTCTTTACTAACGCCGTCGTGACCGATTTTTCCGGTTATGTTGGCAACTTTAAAACCAATATCTTGGTTGGTCCGCGGATGTTCAGTAGGGAGATTGAACATGGAGTAACTATTGTGGCCACAGGCGGAGAGGAATATAAACCAAAAGAGTATCTTTATGGCCAAGATGAGCGCATAGTTACTCAATTAGAATTAGAAGATTTATTAGTTAAAGATTCCCGGCGGTGGCAAGAGGTTAAAGAAATAGTAATGGTTCAATGCGTTGGTTCGCGGAATGAGGAACGCCCCTATTGCAGTCGGGTTTGTTGCGCGGAAGCAGTAAAGAATGCTTTACATCTTAAGGAACTTAATCCGCATGTTCAGGTTACTATTCTTTACCGGGACATGCGCATGTACGGACTTTTAGAGACTTATTATAGCCAAGCCCGTCAGGCCGGCGTCCGCTTTTTGCGCTATGAAGAAGATCGGCCGCCCGAAGTTAAAATCCAAGAAGGAAGGCTTAAAGTCGTAGTATTTAACCCCACCTTAAAAGAAGAGATAGAGTTTGCTCCTGATTATATAGCTCTATCAGCAGCTACGATTGCGGCTGATACTGCCGAATTAGCCAGTATGCTAAAGGTTCCGCGTACAGCCGAGGGATTTTTCTTAGAAGCGCACATGAAATTACGGCCAGTAGATTTCGCCTCCGAGGGGATTTATCTCTGTGGACTGGCTCATGGGCCAAAACTGATTGATGAGTGTATAGCTCAAGCCAAGGGCGCCGTGGCCAGAGCTTGTACTATTTTGGCTAAAGATGAGATTTTAGTAGGTGGCATAGTTTCCGTAGTCAATCCGGAAAAATGTGCGGCTTGCCTCACCTGCGTGCGCGTTTGTCCTTACAATGTACCCGTGATTAATGCAGATGGCGTAGCCGAGATCGAACCAGCCATGTGCCATGGGTGCGGGATATGCGTGGCCGAATGTCCGGGCAAGGCCATTACTTTACAGCATTTTACTGATGAGCAGATTTTAGCCAAGTGCCAAGCTCTCTTGGAAAAGGAGCTAAAAGCAATTAGGCAGGCGGAGGCGGCATGATGGAAAATTTTGAGCCACTCATTGTAGCTTTTTGTTGTCATTATTGCGCTTACACAGCCGCGGACTTAGCGGGGACTATGCGCTTGTCATATCCGCCCAATGTGCGGATTATCCGTGTTCCTTGTACCGGAAAAGTGGATGTCCTTTTTTTACTCAAAGCTTTTGAAGAAGGAGCCGATGGCGTTTATGTGGCGGGCTGTTTAGAAGGAGACTGTCATTTTCTCAAAGGGAATCTGCGGGCCAAAAAACGCGTGGCCTTGGCTAAGCGCATTTTGGAGGAGGTGGGCCTAGGCGGAGAAAGATTGGAAATGTATAATATGTCCGCGGCCATGGGGCCCCGTTTCGCAGAAGTTGCCAGAGAGATGACGGAAAAGATAAGAAAATTAGGACCGAGTCCGATAAAAAAAATGCTCGGAGCAGGGAGCAAGGAGCCAGAAGAAAATACAATATTGGAGCAAGTGGTAAATAATTAAAAAAACAAAATAATTAAAGTGGTCAAGAAAATAGCTATAAGGCCACAAGAAGGTATAAAACTGGCTTGAATTATTAGGTATAAAGAAACATCTTGGCCGGGTGAAGAAAAGGGTAAGTTAAACAGTAATTTAAGGAGAAGAAGATGATCATTGCCGAAGGAAAACCCATCAAAGAAATTTTAGCTATGATTGAGCCTTTCGATAAGATAATTGTAGCTGGCTGTAAAGGATGTGTGACAGTTTGTTCGGCCGGCGGAGAAAAAGAAGTTGGTATATTAGCGGCCGCTTTGCGCTTAGCGCGGAATACCCAGGGGAGATCTCTGGAGACAAAAGAGGTGACTTTAGAAAGGCAGTGCGATACAGAGTATCTGGAGCCGATGCGGGAATATGCCGACGAGTACCAAGCTATCCTTTCTTTAGCTTGCGGGGCTGGAATTCAATTTGTCGCCGAAAAATTTCGCCATCATCCTGTTCTACCAGGAGTAAATACCCAATTTATTGGGGTGACCGAGGAACAGGGGGTATGGACAGAAAGGTGTCAAGCTTGCGGCAATTGTGTGCTTGATCTTACTGGAGGAATTTGCCCTATCAGTCGTTGCTCCAAAAGCCTGCTTAACGGCCCTTGCGGCGGTTCCAAAAATGGCCAATGTGAAGTAGATCCGGAGATTGCCTGTGGATGGCAATTAATATATGATCGGCTGCAAGAATTAGGCCAGTTAGATAAGTTAGAAGTCATTATCCCGGTCAAGGATTGGTCCAAGAGTCGGGATGGGGGACCCCGCCGGCGCGTCCGGGAGGATTTAAGGATATGAAAGCAGGGAGTAGATTAGAAAAAATTTTGACCAGCGGAGGATTTGCCGTTACGGGCGAGCTGGGGCCACCCAAAGGTGCTGATTTGTCCGTAATTGAGAGAAAAGCTAATCTTTTGCGGGGCAATGTGGATGCCATTAATGTGACTGATAATCAAACAGCCATTGTGCGCATGTCTTCTATTGCGGTCGGGGCTATTTTACAACGGATGGGTTTAGAGGCGACCATGCAGATGGTTTGTCGAGACCGAAATCGCATCGCCATGCAGAGTGATATCTTCGGCGCCTATGCTTTGGGCATCCGCAACATCCTCTGTCTTACTGGCGACCATCAAAAATTTGGGAATCACCCCACAGCCAAGAATGTTTTTGACTTAGATTCAATCCAGCTCATCCACATGGTCAGGCGCATGCGTGATGAGCATAAGGTTCTTGGCGGCGATGAGATTGAAGGTGTTCCGGCTATGTTCATCGGGGCCGCGGAGAATCCCTTTGCCGATCCCTTTGCCTACCGGGTTATTCGTTTGGCTAAGAAAGTAGCTGCCGGCGCTGACTTTATCCAAACGCAATGTATTTACGACCTGGAAAAATTTGCGCGTTTTATGGAGATGGTCCGAGACCGCGGCTTAGATGAAAAAGTGCACATTTTAGCGGGAGTAACGCCTTTGAAATCAGTGGGCATGGCCCGGTATATGAAGGAAAAAGTAGCTGGCATGGAGATTCCCGATGAGATCATCAATCGCTTAAAAGGAGTGAGCAAAGATAAAGTTAGAGAAGAGGGAATAAAAATCTGTGTAGAGCAGATTCAGCGCTTGCGCGAGATTAAAGGAGTGCATGGAATTCATCTGATGGCCATTGAATGGGAAGAAGTAGTCCATGAAATCGTAGATAGAGCTGGACTTTTGCCGCGACCAGAGGTATAAAAAAACGATGGCCAACAGGGAAAGATAAAGGGAAACAAAGCGGGTCCTAAAAGGGCCCTAAAATAGCTTGTAATCAGCGGCAATTTTTGCTATGGAGATCTTTGGAAAATTCTCTCGAGATGTAATTACGTCATTCCGCGCAAGCACGAAGCAGGCTGAAGCAGGCAGGAATCCCAGTATTTTCAAGGCTTTTGTGGACTTCCGCTTTCGCGGGAGTGACCAAAAGTCGGTTTTTAAAGATCTCCTATTGAACATCTGCCAGAGTGAAAAAAATTCGCCTATTCATCGATGGCCAAGAGATTGAATGTGAGGAAGGAGAAGTCCTGCTCTGGGTAGCTCTGGACCATGGTATTTATATTCCTAATCTTTGCGCCCGGAGAGAGGACAAGGAGCCTTACGGGGCTTGTCGACTCTGCTTTGTGGAGATAGAAGGAATAACCCATCCAGTGACTGCTTGTTCCACAAAAGTTACCGAAGGAATGGTAGTCAAGACGAAAGGGAAAATGGCTCTAAGGTTAGCGCGCACGGCTTTTGAGTTAATCTTAAGCAATCACCCGGTAGATTGCGCCCACTGTCTAAAAAATAGAGCTTGTGAATTGCCAAGGATTGCTAAATACCTGCGGGTAAAATTAAATACCGAGAGATTTAAAAAATTTTTCCGAGAACGCCCCCTTGATGAAACAAGTCCGTTTTTTATATACGAGCCCAGGAAATGTGTGCTATGTGGTAAGTGTGTTAGGTACTTTGAGGAAGAACTGGAGATGGGTGCTATTGGTTTTGCCTATCGAGGCTTCCAGCGGTGGGTGACGACTTTTGATGATCAACCCGTGGGAGTCTCACCCTGCGGCCAACGAGGGGAGTTGGTCGAAATTTGCCCCGTGGGAGCTTTTGTGGCTAAGAAAAAGGAATATAAAGAGGAGGAAAAGTTATGATCATTATCGGAGAAAATATTCATGTTATTTCTAAGGAAGTGTCCACGGCGCTTAAAGAAAGGAATCCTACAGTGATTCAGCGTCTGGCTAAAGAACAAACTGAGGCGGGAGCAGACTATATCGATCTCAATGTGGGGCCTATGAAAAAAGACACGGAAGAGACCATGAAATGGCTGGTCAATTGTGTACAGGAGGTGAGCAATCTGCCTCTGTCCATTGACACCATGAATCCCGTGGCCATGGAGGCCGGATTGAAGCATTGTAAAAAAAGACCTCTCCTTAATTCGGCCTCAGGGAAAAAAGACTCTAAAGAACAGATGTTACCCTTGGCTAAAAAATATAATTGTGATGTGGTCATCTCCGTGATGACTGATAAAGGTATGCCTCCGGAAGTGGAATCAAAAATAGAGAGTATTATGGAGACAGTGGCTTACGCCAATGAGTTAGGCATACCCAATGAAGATATTTGGGTCGATCCCATCATTTTACCTATCAGCACCGCCGGAGAAGGGCAGAGAGCGGCTGTGGTCTGTCTGGAATTTATTAAGATTTTGCAGGATGTGTTGCCAGGAGTTAAGTCCACCGTGGGCCTTTCAAATGTTTCCAATGGGGTCCCCCATCATTTGCGCCCCATTCTCAACCGCACTTATTTGGTCATGTTAGCCC
Organism: uncultured Syntrophaceae bacterium; assembly: GCA_964484485.1. GTDB lineage: Bacteria > Desulfobacterota > SM23-61 > SM23-61 > SM23-61 > CAZAGD01. Next base: position 5,499 of record CAZAGD010000066.1, read on the forward strand.
GTAATGGCCTCTATTCCGCAATTGCCGACCCATTGGATAAAGAATTAATGTCCTTGATGAAAGGGGAGCTCTCCCATGTTACGGAACTGATCTATAAAACGATGGATGGCGAAGAAGTTGATTTAACCACCTTGCCTGAAAAAGAAGCTGCCTATGTAAAAACAGCCAGAGTATTAATGGCTCAAACCCTTTATTCTGATGCCTGGTTGGAAACTTAATGAATTTTAGTTTTTTTCAAGTCACTATTACAGGAGGATAGAAATGGAATATAAAGCACCTATTGAAGCCTACAAAGGAGTAGTCCGGGAAATCACCATTGGCCGCGGCGAGAAGACTTTGAAGATTGGGGGTGAAAATATTCTTCCCTTCCATTACTTTGATGAAGGGACAATGCCTAACCCGCCCCGATTTGCTTTAGAAGTTATGGATATGGAGCCCGGGGAAAAAATTCCCCACCTGCTTGAACCCTTCGGGGACACTATTACCGATCCAATTAAATGGGCGAAGAAATGTGAAACTTTCGGCGTGGATGCTATCTGTTTAACCCTCCTTAGTACCGATCCGGCAGAAAAGGATAGTTCGCCGGAAGAGGCTGCTCAACTGGTGAAAAAGATGCTGACTGAATTGAAAAAGCCTTTGATCGTTTACGGCTCAGGTGATGAAAAGAAAGATGCCGAAGTTTTGCCCAGAGTGGCCGAGGTATGTACGGGGGAAAATCTTTTAATCGGTCCAGTACAGAAAGAGAACTATGAAATCGTCGGTAAAGCTATCTTGGACCATGGCCATATAGCTATTGCCCAAAGCCCGTTAGACATTAACCTCCTTAAGGAATTAAATGTCAAACTTTGTAAATTTTTGCCACCAGAACGGGTGGTTATCGATCCCCTTTCTTCACCCTTAGGATATGGGATTGAATATAGTTTTTCTCTGATGGAAAGGGTAAAACAGATAGGGGTAATTACTAAGGATAACATGACTATGATGCCGATCATTGCTAATTTAGGAAGCGAATGTTACAAAACAAAACAGGCCAAAGAGAATGAAACTCAAGGGTTACTCTGGGAAGCGATCACAGCGACTACTCTTTGCCTGGCTGGTGCCAATCTGCTGGTCTTGAGACATCCAGAGACTCTCAAATTGGTCAAAAAAACTTTATTAGGAGGAAATGAAAAATGGCAGAGTTAAAGGAAATTACCAAAAAATTAAAAGAGATTCATGAGAAGATAAAGGCGGAACTTCCCTGGGAGCCAGTGGGGCCAACACCGATGCCGGAAATTGCGGAATTAAGAAACTGGGACATGAGGATCCTCCAAACTTATAAACCTTTTTATGCCCCTTTCTGCGATTTGTGCTGTTTTTGCACTTATGGAAAATGCGATTTAACTGGCAGTCAAAGGGGAGCATGTGGAATTGATATTGCTACCCAGCAGGCGAGGTTTGTGCTTTTAGCCTGTTTAATCGGATGTTCCTGTCATACGGCTCATGGGGCCCATATTCTAGAATTTTTAATTGAAAAACATGGCCCGGATAAAAAGATTGATTTAGGGGTGGGAGTTGAAGTTGAGGCACCCCATATAAGGACAGTCCTGGGCTATAAACCAGAAACCCTAGGGGATCTCAAGATTGCTATTGAATATGTGACTAAGGAGATCACTCAGCTTCTTGATTCCGTGCACACCGGGCAAGAAGGGAGCGCTTTGGACTATGAATCCAAGGCTCTCCATGCGGGGATGTTAGATCATGTGGGGATGGAAGTGGCGGACATTGCCCAAATTGTCGGCTTTAATTATCCAACATCAGTGGCGGAAACCCCTCTCGTAGATTTGGGCTGGAATTCATTTGACAAGAAAAAGCCTATCATCCTTTTCGTCGGACACAATCCAGCTACTTCTTCTACAGTTATCGATTATTTACGGGAAAACAATCTCTACGATCAAGTGGAGTTTGGAGGTATATGCTGCACAGCTTTAGAGACCTCGCGGTATTCAGATAAAGCTAAAGTAGTAGGCCCTCTTTCCAGGCAGCTCTTTTTTATTAGGTCCGGAATTGCCGATGTAATTATGACTGATGAACAATGTATTCGTACAGACATGCCCATAGAAGCTACCAAAGCAGGCTCCGCCATGATTGCCACTCTCGACAAAGCGATGTATGGGTTGGAGGAGGCCAGTGATCTGGAGGCTGATGAAATCGTAAAAAAGATGGTAGAGGAGAAAAAACACTTTGCCATCTTAGATCCAAAGAAAGCTGCGGAAGTGGCCGTAAAAGTAGCTATGAAGATTGCCCCCGAGAGGAGAAAAGAGTGGTTGACTGAACAAGAGGCCATGGAATTAGCTAAGAAATGCAATAACTGTGGAATGTGTGAGCAAGCCTGTCCCAATCTCTTTTCTATAGGAGCCGGCATAAGTGAAGTGGCCAAAGGTAATTTTGATCTGATTAAGCAGCAATTTAATATGTGTATTGGTTGTGGTAAGTGCGAAGAGATATGCCCCCGTCAAGTGCCCATTTTCAAAATCATGCAGGTAGGAGCCAGTAAAGAAAGCTGGAAAATTAGAGCCGGGAGAGGCCCGATTATGGATACGGAGATTAGAACTGTGGGGGCGCCCATCACCTTGGGAACTATTCCCGGAATAGTGGCCATAGTCGGATGTTCTAACTATCCCGATGTAGAAGATATATATGAGATGGTCGATGAATTCGCCAAGCGGAAATATATTGTAGTTCTTTCAGGTTGTGCAGCCATGGTAGCCGGGATGAAAAAAGATGCTGATGGTAAAACCGTTTATGAGAAATATCCGGCCGTTTTTGATGCTGGTGGAGTAGTCAATGTCGGTTCCTGTGTGGCTAACAGTCACATTACTGGTGCAGCGATTAAAGTAGTCAACATTTTTGCCAAACTGCCTTTGCGGGGAAATTATGAAGTTGTCGCCGACCATACGCTGAACAGATTAGGTGCTGTAGGTGTGGCCTGGGGGGCATATTCACAGAAGGCCGCCAGTATTGCCACGGGATGTAACAGACTAGGAATCCCAGTGCTTCTCGGCCCTCATTCTTCTAAGTATCGACGCCTTTATCTTTCGCGGAAGGAAGAAGATGACTGGAAGGTTATGGATGCGCGGAAAAAACAAATTGTGGAAACCGGTGAACCAGCACCGGAGCATCTCGCCTACGTATGCGAGACAAAGGAAAAGGCCATGGTCATGATCCCCAAACTTTGCATCAGAAGGAATGATACGCCGCAGGGAAGAGCAATCAAGCTCAACCATTATATCTCCCTTTACAAGAAATATATGGGAGGAGGTCTTCCAGAAGACTTGCATCTCTTTGTAAGAAGAGACGCGGACATTCCTTTGGTTTACAAAAAAGAGGTTAAAGCTTATTTAACGGAAATTGGTTGGAAGCCAAAAGAACCGGTTGGTCTGCCAACCCTTATTGGTACTTACAAAACTAAAGTTCCGGTTGATTCTGTTATTCACTAATTAATAGTTAAGGAGGTAAAAATGAGTCAATTAGCTCCTCTCATGCCCTTACATAGGGTAAACATTCTTACAGGGACGAGGACGGCTAGAGTAATCGAAGATCCTGCCGAGCTGGCCAGGCAAGTAGCTAAAGCCCAGCGTCCCCTTTTAGTATTGGGACCGCGCGTCCTTAATATCCAGTTAGGTGGTAAGCTCCTCTTGGATTATGCGCTGGAAATGGTCAAGACCAAGAATATTCCTACCTGCGCCACGGCTACTGTGAAAGCAAAAATGGTGGAAAAAGGTGTTAAGCCAGATAGCGTTTATGATATCGTGGAGATTATTCACGCCCTCAAGGACCCAGAGTGGAAAGGGGTAAGGAAGGAAGGGAACCATGATCTGGTAATGTTCTTAGGGTTTAGGACCGATTTGGGAAACCAAGGACTTTCAGTCCTCAAGCATTTCGCTCCGCATTTGAAGACCATGACCCTTTGTAAGTATTTTTATCCCCACGCTGACTTTTCCTTGCCCAATATCAGGAAAGATGAACAATGGAAAAATATTTTGGAAGGGATTATCGAAAACTTGCAAAAGGAATAGAAAAATAATAAACCTTTAAGAAAGGAGAGAGAGGGATATGGAATTCCATGTAGACATTGGCCCCCAATATGAAGGAGAGGTCATCAGGAAAGAAAACCTTTATATGGAGTTTGGAGGATTAAAAGTACCCTATAAGTTTGAGTTAGCCACAGTGAAAAGTGCTGACGAAATCGAGCATGAAAAGGTAGAACTTATTGGTCCGGATATCAAAGATTTAGAGCCTTACAACCTGGAAACGGATAAGGGAGGTTCTTATCCCATCGCCCTTTTGATTGATGTGGCTGGATCAGAACTCGATAAAGACGCGGAATCGATTATCGAAAGAAAAATTCATATGTATGTAAATTTCATCCAGGGCTGGTATCATTTGAATCAAAGGCAGGATATGTGGCTCAGGATGAGTACGGAGGCCTATAAAAGCGGCTTTACCTCCTTAAGGGAATTGGGGGAAATTCTGAATTTCCTTTACACTTCCGAAATGCCCATTATTGAAAAAATCCAAACAACCATCATTACTGATCCCCAAAAAATACAGCAACTATTACCTGAGGCCTTAAAAAGATATAATGAAAGAGATGAAAGAGCTCGCGGGCTAAAAGATGAGGATGTAGAATCCTTTTATGGATGCGTCCTGTGCCAGAGTTTTGCCCCCACCCACGTGTGTTGTATAACTCCTAATAGAATTGCTAACTGTGGAGCCATCAACTGGTTTGACGGCCGGGCAGCGGCAAAGATTGATCCGGAAGGTCCTATTTTCGCTATTGAAAAAGGGGAAATCATTGAGCCCATAAAAGGAGAATATGAGGGACTGAACAAAGTGGTGGCCGAAAAATCCCTGGGAACCTACAATCGGGTTTATTTATACAGTGCCTTTGAACATCCCCACACCTCCTGCGGCTGCTTTCAGGGCATCGTTTTTTACATTCCGGAGGTAGACGCCTTTGGCATTGTCCACCGCGAGTATAAAGGCACGACTGTTATTGGCAGCACCTTCACCCGGATGGCGGGAGAGACTTCTGGGGGCAAACAGATCGAAGGTAGATTAGGCACCGGACTGGAACAGATCAGGTCGCCAAAGTTTATTCAGGCTGATGGGGGTTTGGCCAGAATTGTCTGGATGCCTAAGGAGATTAAGGAAAGATATCGGGATGTGCTCGAAGCTAAGGGATTATATGATAAAATTGCTACTGAAGAGGATGCCCAAAACCCGGATGAACTTATTGCTTTCTTAGAAAAAGTAGGACACCCCTGGATTAAGGGCGAAGTAGAAATTCCCACTTGAAAAACAGGAAATACAAGGGGATCTCTGAAAAAGTTCCTCGGGATGTAATTACGTCGTTCCTGCACAAGCAGGGATCCATTATTTTCAAGGCACTTCGGGATTCCCGCTTTCGCGGGAGTGACCGAAAAGTAAGTTTTTCAGAGATCTCCCAAGTGCTCCTTGACTCGCTTTTTCATAATTAAGAATTAGCCAGGCAGTTATTAATGGGAGCATAAAATAAACGACATCTTAAGGCATGGTTTGGCAAGCCCCAAGGGCTGGCCCTACGAGAAATTAAAAAAATCTCAAACGTAGGGCAAGGGCTTGTCCCTTGCCGCATTTGGCTTTATTTCTTATGTGGA